>NZ_WSEL01000006.1 GCF_009758015.1 Ramlibacter pinisoli
TTTCGAGGCCACTCATTAAAACGGAATTGAAGTGAACTTCACTTCTATTCTCATGAGCGTTTGTTTGGGTCCTTGCGGACCCAGTTCCGAAGAACTTGGCAATCGCCATCAAACGCCCACGCTTATCGGCTGTATATTGTTAACGAACCATCTTTCGCAACCCGCCGCGCCATCTGCTACTGCATCTGCGCTTCGTTTTGCTCGCTACCGCTGCGATCAGCGGAGCCTTCGATTATGACAGACTTTCGAGTCGTCCGTCAATCTTCACTTTCTTTTTTCTCTGCCTTCGCGTTGCCGCGAAGGCTTCGAATTCGTTTCCAGCGAAGCCCTCGATTATGGCAGAACTTTTCAGCTCCAGTCAACTTCGAGGTTTTTGCTGACTTCTTTTTGATCTCGTTGCCGGCACTGCCAGCCTCGAAGATCCCGTCGTCAGCGGAGCCTTAGATTCTATACCGGATTTTTCATCCGGATCAAGCAATCGACTCGCTTGTTGTTGTTCTCTTCCTTGGCCGCCTCCGGTGCCGCTTGCGCGTTGCCGTTTTCAGCCGAGCCCTCGACTATAGCACCACACAGCACCGGCCTTCAAGGCGCCGTCGCAACTCCTTACCAACGCGGCAAAGGCCCAGTGATGGCAGTCGAGGGTGACGGCGTCACTCCAGCCTGAGTGGCAGCGATCGCAGCCGCTGGCCCGTGAGGCTGAACAGGGCATTCGCCACGGCGGGCGCCAGGGGCGGCACGCCCGACTCGCCCACACCGGAGGGCGGCCGCTGGCTCGGCACGATCCAAGTCTCCACCCGGGGCGCACGGGCTGCCGTCACGAGTGGCGCGTCCGTGAAGTTGCGCTGGACCACCCGGCCGCCACGGATGTCGATGCCGCCGTGGAGCGCGGCCGTGAGGGCGAACACCACGGCCCCTTCCATCTGCTGCGCCACGATGCCGGGGTTCACCACCATCCCACAGTCGAGCGCGCAGACCACCCGGTGCACGCGCGGCGCGCCTTGCTCCAGCGACACCTCCACCACCTGGGCCACGATGGTCCCGAACGATTCGTGCAGCGCCACGCCCCGGGCCCGGCCGGGCGGCAGCGGCTGGCCCCAGCCGCCCCGGCGCGCCGCCAGCTCGAGCACCGCCAGGTGGCGCGCCTCCCCCTTCAGGAGGCGACGCCGGAATTCCACCGGGTCGACACGCCCGGCGGCGGCCAGCTCGTCGACGAATCCCTCGGAGAAGAAGGCGTTGTGCGAGTGGCCCACCGAGCGCCAGTAGCCCACCGGCACGCCCGAGCGGGTGGCCACATGCGCCATGCGCTGGTTGGCGATGGCATATGGCAGGTCGAACAGGCCCTCGGCCGTGGTCTTGTCGGGCAGGTCGACCGGCGGAGCCAGGGCCGGCACGGCCCGCTGCATCCAGCGCGGCGCCACCGCGTCGCCCGCCGACGTGATCGCCAGGCTGTCGACCCGGCCGCCAGGGCCGAGGACGGCCCGCAACCGCGCCACCTGCATCGGCCGGTAGAAGTCGTGGGTGGTGTCCTCCTCGCGCGACCACAGCAGTTGCACCGGCGCGCCGCCTGCATCCATCGCGACGCGCACCGCCTGCGCGACATAGTCCACCTCCAGCCGCCGGCCGAACCCGCCGCCCAGTAGCGGCACGTGCACCGTCACCGCGTCGGCCGGCACACCCGCCACCCGCGCCGCCACGTCGCGCGCCAGCGATGGCACCTGCGTGGGCACCCAGACCTCGACCGTCCCGGTGCGGACGCGCGCCGTGCAGTTCATCGGCTCCATCGTCGCGTGCGCGAGATAGGGCGCCCGGTACCAGCCCTCCACCACCTGCGTGTCCTCGGCCGCGGCCGCGTCGACATCGCCCGTCTCATGGAAGACAAAGCCGTCGCCGCCGCGCACCGCCTCTTCGAGCGCCTGAGAGATCGCGTCGGTGTTCAGGGCCGGGCCGGGAGGCGCGTGCCAGTCGACATCCACCGCGGCCGCGGCCCGCAGCGCATGCCAGGACGTGCGCCCGAGCACGGCGAAGCCGGCCGTCGAGCCAGCCAGCGCCGGCAGCAGCACCAGCCGCTCGGCGCCCGGCAGGGCCAGGGCGCGGCCCGCGTCGATGCGTCCCGGCTGGCCCCCCAGCAGCGGGCACAGCCGGATCGCGGCGTATTTCAGACCGGGCAGCCGCACGTCGATGCCGAACGTCGCCCGGCCGTCGACCTTGCCCGGGATGTCCAGCCGCGGCACGGCCTTCCCGATCAGCCGCCAGTCCTGGGGCGCCTTCAGCTGCACCGTTCCCGGCGGTGTCGCCGCCGCCCGGGCTGCAAGGTCCGCATAGCGCGCCGACCGGCCCGAGGGATGCGACACGACGCCGCCCGCGACGCTGAGTTCGTCCACCGGCAGGCGCCACTGCAGCGCCGCCGCGCCCAGCAGCGTGGCACGCGCCGTCGCCGCCGCCGTGCGCACCACCTCCCAGGCGTCTGCCACGCTGGTGGAGCCGCCGGTGGCGTTGATGCCCAGCTCGCGGGCGACCTTGCCGACCACCCAGCGAGCCGCCTTCACGCGGCCGAAGCCATCCTCGCGCTCGCCTTCCTGCGGATGGAACGGCAGCCCGGTCACCCAGGACGCCACGTTGCCGTAGATGGCGTCGGTGCCGGCGCGCTCGATGCGCACGGCGGACAGCGGCACGTCGAGCTCCTCGGCCGCCAGCATCGGCAGCGCCGTGTACACGCCCTGACCCATCTCGCTGCGCGGCATCGCCAGCACGATGCTGCCGTCGGCACCCACCTTGATCCAGCCGTTCAGCGCCACCTCGCCCTCGCCCGCCGGCAGCAGCGCCCGGGAGCCGAGGCGGGACCGCTGCGGCAGCGCCAGCCAGCCCACCAGCAGCGCTCCGGCGCCCGCGGTCCCGGCCAGCAGCAGGGTGCGCCGCTTCAACCGGCGACCCCGGCGGCCCGCTTGATGGCGGCGCGCACACGCTGGTACGTGCCGCATCGGCACAGGTTGGTGATCGCGGCGTCGATGTCGGCGTCGGTGGGCTTGGGCTTGCGCTCCAGCAGCGCCGCGGCCGCCAGCAGCATGCCGCTCTGGCAGTAGCCGCACTGCGGCACCTGCTCGGCGATCCACGCCGCCTGCAGCTTGTGCGGCGCGCCCGGGCTGCCCAGCCCCTCGATGGTGACGATGCGCTTGCCCGCGGCCGCCGCGGCCGGCAGCACGCACGAGCGCACCGCCGCCCCGTCGACGCGTACCGTGCAGGCCCCGCAGGCGGCCACCCCGCAGCCGTACTTGGTGCCGGTGAGCCCGAGCAGGTCGCGCAGGACCCACAGCAGCGGCATCTGCGGCTCCGCCTCCACCTCGACGCTCCGGCCATTGACCTGTAGCTGCACGGCGACCTCCTTGGCGGCCCACTATATCGAGCACGGTCGAGCCAGCGCAAATCGCCCGGCGGTCCTGCACCCATAATCGCGCGCTCCATGGCCCTCATCACCCTCGCCGACGCCCAGCTCGCCTACGGCCACGTCCCGCTCCTCGACCATGCCGAACTGGCGGTCGAGTCCACCGAACGCATCGGCCTGATCGGCCGCAACGGCGCCGGCAAGTCCTCGCTGCTGAAGATCCTGGCGGGCTTCGAGCGGGTCGACGACGGCACGCTGCAGTTCCAGCAGGGCCTGCGCATCGCGCACGTGGCCCAGGAGCCCACGCTGGAGCCCGAGGCCACCGTGTTCGAGGCGGTGCGCGCCGGGCTGGCCCCGGTGCTGGCCGACATCGAGCACTACTCGCACGGCGAGGGCGACCTCGACGCCCTGCAGGCCCGCATCGAGGCCGAGGACGGCTGGAACTGGGAGCAGCGCGTGCAGGAGACGCTGCAGCGGCTGCACCTGGAACCGCAAGCGCGCATCGGCGCCCTCTCGGGGGGCACGCGCAAGCGGGTCGCGCTGGCCCAGGCGCTCGTCACCCGCCCCGACGTCCTGCTGCTGGACGAGCCGACCAACCACCTCGACCTCGATTCGATCGAATGGCTCGAAGGCCTGCTGGTCGACTTCAAGGGCAGCGTGGTCACCATCACGCACGACCGCACCTTCCTCGACCGGGTGGCCACCCGCATCGTCGAACTCGATCGCGGCCGGCTGCGGTCCTACCCCGGCAACTTCTCGCGCTACCAGGTGCTCAAGGAGGAGCAGCTGGCCCAGGAGGCCATCATCACCGCCAAGGCCGACAAGCTGCTGGCCCAGGAGGAGGTGTGGATCCGCAAGGGCGTCGAGGCGCGCCGCACCCGCGCCCAGGGCCGCATCAACCGGCTCCAGCACCTGCGCGAGCAGCGCGCCAGCCGGCGCGAGGCCGTCGGCCGGGTGCGCATGGAGGTGGCAAGCGGCGCACCCAGCGGCAAGCTGGTCGCCGAGCTGGAGAACGTGAGCAAGGCCTTCGGCGAGCGCACGGTCGTCAGCCGCTTCACCGCCACGCTGCTGCGCGGCGACAAGGTCGGCCTGGTCGGCCCGAACGGCGCCGGCAAGACCACGCTGCTGAAGCTGATCCTGGGCGAGCTCGCGCCCGACAGCGGCCGCGTGCGCCAGGGCGCCAACCTGCAGGTGGCCTATTTCGACCAGATGCGCGACGCGCTCGACCTCGACGCGACGCTGGAGGACTTCATCAGCCCCGGCAGCGAATGGATCGAGATCGGCAACCAGCGCAAGCACGTCAAGAGCTACCTGGGCGACTTCCTGTTCTCGCCGGCCCGCGCCAACTCGCCGGTGCGGTCGCTGTCCGGCGGCGAGCGCAACCGCCTGCTGCTGGCGCGCCTGTTCGCGCGGCCGGCCAACGTGCTGGTGCTCGACGAGCCGACCAACGACCTCGACATCGACACGCTCGAACTGCTGGAGGACCTGCTGCAGGACTACGAGGGCACGGTGTTCCTCGTCAGCCACGACCGCGCCTTCCTGGACAACGTCGTCACCAGCACCATCGCCTACGAGGGCGAGGGCCGCTGGCGCGAATACGAGGGCGGGGTGGAGGACTGGCTGGTGCAATCGCAGCGCGCCCGTGCGATCGCCGCGGCCGCCGCCACGCCAGCAGCCCCTGCGCGGCCGGCGGCGGCGCCGGCTCCTGCCGCCACGCCGGCGGCCGCCGCCGTCGCGCGCCGCAAGCTGAGCTACAAGGAGCAGCGCGAACTCGACGCGCTGCCCGCCCGCATCCAGGCCCTGGAAGCGGAACAGGCGGCGCTGCAGGCCGAGCTGGCCGACGGCACGCTGTATGTCCGCGACGCCGCCCGCGCCGCCCAACTGGGCACGCGCAACGCCGCCATCGACGACGAGCTGCTGGCCGCCCTGGAGCGCTGGGAAGCCCTGGGCGGCCTGTAGGGCTGCGCCGTCGGCAAGAGGCGGTCAAGGCTGACCTTGCACGGGCCCCGTGCTGCCGGGCCCGGGGCTACAGTGGGCTGGCCATGGTCGTGCCGTTTCACCTCCCCCCGGTCGGCGCCATCGCGCACTCCCGCTCCTTCCTCGCCCGCGTCCTGCTGATGCTGCTGCTGGCGACCTGGGCCGCCGGTTGCGCCAGCGTGCCGGCCCAGCAACCGCGGCCTGCCAGCCACGCCTGGGCCGAGCCGCAGGCCACGGCGCTCGGCCGGCTGGTCGACAGCCGCCATGCCCAGGCCCGCACCCGCAGCGACTCCGCCTTCACCCTGCTCGACAGCGTCGATGCCGCCTTCGCCAGCCGCGTGGCCCTGGCCGATGCCGCCCAGCGGACGCTGGACCTGCAGTACTACGCCATCCACGCCGACGCCAGCACCGAGGTGCTGCTCGAGCATGTGCGGGCGGCGGCGCGCCGGGGCGTGCGGGTGCGGGTGCTGCTGGACGACTTCAACACCGTCGGCGAGGACGCGCAGGTGCTGCGGCTGGCGTTCGAGCCGGGCGTCGAGCTGCGCCTGTTCAACCCGCTGGCGGGCTCGCGCAAATCGCTGGTGGGGCGCATCTTCGGCTCGCTGCACGAGGTCGACCGGATCCAGAAGCGCATGCACAACAAGCAGTTCATCGCCGACAACGCCTGGGGCATCACGGGCGGCCGCAACCTGGGCGACGCCTATTTCGGCGGCGACGACAAGAGCACCTTCGTCGACCTCGACGTGCTGGCGGCCGGGCCCATCGTGCGCCAGATGTCGGCCAGCTTCGACCGCTACTGGAACGACGAGCTGGCCTACCCGGTCCAGGCGCTGCTCTCGGCGGACGAGGTGGAGCGGCTGCGCGCCGGCGGCGAGAAGCCGCGGCCGCCGGTCACCGGCGCGGCCGCGCCGTCATCGGCACCGGCGGATCCCGGCGCGGCGGCATCGGTCGCGCTGCGGCCGGCGGCAGTGCTGCCCAACGTCACGCCGACGGCGGTGGTGTCGGCGCAACGCCCGCCCCTGGACCTGGCCAAGGTGCCGCTCACCTGGGCGCCGGCCGCCTTGCTGGCGGACGAGCCGGGCAAGATCGGCCCCGGCGACGACGAGGCCAATGCGGGCGAGACCGTGGTCGACGGCCTGCTGCAGCTGATGCAGGGCGCCCGCCGCGACCTGCTGGTCATCTCGCCCTATTTCGTGCCGGGGGCCGAGATGATGCGGGTGTTCGCCGAGTTGCGCCAGCGCGGCGTGGCCGTCCGGGTGCTGACCAACTCGCTGGCCTCCAACGACGCGCCGGCCGCGCATGCCGGCTACCGGCGCTACCGGCGCGAGCTGCTGGCCATGGGGGTGGAACTGCACGAGATGCGCTCCGATCCCCAGGGGGCCGACCTGTCCGGGGGCGGCCGCGGGGGCTCGGGCGTCGGGCTGGGCAGCGCGGCGGGCGGATCCAAGAGCGGCACCTCCCGGGCCAGCCTGCATTCCAAGGCGGTGGTGATCGACCGTCGCCTGGCCGTGATCGGCTCCATGAACCTCGACCTGCGCTCGCAACGCAAGAACAGCGAGATCGCGCTGCTGGTGCGCAGCCCGGCGATCGCCGAGGCCGCCGCCCGGCTGATCGAGGCCAGCTTCGCGCGCAACGCCTACCGGGTGGAGCTGGCGGGCGACGGCCTGCGCTGGCGCGCGCCGCCCGGCGCCGACTATCCCGATACATCCGGCGAACCCGAGGCCGACTTCAAGCGCCGCTTCCTGGTCGACCTGGTGGCGCCGTTCGCCCCCGACGCGATGCTCTAGCGCCGCCGGCGCGCCTCACATGGCGCGCACCAGCTGCACGTAGGTCTTCCAGAACGCGGCGTCCTGTGTCGTGGCGAAGTTGATGCGCATCAGCGTGCTCGGCTTGCGTTCGGCGTGGAACAGGGCGCCCGGCGCCAGCAGGTAGCCGGCGTCGAGCATGCGCTGCGCCAGGGCATCGGTGTCCACGCCGGTGTCGACCCAGCCGAACAGCCCCGCCGGCTCGGCCGCGAAGCGGCAGCCCGCGCCCAGCGCCAGCCGCACGCTGCGGGCGCGCGCCGCGTCCAGCCGGGTGCGGATGCGCTCGGCATGCCGGCGCAGCTGGCCCTGCTCGATGCACAGGGCCAGCGCCCGCTCCAGCAGGGCCGGGGTGGTCAGCGTGCCCAGCAGCTTGGTGTCCAGCAGGCGCTCGATCAGGCCGGGATGGGCGGCCAGGAAGCCCACCCGCCAGTTCGGCGCCAGGACCTTGGCGAAGCCGCTCACGTGGATGGTGCGCTGCAGCCCGTCCAGCGCGCACAGGCGGGTGGCGTGCTCGGGCGCGATGTGGCTGTAGGTGTCGTCCTCGACGATGTGGAAGTCGTGCTGGTTGGCCAGCTGCAGGATGCGGTGCGCGCTACCCGGCGACAGGCAGTAGCCGGTCGGGTTGTGGAACACGCTCACGCTGACGTACAGCTTGGGACGGTGCACCTCGCAGTAGCGCGCCATCACCTCCAGGTCGGGGCCGTCGGCGCGCCGCGGCACCGGCAGCAGCCGCATGCCCAGCGCGGTCAGGCGCGCGAATTCCACCGCCCAGCCCGGCTCCTCCACCATCACCGGGTCGCCCGGCCGCAGCAGCGCGCGGCTGACGATGTCCAGCGCATGGGTGGCGCCGATGGTGGTGATGATGTTGTCGGGGCCGGCATGCACGTTCAGGGCCGCGAGCTTCTTCGACAGCGCGCGGCGCAACCCGGCGTCGCCCAGCGGCTCGCCGTACTGCAGCGAGACGTCGTTCAGCGCCCGCGTGCCGGTCACCTTGCGCACCGCCGCCGGCATGAAGGTCGACTCCAGCCAGTCCGGCGGGAACACGCCCATGCCGGGCTGCGGCTTGGCGCTGACCTGGTGGAACATGCCGCGGATCAGGGTGGACGCGTCGATCGGCGCGTACGGCCGCGCGCCGCTGGTGTAGCCGGTCGCCGTGGCCCAGGCGTCGGGCCGGCCCGGCCCCGCCCCGTGCGCGGCCGGTGCGGTCGCCACGTCGTGCGGCATCTCGCGCACGAAGAAGCCGCGGTTCTTGCGCGCCTCCACCAGGCCCTGGGCCAGCAACTGGTCGTAGGCGGCGACCACGGTGGACGGACTCACGCCCTGCTGCTGCGCGCACTGGCGCACCGACGGCAGGCGCGCGCCGGGCGCCAGCAGCCGGTCCCGGATGCGCTGGGCGAAGCGGCTGGACAGCTGCTCGGTGAGGGATTGCGACGAGGCCTTCATCAACATGGAAGCGGCTCCTGTGTATTGCCGGCACGACCGATACAGCGTGCAGAGTGATCTGGCCAACTGTATCGGTGGTGTACTGCCAGGCAAGCTTACAGTGATCGCCATGACGACACAACACGCACCCCCGGCGACCCTCGCGGGCGCCCCGTCGCCCGGCGCCGCGGGGCGGGCGGCCCCGCGCCTGCAGGCGCGCGAGCTGCGCGGCCTGTGGCTCGGGCTGCTGGGGGTGGCGATCTTCGCCCTCACGCTGCCGATGACGCGGCTGGCGGTCGGCACGCCGGCCGCGCCGCAGCTGTCCGGCGTCTTCATCGCGCTCGGGCGGGCAGTGGTCGCCGCCGGCCTGTCCATCGCCTTCCTGCTGGCCACCCGCGCGCCGTTGCCACGCCGGGGCGACTGGCCGGCGCTGGCGCTCACCGCCGCCGGCGTGGTGTTCGGCTTCCCGCTCCTGACCTCGGTGGCGATGCGCTACGTCGAGGCGGTGCACGCCGCCGTGATCATCGGCGTGCTGCCGCTGGCCACGGCGGCGGTCGGCGCCTGGCTGCACCGCCAGCGCCCCAGCGCCGGCTTCTGGGCCTGTGCCGGCGTCGGCAGCCTGCTGGTGGTGGCGTTCGCGCTGCTGCGCAGCGGCGGCAGCACGCTGCTGCACCCGGCCGACCTGCTGCTGCTGGCGGCCACGGCCTGCGCCGCCGTCGGCTACGGCTGGGGCGCGCGGCTGTCGCAGACGATGCGCGCCGAGCACGTGATCTGCTGGGCGCTGGTGCTCGCCCTGCCGCTCACCCTGCCGCTGACCTGGCTCAGCCGTCCGCAGGCGCCGGTCGCGGCGCCCGCCTGGTGGGCGTTCGGCTACGTCGCCGTGTTCTCGATGTGGCTGGGCTTCTTCGCCTGGTACCGGGGGCTTTCGCAAGGCGGTACCGTGCGGGTCAGCCAGGTCCAGCTGGTCCAGCCGTTCCTGTCCATGCTGTTCGCGGTGCCGCTGCTGGGCGAACGGCTGGACGCCACCAGCCTGGGCTTTGCCCTGGCCGTCATCGCCACCGTGTTCGTGGGCAAGAAAATGCCGGTGCATCCGACCCACCGCCCGCCATCCAAGGAGACTGCTTGAAACCGAACGACCTGCCCGCCATGCCCTGGACGCTGGCCGCGCGCGCCACGCGCATGAACCCCTCCGTCATCCGCGAGATCCTCAAGGTCACGGAACGGCCCGGCATCATCAGCTTCGCCGGCGGCCTGCCCTCGCCGGCCACCTTCCCGATCGCCGAGTTCGCCGCCGCCAGCGCCGACGTGCTGCGGCGGGACGGGCCGGCCGCGCTGCAGTACGCGGCCAGCGAAGGCTACGGGCCGCTGCGCGAGCAGGTCGCCGCCTCGCTGCCGTGGCCGGTCGATCCGGCCCAGGTGCTCATCACGACTGGCTCGCAGCAGGGCCTGGACCTGGTCGCCAAGGTGCTGGTCGATGCCGGCTCGCGGGTGCTGGTGGAGACGCCCACCTACCTGGGCGCGCTGCAGGCCTTCGCGCCGATGGAGCCGCAGGTGGTGCCGGTGGCCAGCGACGACGAGGGCGTGGACCTCGACGACCTGGCGGCCAAGGCGGCCGGCGCGCGCTTCCTGTACCTGCTGCCCAACTTCCAGAACCCCACCGGCCGCACCATGAGCGAGGCGCGCCGCGCCGCCCTGTCGGCGGCGGCGGCCCGGCTGGGCCTGCCGATCGTCGAGGACAACCCCTACGGCGACCTCTGGTTCGACCGCCCGCCGCCGCCGCCGCTGACGGCGCGCCATCCCGCCGGCTGCCTGTACCTGGGCTCGTTCTCCAAGGTGCTGGCGCCCGGCCTGCGGCTGGGCTTCCTGGTCGCGCCGCCGGCGCTCTACCCCAAGCTGCTGCAGGCCAAGCAGGCCGCCGACCTGCACAGCCCCAGCTTCAACCAGCGCATGGCGCACCAGGTGCTGCAGGGCGACTTCCTGGGCCGCCACGTGCCGCGCATCCGCACGCTGTACCGCGAGCAGCGCGACGCCATGCTCGCCGCCCTGGAGCGCGAGATGCGCGGCCTCGACGTGCAATGGAACGCGCCCGACGGCGGCATGTTCCTGTGGGCCCGCCTGCCGGCCGGCATGAGCGCGATCGAGCTGCTGCCCGAGGCGGTGGAGCGGGGCGTCGCCTTCGTGCCGGGCGCCGCGTTCTATGCCGACGAGACGCCCGATGCCCAGGCGCTGCGCACGCTGCGGCTGTCGTTCGTGACCGCCAGCCGCGAGCAGATCGACACCGGCGTGCGGGCGCTGGCCGCCGCCATCCGCGCGCGGGGAGCCGGTCGATGATCCGCGTCTGGGGCCGCATCACCTCGATCAACGTGCGCAAGGTGGTCCTCACCCTGCAGTTGCTCGACCTGCCGTTCGAGCGCACCGATGCCGGCTCCGAGTTCGGCATCGTGCGGACTCCGGAGTACCTGGCGCGCAACCCGAACGCGCTGGTGCCCCTGCTCGAGGACGACGGCTTCGAGCTGTGGGAGAGCAACGTCATCGTGCGCTACCTGTGCGCGCGCCACGCCGACGGGCTGCTCTACCCGCGCGACCTGCGCGTGCGCTTCGACGCCGAGCGCTGGATGGACTGGCAGCAGACCACGTTGAACAAGGCCGGCCGCGAGGCCTTCCTGCAACTGGTGCGCACGGCACCGGCCCAGCGCCGCCAGGAGGTGGTCGATGCCTCGGTCGCGGCCACCGAGCCGCTGTGGGACCTGCTGGAGGCGCACCTGCAACGCCGCGCCTTCATGGCCGGCGACGCGCTGACCATGGCCGACATCCCGATCGCCTGCGAGCTGCACCGCTGGCGCGGCCTGCCGCTGGCCTGGCGGGCCCGGCCCCACCTGGACACCTGGTGGGCCCGCATGACGGCGCTGCCCGCCGCCCGGGGCGTCCTCGACCTGCCCCTGACCTGACCCCCGGAGTCCGCCCATGGCCCAGCGCCCCTTCCAGCAGGTCGACGTCTTCACCGCGGTGCCGTACCGCGGCAACCCGGTGGCCGTGGTGCTCGACGGCCGCGGGCTGTCGGACGAGGCCATGCAGCGCTTCACCGACTGGACCAACCTGTCCGAAGCCACCTTCGTGCTGCCGCCCGGGAACCCGGCCGCCGACTACCGGCTGCGCATCTTCTGCCCGGGGCGCGAGCTGCCGTTCGCCGGCCATCCCACGCTCGGCAGCTGCCATGCCTGGCTGCGCGCCGGCGGCCGGCCCGCCGGCGAGTTCATCGTGCAGGAGTGCGGCGCCGGGCTGGTGCGCATCCGCCGCGACGGCGACCGGTTGGCCTTCGCCGCGCCGCCGCTGCTGCGCGGCGGCCCGCTCGCGGAGGCGGACCTTGACCATGTCGCCCGCGGCTTGCGCATCGCCCGCTCCGACATCGTCGCGCACGCCTGGTGCGACAACGGACCGCCGTGGCGCGCCGTGCTGCTGCGCAGCGCCGAGCAGGTGCTGGCCCTGCAGCCCGACAGCGCGCTGCTGGCCGGCAGCTTCGTCGGCGCCGTCGCGCCGCAGGGCCTCGGGGCCGACAGCGACTTCGAGGTGCGCGCCTTCTTTCCCGGCCATGCCGGCATCGCCGAAGACCCGGTCACCGGCAGCCTGAACGCCGCCCTGGCCCAGTGGCTGATGGGCGCCGGACTGGCCCCGGCCCGCTATGTCGCCGCGCAGGGCACCGCGCTCGGTCGCCTCGGCCGCGTGCATGCCGAACGCGACGGCGACACGATCTGGATCGGCGGCGCCTCGGTCAGCTGCATCGCCGGCGAGGTGGCGCTGTGACCATGCCGGCCCGCCTCGACCACCTCGTCATCGCCGCCGACACCCTGGCCCAGGGCGCCGCCTGGTGCGAACGCACCCTGGGCGTGGTGCCCGGCCCGGGCGGGCAGCATCCGCTGATGGGCACGCACAACCAGCTGCTGCGCATCGCGACCGTGAACTATCCGCGCGCCTATTGCGAGGTCATCGCGGTCGACCCGCAGGCCAGGCCGCCGGGCCGGCGCCGCTGGTTCGACCTCGACGATGCGGCGCTGCGCCAGGACCTGCGCCAGCGCGGCCCCCGTCTCGTGCACTGGGTCGCCCAGGTGCCCGACGTGCAGGCCGCCGTGGCCGCGCTGGCCCGGCTGGGCATCGACCGCGGCACGCCGACCGCCGCCTCGCGCATGACGCCGCGCGGGCTGCTCGAGTGGCGCATCACCGTGCGCGACGACGGCGCCCGCCTGTTCGACGGCTGCCTGCCGACGCTGATCGAGTGGGGCGACACCCATCCGGCCTCGGCCCTTCCCGACAGTGGCGTGACGCTGCACGGCCTGGCCGTGCGCCACCCGCAGGCGGCCGAGCTGCGCGAGGCGCTCGACGCCATCGGGCTGGACCAGGTCGGCGTCGAGGGCGGCCCGGCCTCGGTCTGCGCCACCCTGCACGGCCCGCGCGGGCCGGTGCGGCTGCAGTCGGGCGCCTGAGTGCGGTTCGACGCCGCCACCCTCGAGGCCGCCCGCCGGACGGTCTACGCCCACCTGGCGCCCACGCCGCAGTTCGCCTGGCCACTGCTGCGCGAGCGGCTGGGCTGCCCGGTGTGGGTCAAGCACGAGAACCACACGGCCGCCGGCGCCTTCAAGGTGCGCGGCGGCCTGACCTACTTCGAGGCCCTGGCGCGCCGGCATCCCGGCCTGGCCGGCGTGGCCGGCGCCACCCGCGGCAACCATGGCCAGTCGGTCGGCTACGCCGCCCGGCTGCACGGCCTGCCCGCCACCATCGTCGTGCCGCACGGCAACTCGAGCGGCAAGAACGCGGCCATGCGCGCCCTGGGGGTGCGGCTGGTCGAGCACGGCGATGACTTCCAGGCCGCGCGCGAGCATGCCCTGCAGCTGGCCGGCGAGCAGGGCCTGCATCTCGTGCCCTCGTTCCACCGCGACCTGGTCGTGGGCGTGGCCACCGCCTGGCTCGAATTCTTCAGCAGCTTCGCCCGCGGCAGCGAGCCCGACGTGGTGTTCATCCCGATCGGCCTGGGCTCGGGCTTCTGCGCCGCGGCCGCCGCCCGGGCCCATTGCGGCGCGCGCAGCGCGCTGGTCGGGGTGGTGTCGGCCCATGCGACCACCTACCTCGATTCGCTGCGCGCCGGGCGCGTGGTGGCGGCACCGGTCACCACCGAGCTGGCCGACGGCATGGCCTGCCGGCTGGCCGACCCGCAGGCGCTGGAGGTCCTGCAGCGCGAGGCCGACGACGTGGTCGCAGTCACCGACGACGAGGTCGCCGAGGCCATGCGGCTGCTCTTCGACGCCACCCACAACGTGGCCGAGGGCGCCGGCGCGGCGGCGTTGGCGGCGGTGCTGCAGCAGGGGCCGCGGCTGGCCGGCCGCAGCGTCGGCGTGGCCCTCACCGGCGGCAACGTCGATGCCGACGTGTTCGCCCGGGTCCTTGCCCAGCGTCGGCACCGTCCTACACCGCTGTCAGCTCCGCCCCCCTAAATTCCCACCCTCGCGCCAGCATCACGGCGCCAGGAGTGGATTCATGGATCGTGTCACCGGGCCGTTCGACGGCTGCTACGTCGCCAGTTCCGCCTCCGAGATGGGCGCCGGCTCCGGCCGCTACCTCGGGTTCGCCAAGGTGTGCTGCAGCCGTCCGGCGAGCTTCTGGCTCGCCACCCTGTGCGAGGAACCCGGCTGCTGCGCCCACCTGTGCGGCGGCGGCCTGTTCGACACCCCGGAAGCCGCCCTGGCCAGCGCGCAATTGCTGGCGCACAACCACATCCGCGGCCGGCAGGCCGCCCTGGCCGCCACCGGACCGACGAGCCGGATGCAGGCACACGCCGCCCAGGCCTGACGCCGCCCGTCCCGGCGGGCCGCGGCGCGCTCGCCGCGGGGGTGCTTGCGCGCGGTCGAGCGCGTGGTTCTTGCGCACGGGCGCCTTGCGCGCCGGGGCCTTGCCGGTGCCGTGGCGATGGTCTGACGGGCGCAGGAAGCCGCCGTCGGATCGCGTCGCCCGCACGACAGTCGCGGCGGGGACGACGGCGCCGCGCCCGCCTCGCCAGAATCCCCGCATGGGCACCCTCTACCTCGTTCGACACGGGCAGGCGTCGTTCGGCGCCGCCGACTACGACCAGCTCAGCGACCTCGGCCGTCGCCAGAGCGTGCGCCTGGGCGAGTGGTTCGCCCACCAGGGCATCCGCTTCGACGGCCTGATCGCCGGCACGCTCCAGCGCCACAAGCAGACCCTGGCCGGCATCCTGGAAGGCATGGACCATGCGGGCGGGCACCTCGACTGGGAGGGCCTGAACGAGTACGACGCCGATGCCGTCATCGCCGCCATCCACCCGCAGCCGCTGGACAAGCCGACCTCGCCGGAGATGGTGCGGCACCACTTCCGGCTGCTGCGCGACGGCCTGGCGCAGTGGATGGCCGGCGTCGTCAGCCCGCGCGGCATGCCGAGCTACCGCGACTGGGCGGCCGGCGTGGCCGGCGCGCTGGACCATGTGCGGGCCAATCACTACGGCCAGTCGGTGCTGCTGGTCACCAGCGGCGGCCCCATCGCCACTGCGGTCGGGCATGTGCTGGGCACCAGCCCCGAGACCACCATCGAGTTGAACCTGCGCATCCGCAACACGTCGGTGACCGAGTTCGCCTTCACGCCCAAGCGCCATGCGCTGGTGGCCTTCAACGCCCTGCCCCACCTGGATGCCCCCGAGCTGCGCGACTGGATCACCTACGCCTGAGCCAGGAGCTGCGGTTCCGTACACTCGGGCGATGGCCCTCCCGCATGCCGCCGCCACCGCGCCCGCCCCGCTGCGGGTGATCTGCCTGTGTGCCGACTGGTGCGGCGTCTGCCGCGAATGGACGGGCATCTTCGAGGAGCTGATGGCACGCCATCCGCACGTGCTCTTCGACTGGGTGGACGTCGAGGACGAAGCCGACGCCATGGGTGACGTCGACATCGAGACCTTCCCCACCCTGCTGGTCGCGCAGGGCTCGCGGGCGCGCTTTTTCGGCCCCGTGCAACCGTCGGCCGCGCATGTCACGAGGCTGCTCGAAAGCCTGCTCGCCGACCCCGCGCAAGGGCGCGATGCGGGCCCGGAAGCGGGCGCGCTCCTGGACCGACTTCACGCTTCCGTGCTTCCAAAACGCTAGCACCCGCTACAGGCGTTGACTGGATGTAACCCAGCAAGGCCAAGTCCTACAGGGGTCACCATCGCCCCCTGACGAGCCCTTCTCTGCTTTGCCATCCAAATGCCTTCGTGGTCGGCACACGGCCGCCATGCAATCGTCCCCTCACGCTTTTTTTCAGGAGTACCCACATGGCATCGAACAACCAGGGCAGTTCGGGCGGCAAGACGTCGAACCGCGGCTTCGCCTCGATGGATCCGGAGCGGCAGCGCCAGATCGCGAGCGAGGGCGGCAAGGCCGCCCACGAAAAGGGCACGGCGCACGAATTCACGTCGGAAGAAGCCCGCGAGGCCGGCCGCAAGGGTGGCCAGGCCCGCAGCCAGAACCGCAAGAAGGCCGCCGCGCAGTGAGCCCGCGCCGGCCCGCGGGCCGGTTCGACGACGGGGCCGCCTGTGGGCGGCCCTTGCGCATTCAGTAGGTCTTGTAGGGCAGGAACTTGCCCGAGAGCAGCACGCTCACCCGATCGCCCCTGGGGTCGGCCTCGCGCGTGATGTCCATCGAGAAATCGATGGCACTCATGATGCCGTCGCCGAACTCCTCGTGGATCAATTCCTTGATCGTGGTGCCGTACACGTTGACGATCTCGTACCAGCGGTAGATCAGCGGGTCGGTCGGCACCGCGGTGGGCAGCGAGCCCTTGTACGGGACCACCTGCAGCCACTTGCGCTCCTCCTCGCTCAGGCCGAACAGGTCGCCGACGGCCTGCGCCTGCTCCGCGTTCGCCGTCATCTGCCCCAGGCACAGCGCGGTCGTCCACTCCTTGGACTGGCCGACCTTGTGCGCGACCTCGTCCCAGGTGATGCCCCGGGACACCTTGGTGGCGATGATCTTCTCGGTGATGGCGTTGCGGTTCATCCGTGTTCTCCTTGCGTGGTGGACGTGGCGCCCCGCCGCAGGGCGCGCACCCCACTCGCGAAGCAACGGCCATGCCATCGGCGGCGTGCGTTCGCCGCGCCGCCGCTCAGAGCCCCAGCTCGCTCAGCCCCGGGTGCGCCTCCGGCCGCCGCCCGAGCGGCCAGTGGAACTTGCGGTCGGCCTCGGCGATCGGCAGGTCGTTGATGCTGGCGAAGCGCCGCCGCATCAGGCCCTGCGGCGTGAACTCCCAGTTCTCGTTGCCGTAGCTGCGGAACCAGTGGCCCGAGTCGTCATGCCACTCGTAGGCGAAGCGCACCGCGATGCGCTCGCCGCTCCAGGCCCAGAGCTCCTTGATCAGGCGGTAGTCCAGCTCGCGCGCCCACTTGCGCTCGAGGAACTGCCGCACCTGCTCGCGCCCGACCGGGAACTCGGCCCGGTTGCGCCACACGGTGTCCTCGGTGTAGACCTGCACCACCCGGGACGGGTCGCGCGAGTTCCAGGCGTCCTCGGCCAGGCGCACCTTCTGGGCAGCGGTCGCGCCGGTGAACGGCGGCAGCGGGGGTTTGGTGTCCATGCGGCCATCCTAGGCGAGCCGGGTCGCCCGCGCCACCGGCCAGCGCGGCCCCCCAACGCCGGCTCCTCCACGCCGGCCCGGCACGGCGGCGGCAGATGCGCCGCGGGCCTACAGGGCGTCCGGCACGGCGCGGCCTAAGCTGGCCTCATGGCCGCCCTGCCTGCCCTGGACCAGCTGCCCGCGCGCGACGACGAGGGTTGCTGGCGTGCCGTGGTGGAGGCGCCGGCCGGCACCCGCAACAAGCTCAAGTGGCAGCCGGCGCTGGGCGTGCTGGAACTGCACGCGGTGCTACCGCTGGGCACGGCCTTCCCGTACGACTTCGGCTTCGTGCCCTCGACCCGCGGCGAGGACGGCGACCCGCTGGACGTGCTGCTGTTCCTGGACGAACCGGTCCCGCCCGGCACGGTGGTCGCGTGCCGGATGCTGGGCGTGATCCTGGCGCGCCAGAAGGCCGCCGGCGTGCCGGTCCGGCGCAACGACCGCCTGCTGGCCGTGGGGCGTGCCAGCCACCGCTACGGCCACTGGAAGAAGCTGGCCGACATTCCGCCGGCGGTGCTGGACGAGGTCGAGCGCTTCTTCGCCTTCTACAACGCCCAGAAGGGCGTGCGCTTCGAGGTGCTGGGCCGGGGCGGGCCGGCCGAGGCCCGGCGGCTGCTGCAGGGCGGCCTGCGCGCCGCCGCCGGGCACTGAGGCGCCGGCGCAGGTAGCATCGCGGCCTCGCGCGCCGCCCGCGCGCCCTCCCGCATGGCCACCACCGCTTCGCCACCCGCCCCCTCCCGGACCTCGTTCGCCGCCCTGCGGCATCCGGGCTTCCGCGCCCAGGTCGGCTTCTTCCTGCTGGCCATGATGGCCGACAACGTCGAGCACGTGATCAGCTACTGGATGGCGTTCCAGAAGTTCCAGTCGCCGGCGCTGGGCGGCTTCGCGGTGGTGTCGCACTGGCTGCCCTTCCTGCTGTTCTCGGTGCCGGTGGGCGCGCTGGCCGACCGCTTCGATCCGCGCCGCATCATCCAGTGCGGCATGGGGCTGTTCATGCTGGCCTCGGCCGGCTGGGCGTACTTCCTCATCACCGACACGCTGCAGCTGTGGCACGCCATGGCCCTGCTGGTCGTGCACGGCTGCGCCGGCGTGCTGTGGCAGGGCGCCACCCAGATGCTGCTGTACGACGTGGTGCCGGCGCCCGACCTGCCCAGCGCCGTGCGCCTGCTGGCGACCGCGCGCTCGCTGGGCGTGCTGGTCGGTCCGGCGGTCGGCGGCGCCCTCATGGCCACCGCGGGGCCGCGCTGGGGCCTGCTGCTCAACGTGCTGTTCTTCCTGCCCAACGTGCTGTGGCTGTGGAAGGCGCCCTACGGGCCGCGCTTCCGGGCCGCCGCGGCGGCGCCGGCGCGCGCCGTGCGCGGCCTGGCCGACATCGCGCGCACGCTGGGCGAGATCCGCGCCGACCGGCGGCTGGTGTCCATGATCGCGCTGGCCGGGCTGGCCTCGCTGCTGGTGGGCAACAGCTACCAGGCCCAGATGCCCGGCTTCGCCAGCGACCTCGGCCACGGCGAGGCCGGCGCCACCTACAGCATGCTGCTGGCCGCCGACGCCGCCGGCGCCCTGCTGGCCGGCTTGCTGCTGGAGACCCGCGGCGGCCTGCTGCGGCCGGCGGCCGGCACCGCGCTCGGCCTGGCCATGCTGTGGTGCTGCGCCCTGGCCGGCTTCGGCGCCACCGGCTCCTATCCGCTGGCGCTGGTGCTGCTGTTCGCCGCCGGCGTGTTCGAGCTGGCGTTCAGCTCGATGGCGCAGGCGCTGGTGCAGCTGCACGCGCCGACGGCGGCGCGCGGGCGGGTGATCGGCGTCTTCAACATGGCGGCGCTGGGCCTGCGCGCCTTCGCCGGCATCACGGTCGGCCTGGGCGGCAGTGCCGTCGGCATCCACGCCTCCCTGGTCGCCTCGTCGCTGGCGCTGCTGCTGGCGCTGGGGGTGCTGCTCGCCTGGCTGCGGACGTCGCCGCCGGCCGGCGCCTGACCCCCACCGGCTCAGGAACTGGCCGGGCTGCGGCCCTGCACGCCCTCGGGGCCGGAGCGGTCCGGCTCGGCGGGCGACGAGATGCCGCCCAGGGACTGGCCGACGTCGCCCTCCTCCTCGGGGCGCTTGGCGGCGATGTCGCCGATCGACAGGATGCCCACCAGCCGGTCCTGGCCGTCGACCACCGGCATGCGGCGGATCTGCGCGCTGGCCATCTCGGCCAGCACGTCGTCGAGGTCGTCATCCTGGCGCGCCGTGCGCACGTGCCCGCTCATCACGTCGGCCAGCTTGCCGTGCGCAGGGTCGGCGTCGCGCGCCAGCCCGCGCACCACGATGTCGCGGTCGGTCACCACCCCGACCAGCCGTTCGCCGTCGCAGATCGGCACCACGCCGACGTTGAGCTCGTCCATCAACTTGGCCGCATCACCCAAGGTGTCCTGCGGGGTCATGCTGCGCACGTCGCGCGTCATCACGTCTGCCACGGTGGCCATCGATCGCTCCTGCTGTGTGAAGGGACCACTCTAGGCAGGAGCGGGCGCACCGCCATCAGCGGCGTCGCAAGCCACCGTAGGACGGCAACGACGGCGCGGCTCAGGCGCCCAGGTACAGCGTGGCCTCGACCTCGACCAGCACCTCGTCCGAGGGCAGCATGCGGCTGACCTCCACCACCGTGCTGACCACCGGCTGCGCGAAGAACAGTCCGCGCACCCGGTTGTAGGCCGGGTACTGGCGCAGGTCGCGCAGGTACTGCACCAGCCGCACCACGGAGTCCATGCCGGCGCCGTGCTCGGCGGCGATGGTGCGGATGCGGTCCAGCACGTACCAGCTCTGGGCCACGATGGGCGCCTCGTGCACGTCGACCGACATCTGGCCGGTGTCGTAGCCGAGCCCGCGCAGCTCGGCACGCGCGGGCTCGGGCAGCTGCTCGAAGCGGGTGACCACCGCGCGCCCCGGATCGACCGCGATGACCCCCGAGAGGAACACCCAGTCGCCGGCGCGCCGCGCCGCCGCGTAGTTGGCCAGGGGCTTGCCGACGGTCATGCGCAACTCCTCGGGGACCCGCTCACTTGCCGCCCGCGAGCTTCTTCTTCACGTCGAGGCCGGCCCCCTTGTTGACGAACTGGGTGGTGGCGACCTTGGACAGGTCGACCTCGCCCGCCTTGTACAGGCCGGCCTTGACCATCTTGTCGTAGAAGTCCTTGATGCGCGCCTCGTTCATGGTGCCGATGCCCCGGGCCAGCGCGTCGCCGCTGTCGACGATGCCGTACTTCTTCATCAACTCGATGCCGCCCTGGACGGCGGCAGCGTCGTTCTCCGGGTTCAGCCTGGCGAGCATGTCGTTGGCCGCCTTGTTGTCGCCGTACAGGTAGTTGTACCAGCCGATGATGGAGGCCTCGACGAACTTGCGCACCGTCTCGGGCTTCTTCTGCACCATGTCCAGCCGCGTCTCGATGGTGGTGCTGTAGGTCGAGAAACCGCTGTCGGCCAGCAGGAACACCAGCGGGTCGAAGCCGGCCTGCTTCCTGATGGAGATCGGCTCGGCGATGGAGTAGCCCTGCTGGGCCGACTTCTTGTCGGCCAGGAACGGGCCGACGTTGAACGTGTAGGGCTTGAGCTGCTCGTCCTTGAAGCCGTACTCCGCCTTCATCCACTGCCAGAAGCTGAACTGGCCGTCCTTGCCGATGAACACCGTGGGCGCCTTGGCCAGGTCGGTGAACTTGGTGTAGCCCTGGTTCGGGTGGGCGAAGATGGCCTGCGGGTCCTTCTGGAAGATGGCCGCGACCACCGTGGTGGGCACGCCGTTCTTGACGTTGTCGAACGTCTGCAGCAGGTTGCCCGTCATCAGGAAGTCGATCTTGCCGGTGGCCAGCAGCGGCCGGTTGTTCACCTGCGGCCCGCCCTGCTGGATGTCGACGTCCAGCCCGTACCTCTTGTAGGTGCCGTCCACCAGCGCCTGGTAGAAGCCGCCATGGCCGGGCTGGGCCTTCCAGTTGGTGGCGAACACCACCTTCTCCTGGGCGGACACGGCGCCGGCCGACAGGGCGAGCGCCAGCACGGCGAGCGGGCGGACGAGGGAGCGGGTCATGGGATATCTCCTGGGTCGATCGGGAACGCTGCGCATGCTTCCACAAGGGTGGCCGGCGGTGGCAGAGGGTTTGCCTAGGGCCGGGCGTAGGCCGGCAGCCAGCCGCGCGTCTTGCCCGGATTCATCAGCCCGTGCGGGTCGGCCACCTTCTTGAAGTCGATCTGGGCGGTGTCGATGGTCTTCATGCCGCCGTCCTCGATCGTGTAGACGTGGTTGTCGAACACCAGGCAGCCGTCGGCCTCGTGCTCACGAATGATCTCGTACAGCCGCTCCTTGCCGAAGTAGCTCACCAGCGGCAGCCCGAAGGACACGCAGCCGTCGGCGTTGCGGCCGAACTCGTGGTGCATCACCACCTCGTCGCCGTAGCGGTCCATCTGGCGCTGCACCAGGTCGATGTCGATGCCCTGGCCGGGCACCCAGGGGTAGACGGTCTGCAGGTTGGTCCAGCTCTTGTCCTGCCGCAGCGCCATCAGGGTGGTGTGGTTCCAGGCGCACTCGAAGGCCGGCGACAGGCCCTGCGCCTTCAGCTCGGGCTCGGTCAGCGCCATCGTCTCGCGCCCGCCGTGCTGGCGCATCAGCTCGCGCCAGCGTCCCAGGCAGGCCGGGTTGACCATGGCGAACACGGCGTCGCCGTCGGGCGGGAAGCGGTGGCCGAACTCGGATTCGTAGTAGGGCGCGAAACGCCGGTCGACCGCGGTGATCAGGAAGGCGTCGAGCGTGGTGCCGATCGCCTCGGTGGCCTGGCAGCCGAAGCGCAGCGCGCCGGCGTAGCTGGGGTACAGGGCGATGTGGTGCACCCAGTCCACCGCCGGCTTCAAAGCCAGCCGCAGCCGGGTGATGATGCCGTTGGTGCCGAAGGCGTGGTGCACCTTCTGGATGTCGGCGCCGTGCAGCTCGATCACGCGCGGCTCCTCCTCCAGCGTCACCACCCGGATCAGCGAGACGTTGCCGGGGTCCTTCAGGATGCCGTTGCGCACCGTGCCGGTGCCGCCGTAGCCGCCGGCGATGAAGCCGCCGATGGTGGCGATGTCGCGCGTGCTGGGGTACATCAGCAGCTCCTGGCCGCCGGGCACCGCCGGGTGCGCATGCACCGCCCGTTCCAGCTCGAGGATGAGGATGCCGGCCTCGCACAGCACGCTGCCCGGCTGCACCTCGAGCACGCGGTCCAGGCCGGTGATGTCCAGGATCACGCCGCCCTCCAGCGGCACGCACTGGCCGTAGTTGCCGGTGCCGCCGCCGCGCACGGTCAGGGGCAGGCGCTGCCGGGCGCAGGCGGCGGCGACGCGGATCACCTCCTCTTCCGTCGTCGGCCGCACCACCAGCTCGCCGCGCTTGCCGTCCAGCAGTACCTGCAGCACCGGGCTGTACCAGGCGTAGTCGCGGCTCTTGGCCTCGAGCAGGGCGGGATCGTCGCTGCAGGCGATGCCGGCGATGGCGGCGCGGAAGGCCTGCAGGCGGTCGGCGCGCAGGCGGGAATCGGTGCCGGTCATAGCGGGCGGCCGGCCCGGATCACCGTGCGGCGGCGTCCGGCCTGGGACAACAGGTCGTAGGGCGTGCGCGCGGCCAGCTGCACCAGGTCGGCCGGGCAGCCGGGCGCGAGGCGGCCGTCCCAGGCCAGGCCCAGGGCCCGTGCCGGCGCGGTGGTGACGGCGTCGATCCAGTCGAGCGCGGGCGCCAGGTGCGCGACCTGCACGCCCAGGCACCAGGACTCCAGCAGGTCGTAGCTGCCGTAGGGATAGAAGCCGTCGGCCACGTTGTCGGTGGCGATGCAGCCGCGCAGGCCCTGGGCCGCCGCTTCGCGCAGGCGGGTGATGCCGCGCTCGACCGGCGTGCGGTCCCAGGCGCCCTGCAGGTACAGGTTGGTGGTGGGCAGCGCGACCAGGTGCAGGCCGGCCTGGACGCAGGCGGCGAGCGTGGCCGCGGCCTGCGCGTCGGGCTGCACCGACAGCGAACAGCAGTGCGAACAGGTGACGCGGCCCCCGTCGCCGCCGCGCGCCGCCAGCGCGGCGATGGCGGCCAGGCCGGTGGCATCCGGGTGCAGGCCCTCGTCGACGTGGAAGTCGAGGGCCAGGCCGTGCTGGTGCGCCAGCTCGAACACCCGGTCCAGCTTGCGCCCGAGGTCGGCGTTGCGGTAGACGAAGGCACCGAGGACGCCCTGCACGCGGGCGACCTCGCGCGCGATCGCCGCGCCGGCGGCGGCGTCGTCGAACAGGTCCAGCGGGGTGAGCGCGACGCACTGCAGTTCGATGCGGCCGGCCCATTCCCGGCGCAGGTGCTCGAACACCGGCAGCGCCGCCGGCGGGGCGGCCTGCCACCAGTCGAGGTGGGTGCGCAGGGCACGCGTGCCGCAGCGCCAGGCGTCGTCGAGCGCGCGCCCCATGCGCGCGTGCAGGTCGGCCGCCGTGAACGCCTCGCGGGCCTGCGCCATCGCGGCGATGGCGGCGAACAGGTCACCCTGCACGGCGCCGACGCGCTCGACCGTGTAGCTCTTGTCCAGATGGGTGTGGGCGTCGACCAGCGCCGGCAGCAGCAGGCCCTGGGCCGGGCCGTCGACCGGGGTGATGGCGGCGACGCAGGCGCCGTCGAGCACGACGTCGTAGGCCTGGCTGTCGGGCCGGCCGTCGTCGAAGGCGCGCACGCGCGCAGGGACCAGGAGGCGGTGGAGGTGCATCAGCGGTCGTGTCCGGCCTCGGATTCGTGCCACTTGCCCAGCACGAGACGTGCCACCAGGTTGAACACCAGGAAGATGCCGATGCCGGTCAGCGACACCAGCACCAGGGCGGCGAACATCTTGGGGATCTCGGTGCGGAAGCTGGCCTCCAGGATGCGCGAGGCCAGCCCGGTCTCCTTGCCGGCCGCGCCGGCCGTGAATTCGGCCACCACGGCGCCGATCAGGCTCAGGCCGCCGGCGATCTTCAGGCCGGCGATGAAGTAGGGCAGCGCCGACGGGACGAGCAGGTGGCGCAGCGTCTGCCAGGGGCTGGCGCGGTACAGGCGGAACAGGTCGCGCAGGTTCAGGTCGGCGCTGCGCAGGCCGGCCACGGTGTTGGACAGGATGGGGAAGAAGGCCACGATCCAGGCGCAGATGAGCAGGGCCGCGGTGGTGCTGTCGACGAAGATCAGGATCAGCGGCGCGATGGCCACGATGGGCGTGACCTGCAGCACGATGGCGAACGGGAACAGGCTCAGCTCCACCCAGCGGCTGAGCGCGAACAGCATGGCCAGCAGCACCCCGCCCAGCACCGCCAGCAGCAGCGCCCCGACGGTGATCTTGATGGTGAACAGCCAGCTGGTCATGAGCGAGCCGAGGTTGTCCCACAGCGTGACGGCCACCAGCGAGGGCGCCGGCAGGATGTAGTGCGGGATCTGGCGGATGCGCACGAAGGCCTCCCAGCCGCCCAGCGCCAGCGCGAACAGCAGCACCGGCAGCGCCACCCGCAGCCAGGGCCGCTGGTGCAGCGGCACGCCGGCCTTGGGCCGCACGGTGCGGGCGCCCTGCAGGTCAGCCATGGGTGGCCCCCGCCGCCTGCAGCGCGCCCGAGACCTGGACGCACAGCGCGTTGTAGCGCGCCGAGGTGCGGAACGCCTCGCTGCGCGGATAGGGCTCGTCGACCGCGATCTCGCTGACCACCCGGCCCGGCCGGGCCGCCATCACCACGATGCGCGTCGACAGGTACACCGCCTCGTAGACGCTGTGGGTGACGAACAGGGTGGTGAAGGGGTTGGCCTGCCAGAGCGCCAGCGTGTCGTTGTTCAGCTTGAAGCGCGTCATCTCGTCGAGCGCGGCGAACGGCTCGTCCATCAGCAGCACCCGCGGCCGGGTGACCATGGCGCGCGCGATCGACACCCGCATCTTCATGCCGCCCGACAGCTCGCGCGGGTAGACGTGGGCGAACTGCGACAGGCCCACGGTGGCCAGGACCGCCTCGATGTCGGCGCGGGCCGCCGCGCGCGACACGCCGGCCAGCCGCAGCGGCAGCCAGACGTTGTCGACCACCGTCGCCCAGGGCATCAGGGTGGGCTCCTGGAACACGAAGCCGATCGCATGGCCGGTGCCGCCACCGCCGGCGGGCGCGGCACCCCAGCGGATCTCGCCGCCGGACGGCGCCGACAGGCCGGCGATCATCTTCAGCGCCGTGCTCTTGCCGCAGCCGCTGGGGCCGAGGAAGGAGACGAACTCGTGCCGGCCGATGGCGACCGACAGGTCCTGCACCGCGACCGTGCCGTTGGCATAGCGCTTCTCGACGCCGCGCAACTCCAGCAGCGCGGATCCGTGCGGCGCGCTCATTCCGGGATGGTGGGCGTTTCGACCAGCGTCGACAGCGGCAGCTGGCCGATCTCCTGCAGCAGCAGCGCGAGCTGCCGGCCGGCGGCCTCGACCACGCTGCGGCCCTTCTCGGCGGTGGCCAGCGTCGCATTGCCGGCCGCGCCCATGGGGTTGTAGTCCTGCACCTGCCAGCCCAGCTTGGCGCTGCTGCCGTTGCCCAGGATGGGGAAGCGGGCGTTGCGGTCCTGCGCGCTGGAGCGGAAGTCGCGCGCCTGCCCCATGTCGACGAACTGCGGGCGCAGCGCCAGCATCATCGAGGTCTCCATGTCGCCGGCGTGGATGCCGAAGCGGTGCTCGTGGGCGCTGAACTGCCCGTTGACCGCTTCGCCCAGCGGCAGCGTGAACCAGTTGGTGGAGAACACCACCAGCTCGCAGCGGGTGCGCAGGTCGCGCGCCACGATGTCCATCACGCTGACCTGGCCGCCATGCGAGTTGAACAGCACCAGCTTGCGCACCCCGGCCCGCGCCACCGATTCGCCGATCTCGGTCCACAGCCGGATCAGCGTCTCGGCCGACAGCGTGAGCGTGCCCGGGAAGCGCTGGTGCTCGTTGCTCTTGCCCACTGCCTGCGTGGGCAGGAACAGCACCGGCAGCCCGGCCGGCAGGTGCGGCAGGCTGGCCGCGATGACGCCGTCGACCAGCGTGGTGTCCACGCTCACCGGCAGGTGCGGCCCGTGCTGCTCGATGGCCGCCACCGGGAGCACGGCGATGGTCTCGGCGGCCGCCCCGGTGCGCTGCAGGCGGGCGAAGTCGCGCGTCGAGAGGTCGGCCCAGAAGCGGGATGGCAGTGTCATGGGCGCCAATGGTAGTTCGCCCCGACGGCCGCCTCAGCCCGACCGCACCAGCTCGAGCACCGCCTGCGCGAACGCGCCCGGCGCCTCCTGCGGCAGGTTGTGCCCGACCCCCGGCACGACGCGGTGCTCGCGGCGGCCGCTGAAGCGGAGGGCCTGCGCCGCCGCCGGTGCCGGCGGGCGCACGCCGTCGTCGGCGCCGTCGAAGGTGATCGCGGGCACGCCGATCGGCGGCAGCGCGGCCAGGCGGCGCTCGATCTCGGCATAGGCCGGGTCGCCGGCGACCAGGTTGTAGCGGTGCCGGTAGGAGTGGATGACCACGTCGACGAAGTCGGGGTGGTCGAAGGCGGCCGCCGAGCGCTCGAAGGTGGCGTCGTCGAAGGCCCAGGTCGGCGACCAGGTCTGCCACAGCAGCCGGGCGATGCCGCGCCGGTCGCGCCGCAGCCCCTCGCGGCCGCGCTCGGAATGGAAGTAGTACTGGTACCAGAGCCGGCGCTCGTTCTCCGGCGTGTCCGGCTCCAGGGCGCGCGCGTGGTCGAAGATGTTGTAGCTGTTGAGCGAGACCAGTCCGGCGCAGCGCTGCGGCCACAGCGCCGCGACCACGCAGCAGGCGCGCCCGCCCCAGTCGTAGCCGGCCAGCACCGCGCGCGGCACCGCCAGCGCGTCCAGCAGCGCCAGCAGGTCGGCGCCCAGGGCGGCCTGCTCGCCCGAGCGCGGCGTGTCGGCATGCAGGAAGCGGGTGGCACCATAGCCGCGCAGGTAGGGCACGACGACGCGGCAACCGGCCTGCACCAGCGGCGGCACCACCTGCGCATAGGCGTGGATGTCGTACGGGAAGCCGTGCAGCAGGACGACGGCCGGCCCGTCGACCGGGCCGGCCTCGTGGTAGGCGACCGAGAGCACGCCGGCGTCGACGGTGCGCAGGGGCTGGAGCAGGTCCATGGCGGTGGGGCCGCCGCGCCGGGATGTCCGCGCGGCGGCTGGTGTTGCCTAGCGGGCGGCGACCGGGAACGCCGGCAGCTTGCCGATGTCGCGCGGGTCGTGCTGGATGATGACCGTGGCCTTGAGGTTCTTCTCGATCTGCTTGAGGCGCTCGAGCGAGGCCAGCGTCTCGGCCCGGTCGTAGTTGAAGCTGGGCACGCCGTTGTTCTGGTAGTTCTCGTGGAAATGCGCCGCGTCGCCCACCAGGATGACCGGGCCCTTGTCCTTCAGCCGCACCAGCAGCGCCTGGTGGCCGGGCGTGTGGCCCGGGGTGCGCAGGATGGTCACGGTGCCGTCGCCGAACACGTCCTTGTCGGCCGCCTGCGGTTCGACCTTGGCGCCGCCGCTGATCCAGGGCTTGAACGCATCGACGTTGGCACCGGCCATCGGCTTGGGCGCGGTGAGGGCGGCCCACTCACGGTCGCCGATGAGCAGCGTCGCGCCCGGCAGCGCGCCGAGCTGGCCGGTGTGGTCGGCGTGGAAGTGGCTGATGCCGACGTACTTCACCTGCTCCGGCCTGATCTTGAGCTGCCCCAGCTGGTCGGCCAGGGACACGGTGGGCGCGTTCGGGTTGGACCCCGGCAGGTAGCCGGTGTCCCAGACCATGTAATCGTCCCCGTGCTTGATGACGTAGCAGCTGAAGGTGAACGGCACCTTGGGCTCGGTGTAGGCGAAGGTGTCGCTGAAGCGCCGCTGGTCGTTGAAGCCGTTGCCGCAGTCCAGGCGCGTCAGCGTCACTTCGGGGGCGGGCTGGGCCGCCACCGGCAGGGCGCCGCAGCCGGACGCGGCGATCACCAGGGCGAGAAGCTTGCGTTGCATCGAGTTTTCCTCTGGGTTGGGGAACGGACGTGAGCGGGCCGGGACCAGGCGGTCACCCGGGCTCCAACGGCATCAACGAAATCGGGGGCCGGTTTCATCCACGCAGCGCGTGCCGGGCCGCCTGCACCACGTGCGCCGCGTCGACGCCGAACCAGCCGCGCAAGGCCGCCCGGGTGTCGCTGCGGCCGAAGCCGTCGGTGCCCAGGGTGCGGTAGCTGCGCCCGGCCGGCAGGAAGGCGCGGATCGCTTCCGGCACCGCGCGCACGTAGTCGGTGGCCGCCACCACCGGCAGCGCCGGGCCGGCCAGCAGCTCGTGCAGCCAGGGCGTCGCACCGGGTT
Organism: Ramlibacter pinisoli; assembly: GCF_009758015.1. Taxonomy (NCBI): domain Bacteria; kingdom Pseudomonadati; phylum Pseudomonadota; class Betaproteobacteria; order Burkholderiales; family Comamonadaceae; genus Ramlibacter; species Ramlibacter pinisoli. The sequence goes on from NZ_WSEL01000006.1 coordinate 28,541, forward strand.
CGCCGCCCAGGCTGCGCTGCTCGCAGGCCAGCCCGTCGCGGGCCAGCTCGCTCCAGCTGGTGACGCTGACCACCTCGCTGGCGATGCCCTCGGCGGCCAGTTGCCGCGCCGCCTCGATCACCTCGGTGAGGATGGCGCCCGACCCCATCAGCGTCAGCTGCGGCGCGCCCTCGCCGTAGCTGGCGAAGCGGTAGCCGCCCCGCACCACGCCCTGCTCCGCCCCGGCCGGCAGGTCGGGCTGGGCGTAGTTCTCGTTCATCAGGGTCAGGTAGTAGAAGACGTCCTGCTGCTCCACCAGCATCTCGCGCATGCCGTGGTCGACCAGCACCGCCAGCTCGCCGGCGAAGGCCGGGTCGTAGGCCCTGCAGTTGGGGATGGTGGCCGCCACCAGGTGGCTGCTGCCGTCCTGGTGCTGCAGCCCCTCGCCGCCCAGCGTGGTGCGGCCCGAGGTGGCGCCGAGCAGGAAGCCGCGCGCACGCTGGTCGGCCGCCGCCCAGATCGCGTCGCCCACGCGCTGGAAGCCGAACATCGAGTAGTAGATGTAGAACGGCAGCATGGGCACGCCGTGCACGCTGTAGCTGGTGGCCGCGGCGGTCCAGCTGGCGATGGCGCCGGCCTCGCTGATGCCCTCCTCCAGGATCTGGCCGTCCAGCGCCTCGCGGTACGACAGCACCGAGCCGATGTCCTCCGGCTCGTACTTCTGCCCCACGCTGGAATAGATGCCGACCTGCTTGAACAGGTTGGCCATGCCGAAGGTGCGCGCCTCGTCGGCCACGATGGGCACGATGCGCGGTCCCAGCGCGCGGTCCTTCAGCAGATTGCCCAGCAGGCGCACGAAGGCCATGGTGGTCGACATCTCCTTGCCGCCGGCCTGCAGCGCGAACTGGGCGTAGCCGGCCAGCGCCGGCACCGGCAGCTGGGGCGCCGCCGATTCGCGCCGCGGCATGTAGCCGCCCAGCGCCTGGCGGCGCGCGTGCAGGTAGCGCATCTCGGCGCTGTCCTCGGCCGGCTTGTAGAAGTCCAGGTTCCGGGCCTGCTCGTCCGAGATCGGCAGGTTGAAACGGTTGCGGAACTGCAGCAGCGCCGCCTCGTCCAGCTTCTTCTGGCTGTGGGTGGTCATGCGGCCCTGGCCGGCCGTGCCCATGCCGTAGCCCTTCTTGGTGTGGGCCAGCACCACCACCGGCTGGCCGGCATGGCGGGCGGCCGCGTGGTAGGCCGCGTGGATCTTCACCAGGTCGTGGCCGCCGCGCTTGAGGCGGTCGATCTGTTCGTCGGTCATGCCCTGTGCGAGCCGCGCCAGGGCCTCGTTCTGGCCGAAGAAGGTGTCGCGGTTGAAGCGGCCGTCCTTGGCGGCGAAGGTCTGCATCTGGCCGTCGACGGTGTGGGCGAAGGCCTGCACCAGCGCGCCGCCGGTGTCGCGGGCGAACAGGCCGTCCCAGTCGCTGCCCCACAGCAGCTTGATCACGTGCCAGCCGGCGCCGCGGAACAGCTTCTCGAGCTCGTCGACGATGCGGCCGTTGCCGCGCACCGGGCCGTCCAGGCGCTGCAGGTTGCAGTTGACCACCCACACCAGGTTGTCCAGCTTCTCGCGCGAGGCCAGCGTCAGCGCGCTCATGCTCTCGGGCTCGTCCATCTCGCCGTCGCCGAACACGCCCCAGACCTTGCGGCCGGCGCAATCGAGCAGCTGCCGGTGCGTGAGGTAGCGCATGAAGCGCGCGTGGTAGATCGAGCTGATCGGCCCGATGCCCATGGAGCCGGTCGGGAACTGCCAGAAGTCCGGCATCAGCCAGGGGTGCGGGTAGCTCGACAGCCCGCGGGCGCCGGCCTGCGGCGCGCTGATCTCCTGGCGGTAGTGCGCCAGGTCGTCGGCGGTCAGCCGCCCTTCCAGGAAGGCGCGCGCATAGACGCCCGGGGCGCTGTGCGGCTGGAAGAACACCAGGTCGCCGCCCTGCTTGTCGTTGCGGGCCTGGAAGAAGTGGTGGAAGCCGACCTCGAACAGGTCGGCCGCGCTGGCGTAGCTGGCGATGTGGCCGCCCAGCTCGCCGTAGGCGGCATTGGCCTTGGCCACCATCGCCAGCGCGTTCCAGCGCATCAGCGAGGCCAGCCGCTCCTCGATCGCCAGGTCGCCCGGGAAGGGCGGCTGCTGCTCCACCGCGATGCTGTTGACGTACGGCGTCACCAGCTCGGGCGACCAGGCCACCTGGGGCGTGCGGGCCTGGACGGCCAGCTGGTCGAGGATGAAGCGGGCACGGGCCGGGCCTTCGTTGGCCACCAGCGCCGCCAGGGCGTCACGCCATTCGGCCGTCTCGGCGGGGTCGCTGTCGGCGCCGGGCGCGAGCAGGAAGCGGTGCAGGCTGTGGTCTGTCATGCGCGCCACTGTAGGCGCGCCGGCGCGGGATGGTGTGTCGAATGTGGCCCACTTGCGCGCCGGGCCAGCATCTTCTCCTGCCGAGTCGGCTATCCTCGGCAGATCATGCAACTGGACGCGATCGACCTGCGCATCCTGCGCGAATTGCAGGACGACGGCTCACTCACCAACGTCGAGCTGGCGCGGCGCGTCCACCTGTCGCCCTCGCCCTGCCTGGCGCGCGTCAAGGCGCTGGAAGCGGCCGGCGTGATCCGCCAGTACGTCGCCCTGGCCGACCCCAAGGCGGTCGGCCTGGGCCTGTCGGTGTTCATCAACATCAGCCTGAAGGAGCAGTCGCGCGAGTCGCTGGCCGGCTTCGAGCGCCGCATCGCCGAGCACGACGAGGTGATGGAGTGCTACCTGATGACCGGCGACAGCGACTACCTGATCCGCGTCGCGGTGGCCGACATCGCGGCGCTGGAGCGCTTCATCCTGGAGCAGCTGACGCCCATCCCGGGCATCGAGAAGATCCGCTCGAGCTTCGCGCTGAAGCAGGTGCGCTACAAGACGGCACTGCCGCTGCCCGGGTAGGAGGCCGACTCAGGGCGGTGTCCGCCTGTCACCGGCGTCCCGCCGCCACCCGCCACACCGCATTGCCGACATCGTCGGCTACCAGCACGCCGCCGGCCTTGTCGATCGCCACGCCGACCGGCCGGCCCCAGGCCTTGCCATCCGGGCTGACGAAGCCGGTGAGGAAGTCGACCGGCGGCCCCGACGGCTTGCCGCCGGCGAACGGCACGAAGCTGACCCGGTAGCCCACGCGCGGCTTGCGGTTCCAGGAGCCGTGCTCGCCGATGAAGGCGCCGGCGGCGAACGGGGCCGGCTGGCGGCCGTCGGCGAAGGCCAGGCCGAGCGGCGCGTGGTGCGAGCCGAGGCCGAAGTCGGGCGCCACCGCCCGCGCCACCATCTCGGGGCGGGCCGGCTGCACGCGGGTGTCGACATGGCTGCCCCAGTAGCTCCAGGGCCAGCCGTAGAAGGCGCCGTCGCGCACGCTGGTGAGGTAGTCGGGCACCAGGTCGTTGCCCAGTTCGTCGCGCTCGTTGACCACCGTCCACAGGGCCCGGGTCTGCGGCTCCCAGGCCAGGCCGTTCGGGTTGCGCAGGCCGCTGGCATACAGGCGCTTGCGGCCGCTGGCGCGGTCGACCTCCCAGATCGCGGCGCGGCCCTCCTCGGCCTCCAGGCCGTTCTCGGCCACGTTGCTGTTGGAGCCCACGGTCACGTACAGGCGGCCGCCGTCGGCACTGGCAATCAGGTTCTTGGTCCAGTGGTGGTTGATCGGGCCGCCCGGCAGGTCAGTCACCCGGACCGGCGGGCCGGCGGCACGCAGGTCGCCGGTGCGGTACGGCAGCTTCACCACCGCATCGGCGTTGGCCACGAACAGCTCGTTGCCCACCAGGGCCATGCCGAAGGGCGAGTCCAGGCCCTCGGCGAACACGCTGCGGGTCTCGGCAACGCCGTCGCCGTCGGCATCGCGCAGCAGCGTGAGCCGGTTGGCGCTGGGCACGCCGGCGCCGGCGCGCTTCATCACCAGCTTCATGGCCGCGCCCTTGAGGCCCTTGCCGTCCTCCGGCTTGGGCGGGGCGTTGCTCTCGGCCACCAGCACGTCGCCATTGGGCAGCACCAGCAGCCAGCGCGGGTGGTCCAGGCCGGTAGCGAACGGCGTGACGCCGTAGCCCGGCGCCGGCCGCGGCAGCGTGCCGGCCGGCCAGCCCTCGGCCGGAGCGATCTCCACCGTGGGCAGCAGCGAGGTCTCGGGGGCCGGCAGGCGCGGGCTGGGCCCGACGCCGATGCGGTCGTCGGTCGAGGCGGAGGCGCAGGCGGCCACGACGCCGGCGGCGGCGAGGGCCGACAACAGAAGGCGGGAAATGGCCATGGCCCGATCATGGGCGCCGGCGCGGCCCGGGTTGTAGGCCAGCGGCGCAATCCGCTGCCACGCAAGGGCGTGCGAACCCCGGCTGGCAGGGCGCCGCCGCGCTGGCGACAATAGGGCGATGACCCAAGACCTCTTCCGTGACGACGGCTACCTGCGCGCCTGCGAAGCCACCGTGCTGTCGGTCACCGAGCACGGTGTCGTGCTCGACCGGACGGTGTTCTATCCGCTCGGCGGCGGCCAGGCCGGCGACAGCGGGGTGCTGGTGTTCGAGGACGGCAGCCGGCTGGCGGTGGCCGACACCCGCAAGGGCAAGGACGAGCAGGGCCAGCCCACCAGTGCCATCTGGCACGTGCCGGCGCCCGGCCAGGAAGCCCTGCTGGCGTCGGTGCAGCCGGGCCAGCGCGTCACGGCGCAGATCGACTGGGAGCGGCGCCACAAGCTGATGCGCTTCCACACCACCACCCACCTGCTGTGCCATCTGGTGCCGCAGCTGGTCAATGGCTGCTCGATCACGCCCGACTACGCCCGCCTGGACTTCAACATGACCGACGCGCTCGACAAGGAGCAGCTCAGCGCCGGCATCGCGCGCCTGGTGGCGGCCGCGCACCCGGTCACCGTCGGCGCCATCACCGACGCCGAGCTCGACGCCAACCCGGCGCTGGTCAAGAGCATGTCGGTGCAGCCGCCGCGCGGCACCGGTCGCATCCGCACCATCCGGATCGGCACCGCGGCAGCGGACGCCGAGCGCCTGGGCGAGGAACTGATCGACTTCCAGCCCTGCGGCGGCACCCACGTGGCCAACACGGCCGAGATCGGCGCGGTGGTGGTGACCAGGATCGAGAAGAAGTCGGCCACCACCCGACGGGTGGTGCTGGGTTTCGCCTGAGCGGCGGAACTTCGCCCGACCGCCGAGCTCGGACACATCCCATGCCCACCCTGCTGCACCGGCTGCCGCGCCTGCTCCTCGCCGCCTGGCTGTTCACCCTCGGCCTGGCCGCCTGGGCGCAGGGCGCCGCCGGCGGCACCGTCGTCACCACCGAGCGGGTGCACGCCGAACTGCTGGCCTACGCGCCCGACGGGCTTGCGCCCGGCAAGCCGGTCTGGGTCGGCCTGCAGCTGGCGCACCAGCCCGGCTGGCACACCTACTGGAAGAACTCGGGCGATTCGGGCCTGCCCACCCAGCTGCAGTGGACGCTGCCGGCGGGCGTCACGGCCGGCCCCATCGACTGGCCGTTGCCCAAGAAGATCCCGATCGGCACCCTGGCCAACTACGGCTACGAGGACACGGTGCTGCTGCCGGTGCCGCTGGCCGTCGCGCCGTCGTTCCAGGGTCCGCTGTTCGGGTCGGACGTCGAGGTCAAGCTGCGCGCCGACTGGCTGGTCTGCCGCCAGGAGTGCATTCCCGAGCAGGGCGAGTTCACGCTCAAGCTGCCCGCCAAGGGATCGACCGCGCTGCACCGCCAGGCCTTCGAGGCCGCCTTCGCCGCCCGCCCGCGGCCGCTGCTGAAGGACCCGGGCGGGATCATCCCGCGCAGCACCGCCACCATCGACGGCCAGGCGCTCGAGCTGCGGGTGCAGGGCCTGCCGGTCGAGGCGCGCGGCCAGCAGCTCGAGTTCTTCCCCGAGACCGCCGAGGTGATCGAGACCGCCGGCACCTGGTCCCAGGCCTGGAACGGCGCCGTCTGGACCGCCCGGGTGCCGCTGTCGGCGCAGCGCAGTGCCAGCCCGCAACCGCTGCCGGTGGTGCTGGCGGCGGGCCGCCAGGGCTGGCGCACCGAGCTGCAGGTGCTGGGCGCCTGGCCGGCCATTGCCGCTCCCGCCGCCGTCTCGCCGGCGCTGCAGGAGGCGTTGCGCGCCAACAGCGCCGCGACCGGTGCGGCGCGACCGTCCGGGCCCGGCATCGGCCTGCTGGCGGCGCTGGTCGGCGCCCTGCTGGGCGGCGTGGTGCTGAACCTGATGCCCTGCGTGTTCCCCATCCTGGCGATCAAGGTGGTGGGCTTCGCCGCCCACGCCCACGACCGGCGGCGGCACCGGGTGGCGGGATGGGCCTACACGGCCGGCGTGGTGGTCTCCTTCCTCGCCCTCGGGGCGCTGGTGCTGGGCCTGCGCGCCGCCGGCGAGCAGCTCGGCTGGGGCTTCCAGCTGCAGTCCCCCCTCGTGGTGGCGGCGCTGGCCGCGCTGTTCACGCTCATCGCACTCAACCTCGCCGGCCTGTTCGAGGTCGGCTCGCTGCTGCCCTCGGCGGTGGCCTCGCTGGAAGTGCGCCACCCGGTCGGCAACGCCTTCCTGTCGGGCGTGCTGGCGGTGGCCGTCGCCTCGCCCTGCACGGCGCCGTTCATGGGCGCCTCGCTCGGGCTCGCGGTCACCCTGCCGGCGGCGCAGGCGCTGCTGGTGTTCGCCTGCCTGGGCCTGGGCATGGCCCTGCCCTACCTGCTGGCCAGCAGCGTGCCCGCCGTCGCCCGCCTGCTGCCGCGGCCCGGCGCCTGGATGGACGTGTTCCGCAAGCTGATGGCGTTCCCGATGTTCGCCACCGTCGCCTGGCTGGTGTGGGTGCTGGGCCAGCAGAGCGGCATCGACGGCGCCGGCGCCCTGCTGGTGCTGCTTGTGGCCCTGAGCCTGCTGGTGTGGACCCTCACCCTGCGCGGGCGGGCCCGTGGCGCGCTGGCCGCCGTCGCGGTGGCGGCGCTGGCGGCGCTGGCCTGGACGCTGGGCCCGCAGCTGACCCAGCTGCCGCCGGCCCAGGCCGCCCGCGCCGAAGGTGACTGGCAGCCCTGGTCGCAGGCCCGGGTCGAGCAGCTGGTGGCCGCCGGCCAGCCGGTGTTCGTCGACTTCACGGCGGCCTGGTGCGTCACCTGCCAGGTCAACAAGAAGACCACGCTCACCCATGCCGGCGTGCTGGCCGACCTGAAGCAGCGCAACGTGGCCCTGCTGCGCGCCGACTGGACCCGCCGCGACCCCGCCATCACCGCTGCCCTGGGCGCCCTGGGCCGCAGCGGCGTGCCGGTCTACGTGTTCTATCGCAAGGGCAGCCCGCCGGTGGTGCTGTCCGAGCTGTTGGGGGTGGACGAAGTCCGCCAAGCTGCCGCCGGCCTCTGATCCACGCCAAGGAGCCTCGCCATGCTGCTGCGCCGTACCCTGCTGGTCGCCTCGTCCCTGCTGCTCGCCACCGGCGCCCGCGCGGCACCGGCGGTCGGCACGCCGGCGCCCGACTTCGAGCTGCGCGACACCAGCGGCAAGCCGGTGCGGCTGGCCGACTTCCGCGGCCAGCACGTGGTGCTGGAGTGGACCAACCCCGGCTGCCCCTACGTGCGCAAGCACTACGACAGCGGCAACATGCCGGCCACCCAGCGCTACGCCACCGGCCGCGGCGTGGTCTGGCTGTCGATCAACTCCACCGAGCGCGCCAGCTACGACTGGCGCGAACCGGCCCAGCTGGTGGCCTGGCAGAAGGAGCGCCAGGCTGCTTCCACCGCCCTGCTGATGGACGAGGACGGCGTGGCCGGCAAGGCCTACGGCGCCCGCACCACGCCGCACCTGTACATCGTCGACCCGCAGGGCCGGCTGGTCTATGCGGGCGGCATCGACAGCATCCCGTCGAGCAACCCGGACGACATCCGCAAGGCCACCAACTACGTGCGCGTCGGCCTCGACGAGGCGCTGGCGGGCAAGCCGCTCACCACCGCCGTCTCGCGGCCGTACGGCTGCTCCATCAAGTACAAGGGCTGAACGGGTCGTGCAGCACGGGGTGTTGCGGCAACTGGCCGCCGACGCCGGCCTGGAACGCGACCCGGCGCTGCAGCTCGCCTTCGGCCTGGCCTGCGTCGAGCGGGTGCGCCACCTGCTGGAGGAGCCGCGCGCCCTCGCCCTCCTGGACGCCCTGCGCGGCGCGGTGCAGGCCGGCGCCGCCGTGCCGCCGGCCCTCGCGGCCGAGGCCGCCGCCGTCGCGCGCGGCCACCGCGGCTCGCCCTCGCTCGACGGCAGCGGGCATTCGGCGGTGTCGGCCACCCACGCGCTGGCCCGGGCCCTGGCCGGCCACGCCCTGGAAGCGGCCGACTACGCCGCCTATGCGGCCGTCTATGCCTACGGCCGCTATGCCGTCCAGGACCCGGCGTCCTTCGAGCCCGAGCACGCCTGGCAGGCCGACTGCCTGCGGCGGCTGGTGCAAGCGCGGCAGGCGGCATGACGCCACCGGTGCCCCTGCACATCGGCATCGTCGGCTGCAGCGCGGAAGGTGCGGCCCTGTGCTTTCGCACCATCTGCGCCGAGGGCGCGGCGCGCCTGGGCGGGCATGCGCATCCCGAGGTGTCGCTGCACACGCCCTCGCTGGCCGACTACATCCGCTGCCTGGACGCCGGTGATCGCCAGGGCGTGGCCGACCTGATGCTGGCGTCGGCCCGCAAGCTCGCGGCCGCCGGCGCCGACTTCCTGGTCTGCCCCGACAACACCATCCACCAGGCCTGGGACCTGGTCGCGCCGCGCAGTCCGCTGCCCTGGCTGCACATCGCGCAGGTGGTGGCGCAGGCCGCCGGGCAGCGGGGCCTGCGGCGCGTCGGCGTGCTGGGCACCGCCTGGCTGGTGCGCAGCGAGGTCTACCCGCAGGCGCTGGGGGCGCGCGGCATCGAAGCGGTGCGGCCGTCCGACGCCGATCGTGCGCTGGTCGACCGCATCATCATGGACGAGCTGGTGCCCGGCACGGTGCGGCCCGCCTCCACGGCGCAGCTGGTCGGCGTCATCGCCCGCCTGCGCGCAACCGGCTGCGACGCCGTCGCCCTCGCCTGCACCGAGCTGCCGCTGGCGCTGCACGACGGCAACGCGCCGCTGCCGCTGCTGGACTCCACCCGCCTGCTGGCGCGCGCCGCGCTCGACCGGTCGCTGGGCGCGCGAACGACGCCCTGACGGTCAGGCCGCGGGCGCGCGCAGGTAGCGCTCGAGCACGGCCAGTTCGGCCTCGGCCGGCCGGCCCTTGCCGGCGGCCACCGCGAACACCTGGCCGCGAAAGCCCGCGCGCGGGAAGTAGCGCACGAAGCCCCAGGCGATCAGCAGCTGGGTGAACACGCTGGGCGCGAAGGTCGCGCCGGCGCGTGCCACCGGCTCGCCATCGACCCGCAGCACCTGGGCGCCCTGCGCGCTGGCCAGCGTCAGCACCACCGGGCGGCCCGGCTCGATGGCGCGCGGGCTGGCCAGGGTGACCTGCTGCCCGCGGGCGTCGACAAAGCGTGCCTGCGGCCGCCCCTCCACCAGCGCGATCTCGCTCAGCTGGCCGTCCTCGGCCCTGGAGGCCTGGAACACCACGCCGGTGTGGGCGGCGCCCGGGGTGGCGATCACCGCGATGGCGAAGTGCTCGTCCTGCAGGTCGTAGGGGACGCGGGCACGCGGATTCGGCTGCACGCCCGGCTCGGGCGTGGCCTTGCGGCACCAGAAGCCGGCCACGTCCTCGCCCCCATGGTCGCTGCAGCGGCGGCCGTCGACGGTGCGCAGCACCGGCAGCGCCAGGGTGCCGAAGGTCGCGCTGTCGGTGTTGAGCGCCACCAGCATCTCCATCGTGTTCGCCAGGCTGGAGCCGAAGCCCGAGTCGGCGACCGCGCGCACCGGCTGGCCGTCGCGCGCCGGCGCGCCCTGCAGGTAGTCGGTCCAGGCGTCGGCCAGCAGCCACTGGCAGGCGCTCCAGCGCGCCAGCAGCGCCCGCCCGGCATCGGCCAGGCGCCGGTCGGCCAGCGCCAGCGGATCCTGCAGGGCGTAGAAGGCGCGCGGCGGCGGCACCGCCGGCTCGGCCGGGCCGCTGTAGCGCACCGTCCCGACCCGGTCCGCGGCCGGCCGGGCGGTGTAGCTGGCGCTGGGGTTGGCGCCGGCCGGCAGCGTGATGCTGGTGCGGTCGAGCCGCACGCCCTCGTCAGGCGTCAGTGTCAGGGTCAGCGGCGCCTGTAGCGCCCCGCGCGCCTGCACCGTCACCGTGACCGGCTGGCCCGGCGTGGCCGCACCGGGCGCCTCGTCGACCAGCACCGCGCGCGCCAGCCCGGCGGCCTGCTGCACGACGCCGAGCGCCGGCGCCGGCACCGTGCGGCCCTGCCACCAGCCGGGTGCCTGGCCGAGCGGATGGCCGCGGATCGGCCAGTGGTCGCCGGCCATCCAGGTCTGCACCTCGACGCCGTGGCGCACCGCGTAGGCCACCGTGCGCTGGAACATCTCCTGCCAGCGCACGTCGTCGGGAGGCAGGCCGACCTCGGTAAGGGCCAGCCGCACGCCGTGCTGGTCGGCCCAGCGCACCGCCTTGTCGAGCCGCTGCACGCCGGTGTCGGGCCCGATGGCGCGCTTGCCCAGGCCGGCGCTGAAGCCCTTGCGCACCTCGGTCTCGTAGTCGAACGCATGGCCGCTGCTGGCGGCATCGAGGTACAGGTGGACCTCGTAGACCAGGTTGTCGCCGGCCAGCGGGAAGCCCGGGTTGCGGTCGGCCAGCGACATGGCCGCGCTCCACTCGTTGCCGCCGACGTAGATCGTCCCCTTGGCATCGACGCGCCGGATCGCCTCCACCGCCGCCCGGGCGAACGCCGGCCAGATCGCCAGGTCCTCGCCGCCGCCCTCGCTGGCGGTGGTCTGGCCGGGCCGCGGCAGGTCGTGCGGCTCGTTCATCAGGCCGTAGCCGGCCAGGCCCGGGTGGTCCTTCCAGCGCCGTGCCGCCCGCGTCCAGACATCGGCCAGGTGCGCCGGCGTGAGGGTGGCGCCGGGCGCCAGCGCGAAGATGCGGTCGAGCGTCGCGTTCGGATCCTCGGTGAAGGCGCGGTGCGCCGGCGTCGGCCGCTGCAGGCCGGGCACGCTGCCGTCGGGCCCGTAGCGGAAGTCGCGGTAGCGGCCGTAGTTGTGCAGGTCGAGGATGCAGGTCGCGCCCACCGCCGCGTGGGCGTCGAGCACGTCGGTGATCCACTGGGCGTAGCCGGCGTGCAACTCCCCCGGGTTGCCCACCAGCGCCCGCACGGCCTCGCCGGGCTTGCTGTCGGGCAGCACCGGCTGCAGCAGTTCCCACTGGAACGGCAGCCGGTTGCGCTTGAAGCCCTGCGCCGCCAGCCAGGCGACCTCGGCCTTGCGCGGCACGCTGAAGTGCAGGTGGGGCAGCGAACTGGCATTGCGGCGCAGGCCGGGCTGGGCCCATTCCATGCCCGACAGGTTGGTGCCGATCACGGCCGGGCCGGCGGGCGTGCGGGCTTCGCTCTCCCGCCACAGGCAGCCCGGCAGGGCGGGAACGGCCAGGCCCGCCGCAGCCGCCTGCAGGAGCAGGCGCCGGCGGACCCGCAGGTCGTCGAGGGGTCGTTTCACCCGGCCACCTTAGGCTGAGCCTGCCGCCGCGCGGGTAGGACGGCAGCCAAGCGGGCTGGCCCGGATGGGCCTGGCGCGGGGGCTTGCGTACACTGGCCGCATGGGTTCCATCGCCGAGTTGCGCCGCATCCTGGGTACCTGCCGCACGCTGGCGGTGGTGGGCCTGTCGCCCCAGTGGCACCGGCCAAGCTATTTCGCGGCCAAGTACATGCAGTCGCATGGCTACCGCATCGTGCCGGTCAACCCGGGCGCCACCGAGATCCTGGGCGAACGCGCCTATCCCAGCGTCACCGCCGCCGCCCAGGCGCTGGCCGCGCAGGGGGTGACGATCGACATGGTCGACTGCTTCCGCCGCAGCGAGGACATCCCGCCGCTGGCCGAGGAGGCCATCGCCGTCGGCGCGCGCTGCCTGTGGCAGCAGCTGGGGGTGGTCAACGAGGCCGCGGCGGACCGGGTCCGGGCCGCCGGCCTGGACGCGGTGCTGGACCGCTGCGTGAAGATCGAGCATGCCCGCCTGTTCGGCGGCCTCAACTGGGCGGGCGTCAACACCCGCGTGATCTCGGCCCGGCGGCCGCAACAACTTCCCTACTGACGGCCCGCATGGCGCAAGACCGCGACTACGGCTTCGGCACCCGCGCCATCCACGCCGGCGCCATCCCCGACCCGGTGACCGGCGCCCGCGCGACGCCGATCCACCAGACCACCAGCTTCGTGTTCGATTCGGCCGAGCACGCGGCCAGCCTGTTCAACCTGCAGACCTTCGGCAACGTCTACAGCCGCATCAGCAATCCCACCGTGGCGGTGCTGGAGGAGCGCGTCGCCGCGCTGGAGGGCGGCCGCGCCGCGCTGGCGTGCGCCACCGGCATGGCGGCCCAGATGACCGCGCTGCTGGCCATCCTGAAGGCCGGCGACCACATCGTCGCCGCCTCCACGCTCTATGGCGGCACCATCGGCCAGCTGGGCATCGGCTTCTCGCGCCTGGGCATCGAGACCACCTTCGTCGACCCGCGCGACCCCGACAACTTCCGCCGCGCGATCCGGCCCACCACCCGGGCGCTGTACGGCGAGACGCTGGGCAACCCGCGCGTGAACGTGTTCGACATCGAACCGGTGGCCGCCATCGCCCACGAGCACGGCCTGCCGCTGGTGATCGACAACACGGTGGCCAGCCCCTACCTGTGCAACCCGTTCGCGTTCGGCGCCGACATCGTGGTGCACAGCGCCACCAAGTACCTGGGCGGCCACGGCACCACCATGGCCGGCGTGGTGGTGGAGTCCGGCAAGTTCGACTGGAGCGCCTCGCCGGCGCGCGAGAAGTTTCCCGAGATGCTGGAGCCGAGCAAGGCCTACCACGGGGTGAAGTTCCACGAGACCTTCGGCGACTTCGGCTACACCATGAAGGCGCGCATGGAGATCAACCGCACCTTCGGCGGCTCCCTCTCGCCGCTCAACGCCTGGCTGATCCTGCAGGGCATCGAGACGCTGCACCTGCGCATGCAGGCGCACTGCCGCAACGCGCTGCGGGTGGCGCAGTTCCTGAGCGACCATCCGCTGGTGGGCTGGGTGAACTATCCCGGCCTGGCGTCCTCGCCCGACCACGCACTGGCGGCCCGGCAGTTCCGCGCCATCGACGGCGGCCCCGGCTGCTCGGGCATCCTCACCTTCGGCATCCGCGCCGCCGATCCGGCCAAGGCCGGCGAACGCTTCATCGACGCCTGCGAATTCCTCAGCCACCTGGCCAACATCGGCGATGCCAAGACGCTGGTGATCCACCCGGCGTCGACCACCCACCGGCAGCTGAGCGAGGACGAACTGGAACGCGCCGGCGTGAGTGCCGACATGGTGCGCCTGTCGGTGGGCATCGAGGACATCGACGACATCCTCTGGGACGTCGACCAGGCGCTGCGGGCGGCGGTGGCCTGAGCCGAAACGTCGCTCGGGTGCGCTGCCAGCGGCGGTGGCCTCGGGCTTACGTCGCTCGGGTGGGGCGAGCCGCGGTGCCCTGGACCGGACCTGCATCGGGGGTGCGCGGCAGGGGGCGCCTGGCAGGGGCTCATGGTGGGCCGGTCGCCGCTTCGCTTCGCTCGCTCCGACTGCGCTGCCTCGAGCGCCGGCCGGGGCTTGCCGGCTCCAACTCACTGCGAGTGCTACGCACTCTCCGTTCAGACAAGGAGCCGGAGTCAGTGCACGATGCGCGCTGGCGCGCGCGCCGCCCCGGCCGTGCCTGAGGCAGCCGTCCCACAAATCGCCCCCGCCAGACACCCCCTGCCGCGTGCACACGCTCTGCCCGGTGCATCGATGGGCGCACGACGGCCCTGTGCCTCGTCTCGTCGTGGCGGGATCCGCCATTCTCCGGAAGGCGGTTCGGGCGAGGCATGACGTCGGGGATGGATGCCGGATCAAGTCCGGCATGACGACATCGTTGGTGACAGGACGCGTCTGCATCGTTGGTGGCAGGCCGCGTCTGGCCTCCACCCCACCACCGTCATGGCGGGCTCGACCCGCCATCCATCTCCGGAACCTGGTCAGGACCGGTCCGCGGCCCCGAGACGGATGCGGCATCAGCGCCTCGTCCGCGCACCAATGCTGTGCCACCCGACCTTTGCTGCGCCGCAGCGTGTCCGACCAGACCGACACCCGTGCAGGCCGATTTCCCCACACGCCACGACGCCCCGCGTCCCTAAGCTCGTCACACCCCACGGGCGTGCCGATTGCCTCCTCGACGGCAGGAGGGCAGCAGCCTGCCCGCCACCAACCCAGAGGGAATTGCAATTGGACAAAGCCAGTGAAGTGTTCCAGTCGGCCATCACGGCGGCCGTGCCGGGCCGGCGGGGGTTCGACTACCTCATCGTCGGTGCCGGCTTCGCCGGCAGCGTGCTGGCCGAACGGCTGGCCCGGGTCCTGAACCAGCGGGTGCTGGTCATCGACAAGCGGCCCCACATCGGCGGCAATGCCTACGACCGCCACGACGACGCCGGCGTTCTCATCCATCCGTACGGGCCGCACATCTTCCACACCAACTCGGAGTCGGTGTTCGACTACCTGTCGCAGTTCACCGACTGGCGGCCGTACCAGCACCACGTGCTGGCCAGCGTCGACGGCCAGCTGCTGCCGATCCCGATCAACCTCGACACCGTCAACCGGTTGTACGGGCTGAACCTCACCAGCTTCGAGCTGGAGAAGTTCTTCGCCTCGGTGGCCGAGAAGGTCGACCCGGTGAAGACGTCGGAGGACGTGGTGGTCAACAAGGTCGGCCGCGAGCTGTACAACAAGTTCTTCCGCGGCTACACGCGCAAGCAGTGGGGCCTGGACCCCTCGGAGCTCGATGCCAGCGTGACCGCCCGCGTGCCCACCCGCACCAACCGCGACGGCCGCTACTTCACCGACAGCTTCCAGGCCATGCCGCTGCACGGCTACACCCGCATGTTCGAGAAGATGCTGGACCACCCGAACATCCACGTGATGCTCAACACCGACTACCGCGACGTGGTCGACCTGCTGCCCTGGCAGCACATGGTGTACACGGGGCCGATCGACGCCTTCTTCCACTTCAAGCACGGCAAGCTTCCCTACCGCAGCCTGGAGTTCCGCCACGTCAACCTGAAGCAGGACCGGTTCCAGCAGGTGGGGACGGTGAACTACCCGAACGACTACGGCTACACGCGCATCAGCGAGTTCAAGCACATCACCGGGCAGGAGCATCCCACCACCTCGGTGGTGTACGAGTACCCGCGCGCCGACGGCGACCCCTACTACCCGGTGCCCAAGGCCGAGAACGCCGCGCTGTACCGCAAGTACGAGGCCGAGGCCGACGCGATGGCGAACGTCACCTTCGTCGGCCGGCTGGCGACCTACAAGTACTACAACATGGACCAGGTGGTGGCGCAGGCCCTCACCGCGTTCAAGCGGCTGCAGGAGCGGCATGCCGCCGCCGAGGCCGAGCAGGCCCTGCACGCCGTGCAGCACGCGAGGGGCGCCTGAGACGATGGGACGCCGCAGCGACCGCCTCGAGCTCTGGGCCGGGCCCGAGTGCACCGTCAACCGCGTCGGCGACCGCTACCTCGACCAGCTGCGCGCCAGCGGCTTCGAGCGCCGGCTGGACGACCTGGACCGGCTGGCCGGCCTGGGCATCACGCGCCTGCGCTTGCCGCTGCTCTGGGAGCGCACCGCCCCCGACGGCCCCGACCAGGCCGACTGGCGCTGGCCGGATGCGCGGCTGGCGCGCCTGCGCGAGCTGGGCGTGCAGCCGATCGCCGGCCTGGTGCACCACGGCAGCGGGCCGCCGCACACCAGCCTGGTCGATCCGCGCTTCCCGCAGCTGCTGGCCGACTATGCCGGCGCGGTCGCGCGCCGCTACCCGGACCTGCCGGCCTACACGCCGGTCAACGAGCCGCTCACCACGGCCCGCTTCGCCGGCCTGTACGGCGCCTGGTACCCGCACGGGCGCGACGACCGCAGCTTCGTGCGCTGCCTGCTGGGCCAGGTGCAGGGCACGGTGCAGGCCATGCGCGCGATCCGCGCCGTCAACCCGGCCGCCGAGCTGGTGCAGACCGACGACCTGGGCTACACCACCGTCGCCACCCCGCGGCTGCAGTACCAGGCCGACTTCGACAACCAGCGGCGCTGGCTCGGCTACGACCTGCTGTGCGGCCGGGTCGACCGCCACCACCCGCTGTGGGACTACCTGTGCGCCAACGGGGCCGCGGCCGGGGAACTGCTGGCGCTGGTCGACGCGCCCTGCCCACCGTCCATCGTCGGCATCAACTCGTACATCACCAGCGAGCGCTTCCTGGACGACCGCCTCGCGCTCTACCCCGAGCACCTGCATGGCGGCAACGGCCGCGACCGCTACGCCGACATCGAGACCGCCCGCGTGCACGGCGCCCACATCGGCGGCTTCGCGGCGCGCCTGCGCGAGGCCAGCGAGCGCTACCGGCTGCCGGTCGCCATCACCGAGGTGCACCTGGGCTGCACGCGCGAGGAGCAGCTGCGCTGGCTGCACCAGGCCTGGAAGGCGGCCCAGGACCTGCAGGACCAGGGCCTGGACATCCGCGCCGTCACGGTCTGGGCCACGTTCGGCAGCTGCGACTGGGACAGCCTGGTCACGCAGGAGCGCGGCCACTACGAACCGGGCCTGTGGGACGTGCGCGGCGGCGGCGCGCCGCGGCCGACCGCGCTGGTGCGCCTGGCCCATGAACTGGGCCACGGCCTGCCGCCCAGCCACCCGGTGCTGGAAGGGCCGGGCTGGTGGCAGCGCGAACTGCGGCTGGCGTACCCGCACCATGGCGAGCTGGAGTCGCTGGCCGTCCTCGGCCAGCCGCTGCTGATCACCGGCGCCACCGGCACCCTGGGCCGCGCCTACGCGCGCCTGTGCGACATCCGCGGCCTGCCGTACAAGCTGCTCACGCGCCAGGACATGGACATCGCCGACCCGGCGTCGGTGGCCGCGGCGCTGGAGCGCTGGCAGCCCTGGGCGGTGGTCAACGCCGCCGGCTACGTCCGGGTGGACGACGCCGAGAGCGACCCGCGCAACTGGCGCGAGAACGTCGACGGACCGGTGGTGCTGGCCAAGGCCTGCGCACGGCGCGGCATCCGGCTGGTGAGCTTCTCGTCCGACCTGGTGTTCGACGGCAGCCTTGACCGGCCCTACGTCGAGACCGACCCCACGGCGCCGCTGTGCGCCTACGGACGCACCAAGGCCGAGGCCGAGCACCGCATGCTGGCGGTTGCGCCGCAGTCGCTGGTCGTGCGCACCGCGGCCTTCTTCGGCCCCTGGGACCGGCACAACTTCGTCACCCAGGCGCTGGCGGCGCTGCGGCGCGGCCAGCCCTGGCCGGCCGCGCACGACCAGTGGGTGTCGCCCACCTACGTGCCGGACCTGGTGCGCACCTCGCTCGACCTGCTGGTCGACGGCGAGCACGGCCTGTGGCACCTGGCCAACCGCGGCGCCGTCAGCTGGCTGGAACTGGCGCAGATGGCGGCCGAGGCGGCCGGCCTCGACCGCGCGCTGGTGCAGGGGCGCAGCGGCGCCGAGCTGGGCCAGGTGGCCTGCCGGCCGCGCTACTCGGCGCTGGACAGCGCGCGCGGCGCCGTGATGCCGACCCTGGAGGAGGGGCTGCTGCGCTACCTCGACGAGGTCGAGGCCGAGGGGACCGCCTGAGGGCCGGCGCGGCCGCTCAGAACCAGACGCTGTAGCGGGAGCCGCGGAAGTCCAGCACCGCGCTGTCCTGCCGCACCTCGGTCAGCACCAGTCCCTCGCCCAGGTCGGCGCCTTCGCGCACCGGCTGGCCGTTGACGATCAGCCGGCGCCGGGCCGGGTCCTTCGACCAGACACCGCCGCTGATCACCACCTTGGGCGCTTCGGGCGGCAGGCCGCGCGCCGCCTGCTGGGAGGCCGCGGACTGCGCCGCTGCCGCCGTGGGCGTCGGCGGGACGGGCCGGGCGCCCGCGCCCATGGACGACGGTGCCGGCGGCAGGGCCCCGCCGCCGCGCGCCGTGCCGGTGCCGTTGGGCGGCACGGCCTGCTGCTGCGCCGGCGCGCCGACCACGGCCGCCGGCGGCGGCGCCGGAGCCGGCGGCGGCAGCGGGGCCGGGGCCTGCACCATCGGTGGGGGCGGCGGCGCCAGCTGCGGCGGTGCCTGCTGCACCGGCGGCGCCGCCATCGGTTGCGGGGGCATCACGTAGACGGGCTGCTGGGGCACCATCACCGGTGCCTGCGGAATGACGGCAGTGGGCGGCGGCGTGCCCGGCGGGGCGCCGAACGGCCGGCCGCCGAACGGCTCGACCGAGGTGACCTGGGCGGCGACCGGTCCGGCGGCCGCCAGCAGGGCGGCCAGCGCGGCCCAGCGCAGGGGGTGGACCGACGGGTTCATGACGTTTCTCCTCAACCGGCGGGCACCAGCAGCCGGCCTTCCTGCCCACCCGCACGATAGCGCGCGAGCACGGCCAGGGCCACCTGCCGTTCCGCGCCCGCCTCGCACAACGCGACGCAGGCACCACCGAAGCCGGCACCGGTGAGACGCGCGCCGTACACCGCCGGTTCCCCCTGCAGCAGCTCGACCAGCAGGTCCAGCTCGGGCGTGGACACCTCGTAGTCGTCGCGCAGGCTGGCGTGGGAGGCGTTCATCAGGGCGCCGAAGGCGCGCGCGTCGCGGCAGTCGACCGCCTGCAGCACGCGGGCGTTCTCGGTCACCACGTGGCGGGCGCGCCGCTGCAGCAGCTCGGGCAGGCCGGCCAGCTGCTGCGGGCCCTCGACGTCGCGCAGCGAGCCCACCCCGAGCAGCCGCGCCGCCTGCTCGCACTCGGCGCGGCGCTGGTTGTAGCCGCTGCCGGCCAGGGTGCGCGCCACCCCGGAGTCGAGCACCAGCACCGCGCTGCCCACCGGCAGGGCCACCGGACGGCGCTCCAGCGAGCGGGTGTCCAGCAGCAGCGCGCGGTCGGTGCCGGCCAGGCTGGAGGCCATCTGGTCCATGATGCCGCAGCGCACGCCGGCATCCTGGATCTCGGCCTGCTGGGCCAGCTGCGCGATGCGCACGTCGTCCATGTCCAGGCCGAGCAGCTCGCGCAGGCAGCGCAGCACGGCCACCTCCAGCGCGGCGCTGGAGGACAGGCCGACGCCGATCGGCACGTCGGAGGCCACGTGGATGTCCAGCGGCGCGATCGCCGCGCCCTGGGCTTCCTGTGCCAGCCGCAGGCAGCCGTAGACGTAGCTGGCGAAGTGGTCCTGCGGGGGCTCGTGCAGCGAGAACTCCACCAGGCGGTCGAGCTCGGCCGCGCACAGGCGGAAGTGCGAGTGGCCGTTCGGCCGCATCGACACCCGGGTGCGCTGCGGGATCGCCACCGGCAGCACGAAGCCGTCGTTGTAGTCGGTGTGCTCGCCCAGCAGGTTGACCCGGCCGGGCGCGCTGGCCTCGGCCTCGGGCAGGGCGTGGAAGGTCTGCTCGAACTCGTGCGCGCAGCACCCCGAGCGCGGATGCTCGGCGCGGGCGGCGACTTCGGCTTCAAACGCAAGATGGCTCATGGGAACACCTCCGCCCGATGGGCTGCAATGCCATGCGCCGCCGGCTCGGCCGTGCGGGTCATGGCGTGACCTCCACTAGCTGCAACTCGCGCGCCTTGTCTTCCGGCAAGGCGTCCATGGCGTAGAACCCGGCCGCCAGCTCGGTGCCGGCCAGGTACTTCAGGCGGTCGCGCGTGCGGTACGGCGGCCAGATCTCGGCGTGCAGCTGCATGCCGGGGTGCGCAGCGCCGTCGGTGGGCGCCTGGTACCACGCCATCAGGTAGGGGAACGGCCGCTGCCACAGGCCGTCGTACTTGAGCAGCACGGTCTTGAGGGCCCGCGCCAGGTCGGCCCGCTCGGCCGGCTCGAGCTGGGCGAAGCCGGGCACCGGGCGCAGCGTCGTGATCCAGACCTCGTACGGGTAGCGCGCGCACGGCGGCACGAAGGCGATGGCGTGCGGGCCGGCATAGACCACCCGCTCGCCGCCGGCGCGTTCGGACTCGACCAGCATCTCCAGCGGCCCGCGCCCGTGTGCCGCATGGTGCTCGGCCGCCACCTGCGCCATGCGCGCCGGCACCGGCGGCACCACCGGGTAGGCGTAGATCTGGCCGTGCGGATGGTGCAGCGTCACGCCGACCTCGGCGCCGCGGTTCTCGAACGGCAGCACGTAGCGGATGTCGGGCCGCGCGCCCAGCCGTTCGGTGCGCTCGCCCCACACCTGCAGCAGCAGTTCGAGGTGGTCCAGCGGCAGCCGCCCGAGCGCGCCCTGCGGGTCCTGGGTGAACACCACCACCTCGCACTGGCCGGCGGCCGGCGCGGTCGGCACCGCCAGCGCCGGCGGCGGCTCGCCGCCCCCCGGCGGCAGGCCGAGCGAGGGAAAGCGGTTGTCGAACACCGCGATGTCCCAGGCGCCGGCCGGCACCTCGGTCGGGTTGTCGGCGCTCACGGTCGGCGCCAGCGGGTTGTACTCGGGCGGCGGCAGGAAGGTGCGGCCCTGGCGGTAGGCCGCGTAGGTCACCCACTCGCCGCGCAGCGGATGCCAGCGCAGGTGCGGCGCGGCGTTCAGCGGCTCGGCGAACGGGCTGGGCGCCCGCAGCCCGGCATCGAGCGGCTGGCGCCCGTACAGCGTCAGGCGCCGCCCGTCCGGCTTGGTGAGCTCCAGGCGGTGCATCACAGGGCTCCGGGGATCCAGGTGCGCGACGTGGTGGTCGCCGCCCGGATCCGCTCGAGCGGGATCTTGGGCGTGCGGTCGGCGTTCAGCAGGCCGTTGGCCTCCTGGTAGGTGTCGGCGAACTGGGTGTAGCAGAAGCCGCTGAACAGGGCGGTGTGGATGATGGTGTCGAGCAGCTGCTCGTACAGCTGGGCGAACTCCTCCTCGTTCTCGGCCCGGTTGTAGCCCCAGATCTTGCGCGCCCCCGGCTCGCTGTGGGCCTGGAACGCGATGCCGCCGAACTCGGTCAGCATGATGGGCTGGCCGCGGTGCGGATAGCCGTCCAGCGTCAGCACGCGCCCGCCCGGCCGGCGGCGGTCGAACAGCTGCTCGGGCGGGATCTCGGCGCCGTAGCGCTGGCGGATGTGCTCGGTATTGGCGTCGTAGTCGTGGATGCCGATGATGTCGGTGGCGCTGGATTCCCAGCCGTCGTTGCCGATCACAGGCCGCGTGACGTCCAGCGTCTTGGTCAGGTGGTACAGCGCCTCCACCGCGTGGCGCTGCTCGCGCACCGCGGTCAGCTCCGGCACGCCCCAGGACTCGTTGAACGGCACCCAGGTGATGATGCAGGGGTGGCTGTAGTCGCGGTCGATCGCCTCGGTCCACTCGCGCACGATGCGCCGGATGGCGGTGCGCGTGAAGCGGTAGGCCGAGGGCATCTCCTCCCACACCAGCAGCCCCAGCCGGTCGGCCCAGTACAGGTAGCGCGGGTCCTCGATCTTCTGGTGCTTGCGCACGCCGTTGAAGCCCATCGCCTTGGCCAGCTCGACGTCGCGCCGCAGCGCGTCGTCGCCGGGCGCCGCCAGCAGCGTGTCGGGCCAGTAG
Organism: Ramlibacter pinisoli; assembly: GCF_009758015.1. NCBI lineage: Bacteria > Pseudomonadati > Pseudomonadota > Betaproteobacteria > Burkholderiales > Comamonadaceae > Ramlibacter > Ramlibacter pinisoli. The sequence continues at coordinate 50,163 of NZ_WSEL01000006.1, forward strand.
CCCTGGTCGAGCACCAGCCGCAGCACGTAGGGCCGGCCATTGAGCATCAGCCGGTCGCGCAGGATGTGCACCGAGCGCAGCGCGGTGTAGGAGCTGAATTCGTCGATGACCTCGTTGCCGCGCAGCAGCCGCACGCGCGCGTCCAGCAGGGTCGGCCGCTCGGGGCTCCACAGCAGCTCGTTGCGGAAGTCGTCGATGCCGGGGTCGGACAGCACGATGAAGCGGTCGACCTCGCCCTCCACCACCTGGTAGCGGTCGCGCGCCAGCAGCCGCTCGCCGTGCGACAGCTGGATCTCGACCGCCAGGTCGTCGGCCGGGTCGCCCTGGATGCGCACCTCGAAGCCGATCTGGAAGCCCTCCACGCGCGGCGTCCAGCGCACCTTGTCGACATAGGTGCGCGGCACGCGCTCCAGCCACACGGTCTGCCAGATGCCGGTGGTGCGCGGGTACCAGATCGAGTGCGGCTCGAGCTGCCAGTCCTGCTTGCCGCGCGGCTTGGTCAGCTCGTGCGGGTCGTCCTCGGCCCGCAGCGTGACCACCTGCCGGCCCGAGGGCTCCAGCATGTCGGTGATGTCGGCGAAGAACGGCGTGTGGCCGCCTTCGTGGATGGCGCACAGGCGGCCGTTGACCCACACGCGGGCCGCGTAGTCGACGGCGCCGAAGCGCAGCATCACGCGGTCCTTGCCCGGCTTGACGTCGATGTCGCGCTGGTACCAGCACACCTTGTGGAAGCCCTGGTCGCCGATGCCGCTGGCCTTTGCCTCGGGCGGAAACGGCACCGTGATCTGGTGCGTCCAGCGGCTGATGTCCTCGGGACGGCGATACGTCTCGTCGTCGTCCCAGCAGAAGCGCCAGGGTCCGTTCAGGCAGGTCCATTGGGCCCGCTGCAATTGCGGGCGCGGATAGGCGAAATCCAAGTGGCGATCTCCTTGTGACGGGACAGCGGGGGGCTCCCCGACCCCACGCCCGCCGACAGGAGAGCTGGCTCGGACGTCAGGCCACGCGGCCGCGCCTGGCGAGCCAGGCGAACAGGCCGGCGAGAGGCTGTCCCTGGTCGATCCTCAGAGGATGCCGGGCGGTGGCGCGTAGGTCGAAACCGTGTCGGTCGGCCAGCGTCCGGATGTAACCCTCGGAATGCGCGTAGCGGAGGCTGCGGCGCAGCACCAGCCGCTCCTGCTCATCGGCCGCCTCGACGGAGAAACAGAAGGCTCCGCCGTCCTCGAGCACGCGCGCCGCGCCGGCGAACACCGCCTCGAGGTCGCCGACATAAATGAACACATCGGCCGCCAGCAGCAGGTCGTAGCGGCGAGGGGTGGCCGCCAGGTGCGGCGCGAGATCGGCCTCGACCACCTCGTCGTAGAGGCCGCGCGCGCGCGCCTGCCGCACCATGTTGGGCGACAGATCGATGCCGTCGAGCCGCTGCGCGATCGGCCGCAGCAGCGGCGCGCACAGGCCGGTGCCGCAGCCCAGGTCCAGGGCAGCCTGGAAGCGCCGCCCCTGCAGGCCGTCGACCAGCAGCTGCGGCGCCCGGTAGCCCAGCGCCTGCACCAGGTGCTGGTCGAACTCGCCGGCATAGCTGTCGAACAGCTGGCGCACGTAGGCGGTCGGCGGCGCAGGCGGGACGCTGTCGCCGCGCAGCGCAGCCAGGTAGTAGCGCTGCAGCTCGGGCTCGAAGCCCAGCGCCAGCGCGCGCTCGTGCGCCGCGATCGCGTCGGCCGGCCGGCCGAGCTCGCGCAGCAGGTCGCCGCGCAGGCTCCAGCCCAGGCCGGCGGCCGGCGCCAGCGTGGTGGCGCGCTCGACGGCCTGCAGGGCCGGCTCCAGCCGGCGCAGCTCCGAGCGCGCCAGCGCCAGGTGCAGCCAGGCGTTCACGTCCTGCGGCTCCAGCCCCAGCGCCTCCTCCAGCGGCTCGACGGCCTCGGCCATGCGGCCGAGGCGGAAGCGGGCGATGCCGAGGTTGACCAGGGTGGAGGCACGGCCGGGCAGCAGCGCCAGCGAGGCCAGGAACTGGCGCTCGGCGCCCGCGAAGTCGCCGCCCTCGCTGAGCTGGACGCCGCGCAGGAAGAAGGCCTTGGCCTGCTCGAAGGCCGGATCGGGAGCGGGCTGTGTCATGGGTGGGCGATCATAGAAGGCGCCACGGGAAGGCGCGACAATCCCCGGATGACTTTCGCGCCGCTCCAGAACGACACGTTCCTGCGCGCCTGCCGGCGGCAGGCGACGCCGTACACGCCCCTGTGGCTGATGCGCCAGGCCGGACGCTACCTGCCCGAGTACAAGGCCACCCGCGCCAAGGCCGGCAGCTTCATGGGCCTGGCCACCAACGTGGATTACGCCACCGAGGTCACGCTGCAGCCGCTGGAGCGCTACCCGCTGGACGCCGCCATCCTGTTCTCCGACATCCTCACCGTGCCCGACGCCATGGGCCTGGGCCTGAGCTTCGCGCTCGGCGAGGGCCCGCGGTTCGCGCACACGGTGCGCGACGAGGCGGCGGTGAACGCGCTGGCGGTGCCCGACATGGACAAGCTGCGCTACGTGTTCGACGCCGTGACCTCGATCCGCCGCGCGCTGGCCGGCCGCGTGCCCCTGATCGGGTTCTCGGGCAGCCCCTGGACGCTGGCCTGCTACATGGTGGAGGGCGGCGGCTCGGACGACTACCGGCTGGTGAAGTCGCTGCTGTACGCGCGCCCCGACCTGATGCAGCGCCTGCTGGCGGTCAACGCCGACGCCGTCGCGGCCTACCTCAATGCGCAGATCGAGGCCGGTGCCCAGGCGGTGATGGTGTTCGACAGCTGGGGCGGGGTGCTGGCCGACGGCGCCTTCCAGCAGTTCAGCCTGGCATCCACCGCCCGCGTGCTGGCGCAAGTCAAGCGCGAGCACGCCGGCGTGCCGATCCCGCGCATCGTGTTCACCAAGGGCGGCGGGCTGTGGCTGGACGCCATGCGCGATCTCGACTGCGACGTGCTGGGGCTCGACTGGACGGTGAACCTCGGCCACGCGCGCCGCCTGGTCGGCGACGTCAAGGCCCTGCAGGGCAACCTCGATCCCAACGTGCTGTTCGCGCCGCCGGAGCGCATCGAGGAACAGGTGCAGGCCGTCCTCGACAGCTTCGGCGCGCCGCACGCCGGTGCGGGCACCGGCCCCACCCACATCTTCAACCTGGGCCACGGCATCAGCCAGCACACGCCGCCCGAGCACGTGGCGGCGCTGGTCGAGGCTGTGCACCGGCGGTCGCGGCGCAGCGTGACGTCCTGACAGCGCGTCATCGGGAGATTCCCCAGTGGACGCCCGGGCATCCGACCAGTGGTGGCTTGACTTATGCACAAAAGCCGTGCTGCGGCGCAACGTAAGCGCTGCCCGGTGCCGGATTCCGCTACAACTCTGCTAGCAGAGCTAAGTCCTTGATTTTGCTGGTGTTGTGCGGATGCCGCTTTTGCGGGCATTTCAGCCAAGCCCTTGATTTTTCGGGCCTCCCGGGCGGCTGCCGGGCATGTATCAACAAAGTTATCCACAGCAACTGTGAACTTTTGGAAACAAGCTTTGAAATCAATGACTTGGGGCGGTTTCCGATGCCGGGCATGAGGAAAGCGCGCCAAGGATGACCAGTCCGCCGGTCCGGCTGCCGGTGGTCGTCGCCGCCCCCGCCCACAGCGGCATCGTCACGCCCCTCACCTATCGAAGTGAGCTCCCGCTCGCGCCCGGGGCCCTGGTGCGCGTGCCGCTCGGCCGACGCGAGGTGCTGGGGGTGGTCTGGGACGGCGAGCCGGCCGACGCCGGCGTGGAGGAACGCCCGATCGCCGGCGTCCTGGACGGCATCGCGCCGCTGCCGGCCGCCTGGCGCCGCCTGGTCGCCTTCAGTGCGGCGTATTACCAACGCAGTCCCGGCGAAGTGGCCCTGGCGGCGCTGCCGCCCCAGCTGCGCGACCTCAGCCCGGAGCAGTGGCAGCGGCGGCTGGCCCGCAAGCCCGCCGGCGCGGCCACGGCGGCGGCCGGTCCGGCGCCGGTCCTGACGGACGAACAGGCCGCGGCGCTGGCGCAGCTGCGCAGCCAGCCCGGCCCGTTCCTGCTGTACGGCGCCACCGGCAGCGGCAAGACCGAGGTCTACCTGCAGGCCGTGGCCGAGGCCCTGGCCGGCGACCCGGCGGCGCAGGCGCTGGTGATGGTGCCGGAGATCAACCTCACGCCGCAGCTGCAGGAGCGCTTCGTCGCGCGCTTCGGCGCCGACGCGGTGGTGGCGCTGCACAGCGGCATGACGCACCCGCAGCGCCTGAAGGCCTGGCTGGCGGCGCACGCCGGCCGCGCCCGCATCGTGCTGGGCACGCGCATGGCGGTGTTCGCCTCGCTGCCGCAGCTGCGGCTGGTGGTCGTCGACGAGGAGCACGACCCGAGCTACAAGCAGCAGGAGGGCGCGCGCTACTCGGCCCGCGACCTGGCGCTGTGGCGCGGGCGCGAGGAGCGGGCCAAGGTGCTGCTCGGCTCGGCGACGCCGTCGCTGGAAAGCTGGCTGGCCAGCGAGCGCGGACGCTACCTGCGGCTGGCCATGCCCTCGCGCGTGGGCGCCGGGCGGCTGCCGAAGGTGCGGCTGCTGGACCTGAACCTGCAGCCGAAGAAGACCGTGGTCGCCCCGCAGCTGCTGGCCGCCATCGAGGCGCGCATCGCGCGCGGCGAGCAGGCCCTGCTGTTCCTGAACCGGCGCGGCTATGCGCCGGTGCTGGCCTGCACCGCCTGCGAGTGGAAGAGCGAGTGCCCGCACTGCAGCGCCTACCGGGTGTTCCACAAGATCGACCGCACCTTGCGCTGCCATCACTGCGGCTTCACCGAGCGGGTGCCGCGCGCCTGCCCGCAGTGCGGCAACCTGGACATCGCGCCGCTGGGCCGTGGCACCGAGCGGCTGGAGGAACACCTGGCCGAGCTGCTGCACGCGACCCGGCGGCCGGACGGCCAGCCGGTGCGCATCGCCCGCATCGACGCCGACAGCACGCGCGGCAAGGGCGAGCTCGATGCCCGGCTGGCGCAGGTGCATGCCGGCGAGGTCGACGTGCTGGTGGGCACCCAGATGGTGACCAAGGGCCACGACTTCCGCCGCATCACGCTGGTGGCGGCGCTGAACGCCGACACCGCGCTGTTCTCCAGCGACTTCCGCGCGCCCGAGCGGCTGTTCTCGCTGCTGATGCAGGCCGCCGGCCGTGCCGGCCGCGACGCCAGCGTGGCCGATGCCAGCGAGATGTGGGTCCAGACCTTCCACCCGGACCACCCGCTGTTCGCCGCGCTCAAGCGCCACGACTACCCGCGCTTCGCCGCCCAGCAACTGGAGGACCGCGAGGCCGCCGGCATGCCGCCCTATGCCTACCAGGCGCTGCTGCGCGCCGATGCCCGCACCCAGGAGGTGGCGCAGGAGTTCCTGCGGCTGGCCGGCGTGGCGGCACAGGACCTGCCCGAGGCGCCGCAGGTCACGGTCTACCCGCCGGTGCCGCTGGCGGTGCAGCGAGTGGCCGACGTCGAGCGCGCCCAGATGGTGGCCGAGAGCGCCTCGCGCCCGGCGCTGCAGCGCTTCCTGGCCGCCTGGCAGCCGCTGCTGCAGGACAGCCGGCCCAAGGGGCTGATCCGCTGGGCGATCGACGTCGATCCGTTGGCGATCTGAGGCTGGGAGCCCGGCCTGACGACCCAGGGGGTCAAGTCCGGCATTCCTTCTCGCCCGTCATGGCTGGCTTGACCCGCCATCCATCTCCTGAACGCGAACCGGGTGAGGCGCGGATCCGGGGGATGGATGGCGGGCGAGCCCGGCATGACGTGACCTCGGGTCGGGTCCGCCATGCCGTGGGCGGGCGCTGCGCCCTCAGCCCTGCTTGATCCGCAGCGCCGCCTCGTACAAGGCGTTGCGTGAGCCGCCGGTGATCTCCGCCGCGAGCCTCACGGCGGTCTTCACCGGCAGTTCGGCCAGCAGCAGGCGCAGCACGCGCTCGCCGTCGTCGGGCGCGGCGGCGTGCGGGATGCCGTGCAGGACCAGCGCGAACTCGCCGCGGCTGCGCTGCGGATCGGCGGCCAGCCAGGCCGGCAGCGCATCGCAGCGCAGGGTGGCGATCTGTTCGAACTGCTTGGTGAGTTCGCGCCCGACCGTCAGCGGCCGCTCGCCCAGCGCCGCCAGCGCCTGCGCCAGCGCGGCGATGCGGTGCGGCGCCTCCAGCAGCACCACGGCGCGCGCCTCGGCGGCCAGCGCCTGCACCGCGGCATCGCGCTCGCCGGCCTTGGCGGGCAGGAAGCCGGCGAACACGAAGCCGCCCTCCTGCACCGAACCGGCGGCGCTGAGCACCGCGGTCACGCTGCTGGCGCCCGGCAGCGGCACCACCCGCAGGCCGGCGGTGCGCACCGCCGCCACCAGCCGCGCGCCCGGATCGCTGACGGCCGGCGTGCCGGCGTCGCTGGCATAAGCCACCCGCTCGCCGGCCTGCAGCCAGCCGACCACCTTCAGCGCCGCTTCGGCCTCGTTGTGCTGGTGCACGGCCAGCAGGCGTTCGCCGGTGCGGTCGATGCCGCAGGCGCGCAGCAGCGACTGGGTGTGGCGGGTGTCCTCGCAGGCGATGCGGTCGGCCAGCTCCAGCACGTGCAGGCCGCGCAGCGTCACATCCGCCAGGTTGCCGATGGGCGTGGCGACCACGTACAGCGCACCGCGCGGATACTCCTGCGGGCCGGCAGCGGCACGCGCCGCAGCCAGCGCACCGGCGAGGGAGGAAGCGGAAGTGGACAAGGCGGAGTTCCTGCGATGACCGAGGTGCCCGGCGGCGGCCCGACCACCAAGGCGGCCGGCGACGCGGCCGAGGCGCTGGCGCTGGCGCACCTGCGCCGCGCCGGCCTGCGGCTGGTGGCCCGCAATTATCGGACCCCGGGCCGCGGCGGCGGCGAGATCGACCTGGTGATGCGCGAGGGCGCCACGCTGGTGTTCGTCGAGGTGCGGCGCCGCGCCAGCGCGCGCTGGGGCGGCGCGGCGGCCAGCATCGGGGCGACCAAGCGGCGCCGCATCGTGCTGGCGGCGCACCACTACCTGCTGCGGCTGGCCGCACCGCCGCCGTGCCGCTTCGACGTGGTGACGGTCGAGGACGGGCGCATCGGCTGGCTGCGGGCGGCGTTCGACGCCGGCTGAGGCGCCCGCCGCGGTGAACGCCCTAGCGGGTGAGCCGGCCGGCCAGCTCGGCCCCGTCGCGCACCACCGGCGGCGCCGCCAGCGCCAGCAGCAGCGCCGCGATCGGCAGCGTGGCCGCGAACCCCAGGACCTTGAAGCCGATCGCGCCCACGATCCCGCCGGCCAGGAACAGGGCCAGCGTGGCGGCGTGGATCGCCAGCCGCTCGCGGTCGGCCCGGACGAAATGGCGCGCGTGGCGGTGCGCGTCGCGGTTGCGGTACACGAGCCGGCCCAGCTCGATCCCGAGGTCGGTCACGATGCCCGTCATGTGCGTCGTGCGGATCTCGGCCTTCGACACCTTGGTGATCACCGCGTTCTGCAGACCCATCACGAAGCACAGCAGCAGGACCGTGGCGGGAACGAACAGGCCCTGGAGCGCGCCCCCGTTGGCACCGAGCTGGCCGAAGACGAGCAGCAGGACCGCCTCCAGCACCAGGGGCAGCGCGAATTCCGCGTGCAGGTCATGGCGGCGCGCCCAGTTCACCAGCAAGGCCGTGGCCACGGCGCCGGCCAGGAAGCAGCCGAGCATCGCGACGCCGGCCAGTGCCAGCGCCACCTGGCCCAGGACCAGATCGTCGGCGATCGACGACACGATGCCGGTGACATGCGAGGTGTAGCGGGCCACCGCCAGGAAGCCGCCGGCGTTCACGGCCCCCGCCACGAAGGCGAGGCATCCGCCCAGCTGGCGGTTGGCTGCGGTGGTTCGTTCCCGCTGCGCGAGGCGGGACAGGAAGGCAGGACGCATCGATGGGGCACCCCCGGGTCGCAGTGTAGCCAGCGGTCCCGGCGGCCATCGCCATCCCCGCGCCCTGGACCGTGCCTGGCCGGCTGCCTACCATGGGGCAACTGGACTTCCCCCGGGCCGACCCATGTGCCGCAACATCAAGACGCTGTTCAACTTCGAGCCACCGGCGACGGAACTCGAGATCCGCGATGCATCGCTGCAGTTCGTGCGCAAGCTCAGTGGCTTCAACGTCCCGTCCCGGGCCAATGAAGCGGCGTTCGAACGCGCGGTGGAGGAGGTGGCGGCGTCGGCGCGGACCCTGATCCGGTCGCTGGTCACCAGCGCCGAGCCCCGCACGCGGGAGGCCGAGGCGGCCAAGGCGCGGGCGCGGGCCGCCGAGCGGTTCGGCACGCAGTCCTCCTAGGGACCCCGCCGTCCCATGTAGCCAGTTCGCTCTTTTTGTGACCAGGCGTGACACCGGCAGGCGCCCGAGCGCCGGACACCGGAGGCGGCGGGTGTCCGGGTATTGGCCTTTCGGCCAAGTGTGCGGCGCACGGTGCGGACCCTATAACGGTGCTTCGCGGGAGTGAAAGCCATGGAAGACGTTCTGCAGTCCCCGGTCCAGGAAGTCGAGGCCCAACGCGCCGTCGAGCGGGCACGGGCCAGGCGGATGTCGCGCTCGTACAAGTGCCGCTGCGGCACCCACGTCTTCTTCCGCAACACGCAGTGCCTGCACTGCGCCCGGCAACTGGGTTTCCTGCCGGACGACGGCCAGCTGGTGGCGCTCGAATCCGGTCCGCGCCCGGGCACATGGACCGTCCCGGGCCGCAGCGAGATCCTGAAGTTCTGCGCCAACCGCAATTCCCCGGCCGCCTGCAACTGGATGGTGTACGCGGCCAATCCCCGGGACCTGTGCATCGGCTGCCGCCTGAACCGCACCATCCCGAACCTGGACGACCCGGACAACGCCCGCTACTGGGCCAGGATCGAGATCGCCAAGCGGCGGCTGGTCGCGCAGCTGATCGCGCTGGGGCTGCCGGTGCGCTCCAGGCTGCACGACGATCCGCAGCAGGGCCTCATGTTCGACTTCCTGCGCTCGCCGCGGGGGGGCCCGCAGGTGATGACCGGCCATGCCAACGGGCTGATCACGATCAACGTGGAGGAGGCCGACGACGCCAGGCGGGAACAGATCCGCTACGCGATGCGCGAGCCCTATCGCACCCTGCTCGGGCACTTCCGGCACGAGGTCGGCCACTACTACTGGGACCGCCTGGTCTGGGACACGAAGTGGCTGGAGCCGTTCCGCCAGCTGTTCGGCGACGAGCGCGCGAGCTACGCCGAGGCGCTCCAGCGCAACTACGAGCAGGGACCGCCGGCCGACTGGGCCCAGTCGTACATCAGTTCGTACGCCACCATGCACCCGTGGGAGGACTGGGCCGAAACCTGGGCCCACTACCTGCACGTGGTGGACAGCCTGAGCACGGCCAGGGGCTTCGGCCTGGAACCGGAGGACATCGAGGGCGACATCGTGCCGTTCGGCGGCGACGCGCTCTATGCGCCCGACGACCCGAACGCCGGCCGCTTCCTCGAGCTGCTCAATGGCTGGATGGAGATGACCATGGTGCTCAACGAACTGGCGCGCAGCATGGGCCAGCCGGACTTCTACCCCTTCGTCATGTCCAAGCCCGCCGTCGCCAAGCTGCAGTTCGTGCAGATGGTGGTGTTCCAGGCGCACGGCAACGCGGACCTGTGAGCCGGCGGGCGGCGCTCCGGCCGCGGCGCCGCGCGCCTGCAACTCATCGTTGCATGGTCCGCGAAATCAGTGGCTTACACTCGAAACCCGCTTCGGTTTCCGGGCTCTGACGTGTTCCAGGGCCTCGGGCAGCCCCGCTATCATCCCCGCCCATGCTCGAACAAAGGATCCAGCAGCACTTCATCGACAGTGCCGACCTGAAATACCAGGCGGCGCAGACGTTGAGCAAACCGATCGCTGCCGCTGTCCAGGCCATGCTGGCCTGCGTCACCAGCGGCGGCAAGGTGCTGGCCTGCGGCAACGGCGGCTCGGCCGCCGATGCGCAGCACTTCGCGGCCGAATTCGTCGGCCGCTTCGAGCGCGAGAGGCCCGAACTGGCCGCCGTCGCGCTCACCACCGACACCTCGATCCTCACCGCGATCGCCAACGACTATGACTTCAACCGCATCTTCTCCAAGCAGGTGCGCGCGCTCGGCCAGGCCGGCGACGTGCTGCTGGCGCTGTCCACCAGCGGCAACTCGGCCAACGTGATCGCCGCCATCGAGGCGGCGCACGAGCGCGAGATGACCGTCATCGCCCTCACCGGGCGCGGCGGCGGCAAGATCGGCGCCCTGCTGCGCGAAACCGATGTCCACGTGTGCGTGCCGCATGAGCGCACCGCACGGATCCAGGAAGTCCATCTCCTCGTCGTCCACTGTATGTGCGATGGCGTGGATGCCCAATTGCTCGGAGAACAGGAACCGCCCGCATGATTCGACCCCTCGTCCGCCTCGCCACCCTTTCCCTCGCCTGCGCCAGCCTGGTTGCCGCGCTGTCCGGCTGCGCCCCCCTGATCGTCGGCGGTGCCGCCGTCGGCACGATGGTCGCGGTCGACCGCCGCACCTCGGGCGCACAGCTCGAGGACGAGGGCATCGAGCTGCGGGCCTCGTCCCGCCTGCGCGATGCCATGGGCGAGCGCTCCCACGTCAACGTGACCAGCTACAACCGCCAGGCGCTGCTCACCGGCGAGGTGCCGAGCGAGAAGGACAAGCAGGCCGCCGAGCAGATCGTCGCCCGGGTCGAGAACGTCAAGAGCGTGGTCAACGACCTGGCGGTGATGGGCAGCTCGACCCTGCCGCAGCGCTCGTCCGACACACTGGTCACCGGCCGCGTGCGCGCCTCGCTGGTGGACGACAAGGACCTGTATTCCGGCGCCTTCCGCGTCGTCACCGAACGCGGCACCACCTACCTGATGGGCCGGGTGACGCAGCGCGAGGCCGACCGGGCGACCGCCATGACCCGCACGGTCGGCGGCGTGCAGCGCGTGGTGCGCCTGTTCGAGATCATCAGCGAGGACGAACTGCGCCAGATCGCGCCGGACCAGACCAGGCCGGCCAGCGCGCGCTCCTCGGCCTCCCCGGCGTCCTGAGGCGCCACCACGCAGCCCCGCTGTGGCGGGGCGCATCGATCAAGGGCCGCGCGAGCGGCCCTTGCCGTTAGTGCGTTACTTCAGGCGCCGGATCAGCGACGAGGTGTCCCAGCGGTTGCCGCCCATCTGCTGGATGTCGGCGTAGAACTGGTCGACCAGCGCCGCCACCGGCAGGCGGGCGCCGTTGCGATGCGCCTCGGTGAGCGCCAGGCCCAGGTCCTTGCGCATCCAGTCGACGGCGAAGCCGAACTCGAACTGGTCGGCGATCATGGTCTTGCCGCGGTTGTCCATCTGCCAGCTCTGCGCCGCGCCCTTGCCGATCACCTCGAGTACCTGCTCCATGTCCAGGCCGGCGCGCTGGCCGAAGGCGATGGCCTCCGACAGGCCCTGCACCAGCCCGGCGATGGCGACCTGGTTGACCATCTTGGCCAGCTGGCCCGCGCCGCTGGCACCCAGCAGCGTCATGGCGCGGGCATACGCCATGGCCACCGGCCTGGCGGCCTCGAAGGCCGGCGCCGCGCCGCCGCACATGACGGTGAGCAGGCCGTTCTGGGCCCCGGCCTGGCCACCGGAAACCGGGGCGTCGACGAACTGCAGGCCCTTGCCGGCGGCCACGCCCGACAGCTCGCGCGCGACGTTGGCCGAGGCCGTGGTGTGGTCGATGAAGACCGCCCCCTTGGCCATGCCGGCGAAGCCGCCCGACTCGCCCAGCACCACCGAGCGCAGGTCGTCGTCGTTGCCGACGCAGCAGAACACCAGCTCGCAGCCGGCGGCCGCCTCGCGCGGCGTGGGGGCCGCGTGGCCCTTGAACTCGTCGGTCCAGGCCTTGGCCTTGGCGGCGTTGCGGTTGTAGACGGTCACGTCATGGCCGGCCAGCGCCAGGTGGCCGGCCATCGGGAAGCCCATGACGCCCAGGCCCAGGAAGGCCACCTTGCGCGCGGGTGTGGGGTCGTAGGTCTTCGGGTTGGTGCTGGGCATGCGGGGCTCCGGTGTTGGGGGGAAAAGGGCGGATTCTAGGAGGCCACCGCCGGCCGCGCTCGGTCCTGCAGCGCGTACTGGGCCAGGCCGGCGCCGAACGACCAGTTCTCGCGCGCGGTCTCGAGCAGGTTGACGATCACGTCCTCTCCGCGCAGGTCGGCGGCGCGCGCCACGTCACGCGCGATGCGGTCGTACAGCGCCTCCTTCAGCCCGACGGTGCGGCCGGGCGAGCAGGCGATCTGCACGAACGCCACCCGGTCGCCGTGCTCGATACCCAGGAAGCGCGGCGTGCAGACCAGCTCGCCGGGGGCGCGGCGCGCCACCACGTGGAACAGGTCGTCCGGCGGCACCTGGAAGATGTCCACCAGCGCCTGGTGCACGGCGCGCGAGACGGCGGCGGCGGCGGGCGCCGGCACGGAGGCGGGAAGGTCGATGCGCACGAGCGGCATGGGAAGGTCTCCTGGTTGGGAAGACCCGCACTGTGCCGCCGCCCGGCAGCGGCCGAAACGCCGGGGGACGCACAACGGTTTTGCAGCGGCTGCAAATGCAGTGCCGCTCCTCGCGCGGCCGGGCTCGAACCGGCGTCATGCCGGGCACCGCCCACCGCGTCGTCATGCCGGGCTCGACCCGGCATCCACCCCGGAACGACGCCGCACCTGGACGAGGAACTGGAGATGGATTGCGGGTCAAGCCCGCAATGACGGGGAGGGTCACGTCAGCCTCAACCCGGAGTGCCGTCGCCTCACCCTGAAAGTCGTCATGCCGGGCTCGACCCGGCATCCATCCCCCGAACGACGCCGCACCCGGACGAGGGACAGGAGATGGATTGCGGGTCAAGCCCGCAATGACGGGGAGGGCGACGCCCGCGATGACGGGCGCGACAACAAAAAAAGGCCGGGCGAACCCGGCCTTTCTGCTGGCACGCCGCCCGCTCAGACGATGGCGAGGTGTTCGGTCCCGCTCGACAGGTCCTGGCTCTTGGCGCGCTGCGAATTGAGCTTGATCTGCAGCCGCAGGTCGTTGACCGAGTCGGCGTTGCGCAGCGCATCCTCGTACGTGATGATGTTGTTCTCGTAGGCGTCGAACAGCGCCTGGTCGAAGGTCTGCATCCCGAGGTTGCGGCTCTTCTTCATGATCTCCTTGATCTCGGCCACCTCGCCCTTGAAGATCAGGTCGCTGATCAGCGGGCTGTTGAGCATGATCTCCACCATGGCCTGGCGGCCCTTGCCGTCCTGCTTGGGCACCAGGCGCTGCGAGATCATGGCCTTGAGGTTGAGCGACAGGTCCATCAGCAGCTGGGTGCGCCGCTCCTCGGGGAAGAAGTTGATCACGCGGTCGAGCGCCTGGTTGGCGCTGTTGGCGTGCAGCGTGCACAGGCACAGGTGGCCGGTCTCGGCGAAGGCGATCGCGTGCTCCATGGTCTCGCGGTCGCGCACCTCGCCCATCAGGATGACGTCGGGCGCCTGGCGCAGCGTGTTCTTCAGCGCCGACTCCCAGTTGTCGGTGTCCAGCCCCACCTCGCGCTGGGTGATGACGCAGTTCTTGTGCGGGTGCACGAACTCCACCGGATCCTCGATGGTGATGATGTGGCCGTAGCTGTTGTCGTTGCGCCAGTCGATCATGGCCGCCAGCGTGGTCGACTTGCCCGAGCCGGTGGCGCCCACCAGGATGCACAGGCCGCGCTTGGACATCACCACGTCCTTGAGCACCTGCGGCACGCCCAGCTTGTCGATGGTGGGCAGCGTGGTCGGGATGACCCGCAGCACCATGCCCACCTTGCCCTGCTGCACGAAGGCGTTGACGCGGAAGCGCCCGATGCCCGGCGGCGAGATGGCGAAGTTGCACTCCTTGGTGCGCTCGAACTCCGCGGCCTGCTTGTCGTTCATGATCGAACGCGCCAGCGCCAGCGTGTGCTGGCCGGTCAGCGGCTGCGGCGAGACCTTGGTGACCTTGCCGTCGACCTTGATGGCCGGCGGGAAGTCGCCCGTGATGAACAGGTCGCTGCCATTGCGGCTGACCATCAGCTTGAGCAGGTCGTTGATGAACTTCGTCGCCTGGTCGCGTTCCATCGCGGCTCCTCGTGGGTTGTTGGGGCCTGGCAGCCGCCGCCGGGCTAGCCGGGGAAGTTCTCGGGGATCTTGGCCTTGCCGCGGGCTTCCGCGGGGCTGATGACGTTGCGCTTGACCAGGTCGGCCAGGTTCTGGTCGAGGGTCTGCATGCCGAAGCTGTTGCCGGTCTGGATGGCGGAGTACATCTGCGCCACCTTGGCCTCGCGGATCAGGTTCCGGATGGCGCTGGTGCCCAGCATGATCTCGTGCGCCGCCACCCGGCCGTTGCCGTCCTTGGTCTTGCACAGGGTCTGCGAGATGACCGCCTGCAGCGACTCGGACAGCATGGCGCGGATCATCTCCTTCTCCTCGGCCGGGAAGACGTCGATGATGCGGTCGATGGTCTTGGCGGCGCTGGAGGTGTGCAGCGTGCCGAACACCAGGTGGCCGGTCTCGGCGGCGGTCATGGCCAGGCGGATGGTCTCCAGGTCGCGCATTTCACCCACCAGGATGGCGTCCGGGTCCTCGCGCAGCGCCGACTTCAGGGCGGCGGCGAACGAGAGGGTCATGTTGCCCACCTCGCGCTGGTTGATCAGGCACTTCTTGGATTCGTGCACGAACTCGATCGGGTCTTCCACCGTGAGGATGTGGCCGTACTCGGTCTCGTTCAGGTAGTTGACCATCGCCGCCAGCGTGGTCGACTTGCCCGAGCCGGTGGGGCCGGTCACCAACACCATGCCGCGCGGCTTGAGCGCCAGGTCGCCGAAGATCTTGGGCGCGTTCAGCTGCTCCAGCGTGAGGATCTTGGACGGGATGGTGCGGAACACGGCGCCGGCGCCGCGGTTCTGGTTGAAGGCGTTGACCCGGAAGCGCGCCAGCCCCTCGATCTCGAACGAGAAGTCGCACTCGAGGAACTCCTCGTACTGCTTGCGCTGGGTGTCGTTCATGATGTCGTACACCA
Source organism: Ramlibacter pinisoli (assembly GCF_009758015.1). Taxonomy (NCBI): domain Bacteria; kingdom Pseudomonadati; phylum Pseudomonadota; class Betaproteobacteria; order Burkholderiales; family Comamonadaceae; genus Ramlibacter; species Ramlibacter pinisoli. Next base: position 65,206 of record NZ_WSEL01000006.1, read on the forward strand.
TGCCGTGCACCTGCTTGTGGTCCAGCGCATCGACGTTGATGCGCCGCACGTCGCCGTGGACCCGGATCATCGGCGGCAGGCCGGCCGACAGGTGCAGGTCGGACGCCTTGTTCTTGACGCTGAATGCCAGCAGCTGGGTAATATCCACGCAGTCCCTCTCTCCACGCAACGTTGCGTCAATGAGCCCCGGCCGATTATGACGACGATTGCCAGCAACCTCTACAACGTGCGCGCGCGCATCGCCGACGCCTGTGCGCGGGCGCAACGGCCAGTGAACGAAGTCACGCTGCTGGCCGTGAGTAAGACTTTTGGTCCTGATGCCGTGCGCGAGGCCCATGCCGCCGGCCAGTCGGCCTTCGGCGAGAACTACATCCAGGAAGCGATCGAGAAGGTGGCGCTGCTGGCCGACCTGCCGCTGCAGTGGCACTGCATCGGCCCGATCCAGAGCAACAAGACCCGCCTCGTCGCGCAGCACTTCGCCTGGGCCCACACCATCGACCGCCTGAAGATCGCCGAGCGCCTGTCCGAGCAGCGGCCGCCGGCGCTGCCGCCGCTGTCGGTGTGCGTGCAGGTCAACATCGACGGCGGCGCCAGCAAGGCCGGGGTGGCACCCGGCGAGGCCTTCGGGCTGGCGCAGGAGGTGGCCCGCCTGCCCCACCTGCGGCTGCGCGGGCTGATGACGATCCCGGACCCGCAGGACAGCTTCGAGGCCCAGCTCGTCACCCACGAGCGCGCCGCCGCCCTGTTCCAGGAGCTGCGCGCGGCCGGCCTCGACCTGGACACGCTGTCGATGGGGATGACCGCCGACCTGGAGGCGGCGGTGGCCGCCGGCAGCACGCTGGTGCGGGTGGGCACCGCCATCTTCGGCGGCCGCGCGCGCGCCGGCTAGCGGTCGCGCGTCAGGCCCAGTCGCGGTCGGGCGCCGGCCGCAGCCGGCGGGCGGCGTCCACCACGTCCTGCAGGTCCACCGGGTCGCTGAACGGGTCCTCGTCCAGTTCGGTCACCCGGTTCAACTCCTTCTGCCAGCGCCGCAGCTCCGCCACGTAGGGCGCGTGCGGCACCCGCGACAGGCCGCCCTCGCAGGGCACCAGGTCGCAGATGCCGTTGTGCAGCCATTGCCCGGTGTGCCAGTCCGGCATGTCCACGCCCGGGAACAGGCAGATGCCGTGCAGGTCCATGCCCTGGTTGACGGCTGCCATCGACTCGTTCATCACGTCGCGCAGCCACTCGGGCCGGCCCTTGCCCATGCCGCTGGTCTCGCCGATCAGCATCGGCCGCCGATAGCGCTCCCAGACCCGCTGCAGCAGCGTGCACAGCGGCTCGATGCCGGGGCTGCCGGGCGCCAGCGCCTTGTGCGGCCCGTGCTCGCGGTACTCCATCTGGCCGAACGAGTAGTTGTTCGCGCCGACGATGTCCAGGATCTCGGGCGCCCCGCCCAGCTCCGGGTGTTCCTTGCCGCACAGGATGTCCCAGGCCAGGAAGGCATCGACGAAGGTCTCGTGCGCCGCCGCCTCCTGCTGGTCCGGGCGGTCGGGCGGCGCCACCACCTGGATCAGCGGGTCGACGTGGACCATGCGCGCCTGCGGCAGCACCTCGCGCAGCGCCCGCACCCCGGCGATCGCGGCCTTGCACAGCGCCACCCGCAGCCGCTCGCGGCCCTCGCGCGTGGTGCCGTACGGCGCCACCCAGCCCCACTCGCCGCCGGCGAAGGAGAAGAAGGTGATCTCGTTGATGGGGGTGAACCAGGCCGGCCCGTCGAGGTGCTGCGAGACATGGCGCGCGCAGGCCCGGCAGTAGTCGGCGAAGCGGGCGGCGAAGGCATCGTCGAACGGGTCGGCATCGTCCGGGTAGCCGTAGTGGAACAGGTCCCAGACCGGCCGGATCCGGGTGCGCCGCATCGCCTCCAGCATCGGCTCGATCGGCGAGAAGTCGTAGCGCCCCCCGCCCTGGTCGACCAGCGGCCAGGGGATGCCTTCGCGGGCGACCGCGATGCCCAGGTCGTGCAACAGCTGGTAGTCCTCCAGGGCGTGCTCGCGGTGGTGCGTCTCGGCCACCAGGTCGCGGCGCCGCCCGTCCTTCCAGCGGAAGGTCGAGCACTCGAAGCCGGAGAGGAAGAAGGTGGGGAAGATCCCCTCGTGGCGTGCGCCCATGTCGCCACTGGACCACGGCCGTGCACCCCACGGTGGTGCGGCCTGTACCCAATCGCAAGAACTGGTGTCCGCACAAACCCGGCCGCCAGCGCGCCGCCCGGCCCGGCGATTCGACCGGCGCCCGATGGGCTGTGGCCCGGCCGTTTACGGGGTGGCGCAGGCGCGACCCAGACTGAGCCGGCATTTCCCCACCCAGGAGGCCTGCCATGCAAGAGCCGTCCCTTTTCCCCGCCCCCCTGCCGCCGGTGCGGCGCCGCCACCTTCCCGCCCTGCTGGCGCTGGCGCCCTGGGCGGTGCGGCCGGCCCGGGCCGCACCGAGCGCGGCGCCGCCCGACCGGGCCGACTTTCCCAACGTGGTGCTGGTCAACCAGCACGGGCGGCCGGTGCGCTTCTACGACGACCTGGTGCTCGGCGACCACGTCGTCGCCGTCCACTTCATGTACGCCCAGTGCGCCGACATCTGCCCGATGACGACGGCCAACCTGGCCCGGGTGCAGGGCCTGCTGGGCGAGCGGCTGGGACGCGAGGTGCGCCTGGCCTCGATCAGCATCGATCCGCGGCGCGACACCCCGGTCATCCTGAAGGCCTATGCGGAGAAGTTCGACGCCCGCGAGGGCTGGCAGTTCTTCACCGGCCAGCCCAAGGACATCGAGCAGATCCGCCGCCAGCTGGGCGTCTGGGAGCGCGACCCGGCACGCGACCGCGACAAGTCGCAGCACACCGGGATGCTGGTGTACGGCAACCAGGCGCGCGGCCGCTGGAGCCGCGTGTCCGCGCTGGCCGACCCGGCGCGCATCGCCGCCAGCCTCACCCGCTGGGCCTGAGCCCGGCCCCGTCCCCTCTGCCAGGAGAACAGCATGCACCGCAGACACCTGTTCCAGCTGGGCCTGGGAGGCTCGGCCGCCGCGGCGCTGTCGTGGCCGATGCTGCGGGCCCAGACCCGCTCCGCGAGCGACCTGCGACCGGTGCTGACGCCGTTCCGGGACCCCCTGCCGTCGCCCCCGGAGCCGCGCCCGATCGACTGGAGCCCCAACCGGCTGCCGTTCGCCGACCTCGACACCGAGGCGCGCCGCTTCGTCGACCCGACCCAGGTGCGCGGCAAGGTCACCTTCTACCGCATCGTCTCCGAGGTGCGGCGGGTAAACTTCCATTCGCAGCTGCCCGACACCGAGATCTGGGGCTACCGCGACGGCACCGTGCTGGCGGGCCAGTGGCCGTATGCGCTCGGCCCGACCTTCCGCCGCCCGCTGTCCAACCACAACGAGTTCGTCGGCACGGTGGTGCGGCACGAGAACCAGCTGCCGACCGTGGCGGAGCACCGCGGCTTCGGCGAGCCGCGCACCACGGTGCACCTGCACGGCGCCCACGTGCCGGCCCGCTTCGACGGCTACCCGGTGAACATGACGCTGGCCGACGGCACGCCGTTCAACGTCACGTTCGAGAGCGGCGGCCACTTCGACTACGCCTATCCGCTGGTGGAACCGGGCTTCTTCACGGACGGCAACCACGGCAAGCACACCGAGCGCGCCTGCACGCTCTGGTACCACGACCACGTCCTGGACTTCACCTCGCAGAACGTCTACCGCGGCCTGGCCGGCTTCTTCCTGCTGTACGACAACCCGCAGATCGACCCCAACGACCCGAACGGCGCGGCCCTGCAGGAGCACACGCGCGACACCGGCGACGAGACCAACGCGGCCGGGAACCCGTTCGCACTGCGGCTGCCCAGCGGCGCCTTCGACATCCCGCTGGTGCTGCAGGAAAAGACCTTCGGCCTGAACGGCGAGCTGGTCTACGACGTCTTCAACACCGACGGCTTCCTGGGCCAGTACCCGCTGGTCAACGGCAAGGTGCAGCCGTTCGTGCCGGTGAAGCGGCGCAAGTACCGCTTCCGGGTCCTGAACGGCTCGAACGCGCGCATCTACCAGCTGTTCCTGACCGACCGCAACGGCCGCAGCTACCCGATGACGCAGATCGCCACCGAGGGCGGCCTGCTGGCGCGACCGGTGCGCCGGTCCAGCTTCCTGCTGGGCATGGCCGAACGGGTCGAGGTGGTCATCGACTTCAGCGCCTTCCCGGCGCCGCAGTTCGGCGAGCTGTACCTGGAGAACCGGCTGCGGCAGGACGACGGGCGCGGCCCGAGCGGCACCTTCGAGCGGCCCGAGACCCAGTCACGCGGCACGCAGCTGCTCAAGTTCGTGCTGGAGGAGACGGTGCCCGACCCCAGCCAGGTGCCGGCCGAACTGCGGCCGTTCACGGCCACCACCGCCGCCGAGATCGCCGCGGCGCGGGTGCGCACCTTCGAGTTCGAGCGCACCAACGGCCAGTGGGCGATCAACGGCAAGCTGGCCGGCGACCTGGCCAGCCCGATGGCGAGCCCGGCGCTGGGCGTGGGCGAGCGGTGGCGGCTGGTGAACAAGGGCGGCGGCTGGTGGCACCCGATCCACGTGCACCACGAGTTCATGCGGGTGCTGCGGCGCAACGGCCGGCTGCCGTTCGACGGCACCGGCCCCGACCTGGGCCAGAGCGTCGAGCGCGACGGACTGGCCAAGAAGGACACCATCCTGCTGGGCCCCAACAGCGAGGTCGAGGTGTACGTGAAGTTCGAGAACTACCGCGGCCCGTTCGTCTTCCACTGCCACAACATCGAGCACGAGGACCACGCGATGATGGCCCGCTTCGACGTGGTCTGAGGCACCGGGCAGGAAGGCCGGGAGCCGGCCTGCTCCACTCAGTTCTTCGGCGGCTGGACCGGCTTGACGCTGCCGCAGTCGGCGCCCAGCCACTTGCCGGTGCCCTCGATGGTGGTGGTGGCCGGCGCCTTGCCGGCCTCGGTGCTGGTGACCGTGGTCTTCGAGGTGAAGGCATCGCTGCCCACCATGGTGATCTGCGACTCGCCCTTCGAGGGCGGCTTGCTGCAGGTGAAGGCCATCGTCAGCGTGCTGCCGCTGCGCGACTGCTGGGTGGTCTTGCAGTCGCCCTGGCTGGCCGGCACCTCGTTGCGCTCGACCATCTCCCGGGTCATGCACACCTTCACCGCCATCGCGCCGCCGGCGCCCGGCGCGACCTGCATGCCGCGGCCGGCCATCATGGCCTCCATCTGCTTGCGCTGCTCGGGCGGCATGGCCGCCAGCTGCTTCTGCATCTCGGCCATGGCCTGGTCCATCTGGGGGTTGCCGCCCACCTTCTGCTGCATTTCCCACAGCCCCGGCTTGAGGGTCTGGGCGGTGGCCGGCGCGGCGGCGCAGGCGGCGGCCAGGACGGCCAGGACAGCGAGGCGGGACATGGAGGACTCCTTTCAGGTGGATCGGGGCAGATGGGGCGTGCGCGCGCTCAGGCGGCCGTCGCCTGGCGCACGGCCTGCTCCCAGCGCGCCATGAGTTCGTCGGCGCGCTCGCGTGGCAGCGTGGGGGTGAAGCGGCGCTCGACCTTCCACTGCGCCTGCAGTTCCTCGGCGCCGGCGTAGACGCCGCAGGACAGTCCGGCCAGGTAGGCGGCGCCGAGCGCGGTGGTCTCGGTGACGGCCGGCCGCACCACCGGGATGCCCAGCAGGTCGGCCTGGAACTGCATCAGCAGGTTGTTGACGCTGGCCCCGCCGTCCACCCGCAGCTCGGCCACCGGCGCCGCGCCGGCCGCGGCCGCATCGCGCGTCATCGCCTGCAGCAGGGCGGCGCTCTGGTAGGCGATGCTCTCCAGCGCCGCCCGCGCCACGTGCGCCACCGTCGAGCCGCGCGTCAGCCCGGTGATGGTGCCGCGCGCATCCGGCTGCCAGTAGGGCGCCCCCAGCCCGGTGAAGGCCGGCACCAGCACCACGCCGCCGGCATCCGGCACCGAGGCGGCGAGCGCCTCGATGTGGGCGCTGGACTCGATCGCATGCAGGCCGTCGCGCATCCACTGCACCACGGCGCCGCCCACGAACACGCTTCCCTCCAACGCGTAGGCGTTGGAGGGAAGCGTTGCGCCTGCTGGACGCCCGCCCCCTCCCAGGCCCGCCCCCTCGCGGGGGAGGGCTTCGGCGAAGGAGCAGGCGGCGGTGGTCACGAGATTGTTGGTGCTGCGGATCGCCCGGGGCCCGGTGTGCATCAGCAGGAAGCAGCCGGTGCCGTAGGTGTTCTTGGCCATGCCCTCTTTCAGGCAGGCCTGGCCGAACAGGGCGCTCTGCTGGTCGCCGGCGACGCCGCCGATGCGCACCGGGGCCCCCAGCAGGGTCTCGGCGGTGCGGCCGTAGTCGGCGCTGGAGGGCAGCACCTGCGGCATCAGCGCGGCCGGCACCTGCAGCAGCTCGAGCAGCTCGGCGTCCCAGGCGTGGCGGTGGATGTCGTACAGCATGGTGCGCGAGGCGTTGCTCACGTCGGTGGCGTGCAGCGCGCCGCCGGTGAGCTGCCACAGCAGCCAGCTGTCGATGGTGCCGAAGGCCAGCTCGCCGCGTTCGGCCTGGGCGCGGGCGCCGGGCACGTGGTCCAGCAGCCAGCGCAGCTTGGTGGCCGAGAAGTAGGAATCGACCCGCAGCCCGGTGCGCTGCTGGATCAGGTCGGCATGGCCCTGGGCGCGCAGCTGGGCGCACAGCGGCTCGCCGCGCCGGTCCTGCCAGACGATGGCGTGGTGGATCGGTTGCCCCGTCCGGCGGTTCCACACCACCGCCGTCTCGCGCTGGTTGGTGATGCCCAGCGCCGCGACGTCGCGCGCGGCGATGCCGGCGCGGGCCAGCGCCTCGCGCGCGGTGGCCAGCTGCGCGGCCCAGATCTCCAGCGGGTCGTGCTCCACCCAGCCGGGTTGCGGATAGATCTGCGGCAGCTCCCGCTGCGCCATCGCCACGATGGCGCCGGCGCTGTCGAAGACGATGCTGCGGGAGCTGGAGGTGCCCTGGTCGAGTGCTAGCAGGTAAGCCATGCGGCGATGCTAGCGGCCGGGTCGCGTCCCGGGAGCCGATTGAAACCCGGACGCGGACGATTCGTCCGCGGATCGCCGGCTAGGGGGTGGGCTTGGGCAGGGCGTCCGGCTGGTGCGCCGCCTGACCGCCTTCCTCGGTCTCGACCTGCAGTTCGGGGTTGTCGGGGTCGGCCGCGACCTGGTGGCCCTTGATGGTGGTGCGGCTGGTGAGCTTCTTCTTCACCTTGCCCTTGGCGATGCCGCCGTGGGAATTCCATTCGACGGCCTCGCCGGGCCGGAACTTGTCATTCATGCAGGCTCCTCTTCGTGCTGGACAAGGCCCGCATGATGGCGGGCAACTTCCTCATCCGTTGTCACCGCATCCGTGCAGACGCAACCGGCGGCAACGGGAGGAAGGCGGACTTGCGCTCTCAGCGGCCGCGGCGGGCGCTGATCTCCTCGACCAGGCTCTTGACCCGGCCGACGTTGAGCGGCTTGGTGAGGTGGGCGTCGAAGCCCGCCGCCATCGACTGGCGCACGTCCTCCTCCTGGCCCCAGCCGGTGGCGGCGATCAGGATCATCTGCTGGCCCCAGGGTTCGGCCCGCACGCGCCGGGCGACGTCGTGGCCGCTGAGGTCGGGCATGCCGATGTCCAGCAGCGCCACCGCCGGCCGCTGCTCCTGGGCCAGGCGCAAGGCCTCCTCGCCGCTGCGCGCCAGCAGCGCCCGGAACCCCGACAGCTCGAGCAGCTTGGCCATGCCCCAGGCGGCATCGCCGTTGTCGTCCGCCACCAGGATCAGGTCACCCTCGGCCGCGGCCGCGGCCACCACGGGCTGAGGCTGCGGCTGCGGCACCAGCACGGCCGGCGGGGCCGGCTCGCCGGTGCCGGGCACCAGCGGCAGGCCGACCCGCATCTGGCAGCCGCGCCCGGTGCCGGCCGAGCTGGCCATGATCCAGCCGCCGTGCAGCTCGACGATGTTGCGCGCCAGCGCCAGGCCGATGCCCAGCCCGCCATTGGAGCGGCTCATGGAGCGCTCGCCCTGCGAGAACAGGTCGAACATGCGGTCGATCTCGGCCGGCTCCATGCCGATGCCGTTGTCGCTGACCGTGATCACCACCTCGTCGTGGAAGACCTCGGCCGACACCTCGATGCGGCCGCCCTCGGGCGTGTACTTTGCCGAATTGCCGACCAGATTGGACACCACCTGCGCCAGCCGGACCGGGTCGGCGTCGACCTCGACCGATTCGGGCGGCAGGCTGACCACCAGTTCGTGGGCGGCGGCCTGCACCAGCGGCCGGCTGGCCTCCAGCGCGTTCTGGATCACCAGCGTCAGCGAGATCCGGCGGCGCGACAGGCTCAGGCGGCCGAGCGCAAGCCGCGACACGTCCAGCAGTTCGTCCAGCAGCACCTTCATCGCCCGCGCCTGCCGCTGCACCACTTCGGCAGCCTTCCCGCGCGCCGCCTCCGGCAGCCCGGTCATCAGCAGCAGCTCGGACGCGCTGGCGATCGAGGCCAGCGGGTTGCGCAGTTCGTGCGACAGCACGGCCAGGAAGCGGTCCTTCGCGACGTCGGCCTCCTCCAGCGCCCGCCGGGCGGCCTGGGTCTCCTGCAGCGACTGCACCAGCTCGGCCTGGCTGCGCTGCAGCGCCTGCTGGGTCTCGCGCGCCTCGGTCTGGTCGCGCAGCACCTTCACGAACCCGATCGGCCGGCCCTGCTGGTCGTGCATCGGCATCGCCACGCCATCGGCCCAGAACTGGCCGCCGTCCTTGCGCACGTGCACCCGGTCGTCGCTGGCGCGGCCGTCGGCCAGCGCCCGGCGTGCCTCGTCCTCGGGGGCACCGGCCGCGCGGTCCTCGGCGGTGAAGACGATGTCGGCCGACCGGCCCAGCATCTCGCTGCCGGAGTAGCCGAGCAGCCGTTCGGCGCCGGTGTTCCAGTGGGTGACGTTGCGCTCGAGGTCGGTGGCGAAGATGGCGTACTCACGCGCGCTCTCCACGATCAGGCGCAGCCGTTCCTCGCTGAGGCGCAGGGCTTCGGCGGCGGCGCGGCTGGCCGTGATGTCGCGGGCGATGGCGGTGCCGCCGATGACCGCGCCGCCGCCGTCGCGGATCGGGGCGGCGCTCAGCGAGATGAAGACCGGCTGGCCGTCCTTGCGCCGCCGCTGCACCTCCAGCTGCGTCACCGGCTGGCCGGCGACGATGGAGGCGACGATCCGCTGCGGCGAGCCGTCGTCGTCGCCATCCTGGACCAGCAGGTCCAGCAGCTGGCCGATCGATTCCTCGGCCGTGTAGCCGAACATCGCCTCGGCGGCCGCATTCCAGCTGAGGATGGTGCGGTCGAGGGCGAAGCTGATGATGGCGTCGTTGACCGAGCCCACCACGGCCGACAGCCACATCCGCACCTCCTCCGCCTGCTTGCGCTCGGTGATGTCGATGAACGACAGCACGACGCCGGCGATGCGGTCGTCCACGGTGCGGTAGGGCAGCAGCCGGGTGAGGAACCAGGTGCCGTCGGCCAGCCCGATTTCGCGCTCGATCGGTGCCAGCCGCTCGAGCACCCGGCGCGCGTCGTCGCTCAGGTCGGGGTAGTCCAGCCGCGTGGCCAGGTCGCCCAGCGGCCGGCCGACGTCGGACGGGATCAGGCTGAACAGCCGCACCGCCATGGGCGTGTAGCGCATGATCTGCAGGTTGCGGTCGAGGAACACCGTGGCGATGGCCGTCGCATCCATGAGGTTCTGGATGTCGCTGTTGGTGTGGGCCAGCTCGTCGACGTTGCTCTCGAGCTCCTGGTTGACGGTGCTGAGTTCCTCGTTGATCGACTGCAGTTCCTCGCGGCCGGTCTCCAGTTCCTCGGTGGCCGAGCGCAGCTCCTCGTTCATGGCCTGCAGTTCCTCGTTGCTGGCCTTGAGTTCCTCGGTCGAGGTCTCGTACTGCTCGACGGTCTCGCGCAGCTGGGCCTTCAGGCGCTCCACCTCGCGGTCCAGGTGGCTGGCCAGCTGGTCCTGCGGTGCGGGCTCCGGCCGCGGGGCCGGCTCCTGGCCGGCCACCGGCACCGGCTCGAGCAGCACCATGAACAGCAGGTCGGCGCCCACGTCCGGCAGCGGGTGCACGCGCACGCGCACCGCGGCGTGCTGGCCGTCGACGGTGACGCAGGGCCCCTGCACCTCGGCCACCTGCCGGGTCGCGCCGGCCTGCGACAGCGCCGCGCGCACCTCGATGCGCAGGTCCGGCAGCACGGCACGCAGCAGGTTGCGGCTGGGCTCGCCGCCGGCGTACTGCAGGTAGCGCGCCGCACCAGGCGACAGGTGCAGGATGTCGTGCTCCTTGTCCACCAGGATGGAGGGCGGCGCCAGCGTCTCGAGCAGCCGCAGGTGCAGCGCGCCCGGGGCGAGCAGCCGGTCGTCGGCCCGCTGCGGGCGGGCCGGAGCCGCCGACGCCTCGATGGCGCGGCCGCCGAGGGGGGGCACGACTTCGGCCGCGGCGCGCAGCTGCAGGGCCTGCTTCAGGGCGCTGGCGCCGCTGGGCGGCACGACCACCATCCGGCCCGCCGGCCGCTGCAGGTAGATGCGGTGCTTCTTGTCGGCGATGGTGAACAGGTTGTCGGCCTCGTCGCAGGTCTCCGACGAGCCCAGGAACAGCAGCCCCTGCGGGCGCAGCGCGAAGTGGAAGGTCTGGAACAGGCGCTGCTGGGCAGACTTGCTGAGGTAGATCAGCAGGTTGCGGCACGACACCAGGTCGAGCCGGGAGAACGGCGAGTCCTTCAGCACGTCGTGCTGCGCGAACAGCACCATCTCGCGCACCTCGCGCCGCACCCGGTAGCCGCGGTGCTCGCGGATGAAGTAGCGGCGCAGCCAGTCCTGCGGCACGTCGGCCTCGATGGCCGCCGGGTAGACGCCGTCGCGGCAGGCGCGGATGGCCGCCTCGTCCAGGTCGGTCGCGAAGACCTGGATCAGCGGCGGCGCATCCAGCTGGCGCGCCGTCTCGCTCAGCAGGATGGCCAGCGAGTAGGCCTCTTCGCCGGTGGCGCAGGCCGGCACCCAGACCCGCACCACCTCGGTCGACGCCTTCGACCGCACCAGCGCCGACAGCTGGGGTTCGAGCGCCTTGAAGTAGTCGGGGTCGCGAAAGAAATTGGTGACGCTGATCAGCAGGTCCTGCAGCAGCGCGCCGGCCTCGCCGGGACGGGTGCGCAGGCAACCGAGGTAGTCCGCCATGGATGCCGTGTCGTTGACCTGCATGCGCCGGGCGATGCGGCGCACGATGGTGGCGCGCTTGTAGCCGTTGAAGTCGCGGCCGGTGCGGGTGCGCAGGAAGGCCAGCACGTCGTGCAGGCCGGCTTCCTCCTGTGAGTCGCGCGCCGCCGCCGGCACCGACTCGGAGCCGATCTCGGACGGCAGGTGCAGGCGCGGCTCGAGCCGGAAGTACGCCAGCAGGCGCCCGGCCATCTCGGCCACCGGCAGCGTCCAGTCGACCATGCCGGTGCCGATCGCCGTGCGCGGCATGCTGTCGTCGCGGCACTCATCCGGGTCCTGGGCGATGGTCAGGCCGCCGCGCTCCTTGATGCGCTTGATGCCGATGGCGCCGTCGCCGTCCAGCCCGGCCAGCACGATGGCCGCCGCGTGCGCGCCGCGCGAATCGGCGGCGACGCGGAACAGCAGATCGGCCGTGGCATGGCGCACCTGCTCGGCCCGCATGTCGGCCGGCACCAGCGCCTCGCCCTCGGCCCGCAGCACCTTTTGGGCCGGCACCACGTACACATGGTTGGCCCGCACCGTCTCGCGCCCGGACAACAGCAGCACCGGCATCTCGGTGGCGCCGTGCAGGACGTCCAGCAGCTGCGGCTCCTGGGACGGGTCGATCTGGATGGCGACCACGAACGCCAGACCGGTGTCGCCCGGGATGCCCTGGAAGAACACGGGGAGCGAGGGGAGTGCGGCCGTGCCACCGCCCAGCGCAACGAGCGGCACCATGGCATACCCGTGCGTGGGCACGGCGTCATCGAGGCGGGGACTGACTTCCTGCTGAGTGGGATCGGGAGCGGTTGCGTCGACCATCGGGCGCCTCGGCTGGTCGGCGAATTATGCGCCGCCGGGCTCGTCTTCCTGCGCGCCGGCGCATGCCTGGCGCGCCGGGCGGCGCGCCATCGCGCGGGTCAACACACGAACGCGTGCCACGCATGAGGTTGCCTCCGCGCGGGCCCCCGCCGGGCCGTAGCCCTAGTCCCACAACGGACGCGCCGACACTCCGACGGCCAGCAGCAGGCCCGGGCCGCACACTGGCCAGCACTTCGGAGGTCCCTTCCATGGCCTACAGCAGCATCCTCGGCGGCGACCCCGCACCCGCCCAACCCAGTGGCCGCAGCAGCGAGCTGCTGGGTCCCAGCGACAACTCCGACAGCGGCAGCGACGCGATGGGCACGCAGGAGATCCACGGCGACAGCGACGCCGTGGGCACCGGCGAACGCGGCGCCGTGAACGGCGTCGACGCCTTCGAGGGCGCCGACATCTCGCCCGACCGGGTGGTGCGGCTGGACGCCGGCGAGGACGAGGACGACCTCGGCGCCGACGTCGACAGCGGACCCGGCTCCGGGCGCGGTTTCCCCGAGTCCGATCCCGACGGCCAGGAGATGACCGACCTCGACGCCGACTCGGACGCCGACGACGCCGACACGCAAGCCGACAGCTGATGCCCGCGGCGCGGGCAGTGGCGGCGGCGCGCGACCCGCGCATCGCCAAGGTCCTGCGGGACACCTTCCACCTCGAACGGCTGCGGCCGGGGCAGCGCCAGGTCATCGAGCGCGCGCTGGCCGGCCGCCCCACGCTGGCCATCATGCCCACCGGCGCCGGCAAGTCGCTGTGCTACCAGCTGCCGGCGCTGCTGTTGCCGGGACGCACGCTGGTGGTCTCGCCGCTGATCGCGCTGATGCAGGACCAGCTGGACGCGCTGCGCGAGCTGGGCATCCCGGCCGTGCAGTTGAACAGCGCGCTCGACAGCGAGGCGACCCGGGTGGCCGAGGCGGCGGCGCTGGACGGCAGCGCCCGCATCGTGATGACCACGCCGGAGAAGCTGGCCGAGCCCGGCTTCCTGCAGGCACTGGCCGCGCACCCGACCAGCCTGCTGGTGGTGGACGAGGCGCACTGCATCTCGCAGTGGGGCCACGACTTCCGGCCGGCGTTCCTGGAGATCGCACCGGCGCGGTCCGTGCTGGGCGATCCCACGGTGCTGGCGCTGACCGCCACCGCCACCGACGCGGTCGCGCGCGACGTCGCCCAGCAGCTGGGGATCCCGCGCGAGGGCATCGTCCAGACCGGCTCGTACCGGCCCAACCTCGCCCTGCAGGTCGAGCCGGTCGGGCGCGAGCAGGACAAGCTGGAGCGGGCACTGGACTTCGTACACCGCACGGCGGGCGCCGGGCTGGTCTACACGGCGACGGTGAAGGCGGCGGTTGCCGTGCACGCGGCGCTGGCCGCCGCCGGCGAATCGGTGGGGCTGTACCACGGCCGGCTGGCGGCGTCCGAACGGCATGCGGCGCAGGACGCCTTCATGGACGGCGGCTGCCGCGTGATGGTGGCCACCAACGCCTTCGGCCTGGGCATCGACAAGCCCGACATCCGCTTCGTGCTGCACTACCAGCTGCCCGCCGGCCTCGAGGCCTACTACCAGGAGGCGGGACGGGCCGGGCGCGACGGCCAGGCCGCGCTGTGCACGCTGCTGTTCCTGCGTGCCGACAAGGCGGTGCAGCAGTTCTTCCTGGCCGGCCGCTACCCGAGCGACGACGACGCGATCGCGCTGTACCGGGCGCTGCAGGAGCAGCCGGTCGCCGGCGGCCGCTGGACCCTGCCGCTGCTGCAGGCGCGGCTGCAGCGGCCGCGCAGCAAGGTGCAGGTGGCGCTCGGCCTGCTGCGCCGGCGCCGTGTCGTCGCTCTCGACGACCAGGGCGCGCTGCGGCTGCACCGGGCCGGGCTGGACGAGGAGGCGCTGCGCGGCTGGATGGCGGCCTACCGCGACAAGCGCGTGAGCGACCGCGAGACCCTGGAGCGCATGGTGTTCTACGCCCAGACCGGCCAGTGCCGCTGGCACCTGCTGCTGGAGCACCTGGAGGGCGAGGCCGGGTTCGAGCGCTGCGGCCACTGCGACAACTGCCTGCGCATCGCGCGCCAGGAGCTGGCGCTGGCGCGCGCCGAGCAGGAGCAGGCGGCGGCCAACGATGACCACGCCCACGAGCCGGCCGCGCGCGCGGCGTTCGCGCCCGGCGACGTGGTCTCGGTCAAGCGCTACGGACGCGGCGAGGTGCAGCGCGCCACCGCGCTCGACGTGACGGTGGCCTTCGCCGACGGCTCGCAGCGCAGCTTCCAGCCCGACTTCGTGCGCAAGGCACGCCCGGCCCGAACGGCCGCCGCCGCATGAGTGGCCACACGGGGCCGGCCTGGAGGCGCCCGGCCGCCGTCCTGCTGCTGGCCGCCGCCGCCGGCAGTGCCGACGCGGCGGCCGATCCGCGCTGGGAGGTCGGCGCGGTGGCCCTGGGCGTCGACCAGCAGGCCTACCCCGGCGCCTCCGACCGGGTGCGGCGCGGCCTGCTCCTGCCCTACTTCATCTACCGCGGCGACGTGCTGCGGGCCGACCGCGAGGGCGCCGGCCTGCGGGCGTTCCGCTCGCGCGACCTGGAACTCGATGTCAGCGCGGCGGCCGCGTTCGGCGCCAGCGCCACCGACGTGCCGGCGCGGCGCGGGCTGGAGCCCCTGGGCACCATGGTGGAAGTGGGGCCGCGGCTGCGCTGGACGCTGGCCGGCACGCGCGAGGCCGGCCGCTGGCGCCTGGACCTGCCGCTGCGCGCCGTGTTCGACCTCGAGCACCAGCTGGCGCACCGCGGCTTCGTGCTCCAGCCCGGCGTCGCCTGGGACCGCGAAGGCGCCGCCGGCTGGACCATCAACCTGACGGCCGGCGCGCTGCTGGGCGACCGCCGGCTGGCCAGCACCTACTACGGCGTGCCGGCCGCGGCCGCCCTGCCCGGCCGCCCGGCCTACGACGCCCGCGCCGGCCTGGTGGCCTGGCGCCTGGGCGCCACGCTGTCACGCCCGCTGGGCCGCGACTGGCGCGTGTTCGGCTTCGCCCGGATCGACTCGGTGGCCGGCGCCGCCAACCGCGCCAGCCCGCTGGTGACCCAGCAGACCGGTGGCACGCTCGGGCTGGGCGTGGCCTACACCTGGCTGCGGTCGGCGGCGGCCGCGGTCGACTGAGGCCGTCGCCTCAGCGTTGCAGGGTCGAGGCGCCGAACAGGCTGAGCACGAAGTCGACCGCCAGCTCGGCGGTGCGGTTGCGCACGTCGAGCGCCGGGTTGATCTCCACCACGTCGAGCGAGGCCAGCCGGCCGGTGTCGGCGATCATCTCCATGCACAGCTGCATCTCGCGGTAGGTCGGGCCGCCGCGCACCCCGGTGCCGACGCCGGGCGCGTCCAGCGGGTCCAGGCAGTCGAGGTCGAAGCTCACGTGCAGGTGGGTGTCGTCGTGCACGTCCTGCAGCACCTCGGCCATCGTGGTGCGCATGCCGTGCTCGTCGATGTGCCGCATGTCGAACACCTGCAGCCCGAGCTGGCGGATCGCCTGCTTCTCGTCGGCGTCGACGCTGCGGATGCCGACGAAGTCGATCTGCTCCGGCGTGATCGCGGCCGGCTCGCCGCTCCACCCGACCAGGTCCCTGGGGCCATGGCCCAGCAGGCAGGACACCGGCATGCCGTGCAGGTTGCCGCTCGGGCTGATCGACTCGGTGTTGATGTCGGTGTGGGCGTCCAGCCAGACCACCCGCAGCTGCCGGCCGCTGGCACGGCAATGGCGCGCCACGGCGCTGATCGAACCCAGGGCCAGGCTGTGGTCGCCGCCCATCAGCAGGGGCACGTGGCCGTCCGACAGGGCCTGGTCGACCGCCGTGTAGACGGCCCAGTTCCAGGCCACCACCTCGGGCAGGTGGCGGGTGCCGTTGTGCGGCGGCTGCCAGGGATTGGGCGGGCCGGCGAGGTTGCCGCGGTCCACCACCTCCAGCTTGGAGGCGCGCAGCGCCTCCAGCAGGCCGGCCACCCGCAGGGCATCGGGGCCCATGCCGGCACCACGGACGCTGGCGCCGATGTCGGTCGGCGCGCCGATCAGGCTCACGGGTCTGCGCATCGCGGCCATTGTGCGGTGGCGCGGGCGTTCCGTGTGGCCCGTTCGCCGCCGCTGCAGATGGGCCTGCGATGGCACGAGACGACAGCGAACAGTGGCGACGGCCGGGACCTGTTGCGCCGGCGCCGCTGAGCCGCGCGGCGCATGGGCCGAGCCGCGTGCCTGCGGCGACTACTTACCCGCAGCGAGCCGGATTCGTGGTCCAATCGCCGCCTGAAGGGGAGTAGCTCCCAGGTGTGCCGGCCCACGGCGCGGCGCACCGATCGACGTATCGTCAATACGAAGCCGGAAGGCTTCCGGTGCGTCGGGCCCGACTTTCACCAGCCGAGCAAGACCTTCGATCGCGGCCTGCGCACCGGGCCGGCTCGAGGTCATCGTCGCGGTCCCGCCGCGCCGCATCCCCGATCCCCCGGCGCCAGTCCACACGACCACTTGTTTCGACTGGGAGCCCTTCATGGAATTGTTCTCCACCGCCTGGTTCAGCGCCCTGCTGGCCATCATCCTGATCGACCTGGTGCTGGCCGGCGACAACGCGATCGTGATCGCGCTGGCCGCCCGCAGCCTGCCGGTCCACCTGCGCCGCAAGGCCATCGTCTGGGGCACCGTCGGCGCCATCATCGTGCGCTCGGTGATGACCGTCGGCGTGGTCTGGCTGCTCAAGATCCCCGGCCTGATGCTGGTCGGCGGCGTCGGCCTGCTGTGGATCGCCTACAAGCTGCTCGCCCCGGCCGACGACGAGGGCGGCCATGCCCCCATGGCCTCCACCTTCTGGGGTGCGATGAAGACCATCGTGGTGGCCGACGCCCTGATGGGGATCGACAACGTGCTGGGCGTGGCCGGCGCCGCGCACGGCTCGTTCGACCTGGTGGTCATCGGCCTGCTGGTGAGCGTGCCCATCGTGGTGTTCGGCAGCTCGGTGGTGCTCAAGATGGTGGACCGCTTCCCCATCATCATCCAGCTGGGCGCCGGCGTGCTGGCCTTCACCGCCGCCAAGATGATCGTCGGCGAGCCCTTCCTCGATCCGCTGTTCGACGCCGACACCGCCGGTGCCATCCTGGCGCGCTACGCGACCTACGCGGTCGCCGTGGCCGGCGTGCTGGGCGCCGGCTGGCTGACGGCGCGCCGGCACGCGGCCGCGCAGCAGCACCGTCCCGGCATCGAGGGCTGAGGCCCCGCCCGGGGTCAGCGCCGCCGCGCCTCGGCCAGCGCCTGCGCCAGGTAGGGCGCGGTGCGGCTGGCGCGCGTGGCCGCCACCTGCGCCGGCGCACCGGCGGCGACGATGCGGCCGCCGTCGTGACCGGCACCCGGGCCGACATCGAGCACCCAGTCGGCCTGGGCCGCGACCCGCATCTCGTGCTCCACCAGCACCACCGTGTGGCCGGCGTCGGCCAGCTGGTGCAGTTGCGCCATCAGCCGGTCGACATCGGCCGGGTGCAGCCCGGTGGTCGGTTCGTCCAGCAGATACAGGGCCGGCGTGCGGCTGGCCCGCTGCAGCTCGGTGGCCAGCTTGATGCGCTGGGCCTCGCCACCCGACAGCTCGGTGGCCGGCTGGCCCAGGCGCAGGTAGCCCAGGCCGATCGCCTGCAGCACCTGCAGCGGCCGCGCCACCGCCGCCTCGCCGGCGAACAGCTGCGTGGCCTGGTCCACGGTCAGCGCCAGCACCTCGGCGATCGTCCGGCCCTCCCAGCGCACCTCCAGCGTCGGCGCGTTGTAGCGCGCCCCGCGGCAGCTCGGGCAGGGCGCGTAGACGCTGGGCATGAACAGCAGCTCCACCGACACGAAGCCCTCGCCCTCGCAGGTGGCGCAGCGTCCCTTGGGCAGGTTGAAGGAGAAGCGGCCGGCGTCGTAGCGGCGCCGGCGCGCCGCCGGCGTGGCGGCGAACAGCTGGCGCACCGCGTCGAACAGGCCGGTGTAGGTGGCCAGGTTGGAGCGCGGCGTGCGGCCGATCGGCTTCTGGTCCACCTGCACCAGCCGCCCGATCGCCTCCAGCCCGGCGACGATGCGGCCGCGCACCGGCTCGGTCCGCTCGGCCAGCGGATCGGCCTCTGCTTCCGGCGCGGCCTCGCCGCCCAGGTGGGCGGCCACCAGGTCGTGCAGCGCCTGCGTCACCAGGCTGGACTTGCCCGAGCCCGAGACGCCGGTCACCACCGTCAGGCAGCCCAGCGGGATCTCGGCGTCCACGCCCTGCAGGTTGTTGCGGTGCACGCCCTGCAGCCGCAGCCAGCCGCGCGGCGTCCGCGGCGCGCGCACCGGCGCGGCCACCTCGCCCAGCAGGTAGGGCCGGGTGCGCGACTCGGCCACGCCGGCCAGGCCGGCCGGCGCCCCGCTGTACAGGACACGGCCGCCGTGCTCGCCGGCATCGGGGCCCACGTCCACCAGCCAGTCGGCGCGCCGCATGGTGGCCACGTCGTGCTCGACGACGAACAGCGTGTTGCCCGCCGCCCGCAGCCGCTGCAGGGCGTCGAACAGGGCCTCGCCGTCGACCGGGTGCAGGCCGGCCGAGGGCTCGTCCAGCACGTACACCACGCCGAACAGCTGCGAGCCGAGCTGGGTCGCCAGCCGCAGCCGCTGCAGCTCGCCCGGCGACAGCGTGGGCGTGGACCGGTCGAGCGACAGGTAGCCCAGCCCGAGCTGCTCCAGCGTCGCGATGCGCCCGACCAGCTCGCGCGCGAGGCGCTGGGCGGCCAGGCGCTTTTCCTCCGACAGGTCGGGCGTGCGGCGCACGTCGGGCGCGGCCGCGTGCGCCGCGCCGCCGGCCGCCACCCGCCTGGTGACCGCGGCCCGGGCCGCCGCCCGCCCCAGCGCCTGGCCGTGGGCGGCGACGAACTCGCCGCGCGCCGCCGGCTCGAGCAGCTGGCGCAATGACGTCAACGGCAGGCGCGCCAGCTGGCCGATGTCCTGGCCGGCGAAGGTGACCGACAGCGCCTCGGGCTTGAGCCGCTTGCCCTCGCACACCGGACAGGTCGCGCCCGACAGGAAGCGGGTGACCCGCTTCTTCATCAGCGCGCTCTGGGTGGTGGCGAAGGTCTGCAGCACGTAGGCGCGGGCACCGGTGAAGGTGCCCATGTAGCTCGGCTCCGTCTTCGCGCGCAGGGCGGCCCGGGTCTCCCGCGGCGTGAAGCCGGCGTACACCGGCACCGTGGGCGTCTCGTCGGTGTACAGGATCCAGTCGCGGTCCTTCTTCGGCAACTCGCGCCAGGGCTTGTCGACGTCGTAGCCCAGCGTGACCAGGATGTCGCGCAGGTTCTGGCCGTGCCAGGCCGGCGGCCAGGACGCGATGGCGCGCTCGCGGATGCTGAGCGAGTCGTCCGGCACCATCGCCCGCTCGGCCACCTCGTACACCTGGCCCAGCCCGTGGCAGCGCGGGCAGGCGCCCTGCGGCGTGTTGGGCGAGAAGTCCTCCGCGTACAGCATCGGCTGGCGCGCCGGGTAGGTGCCGGCGCGCGAGTACAGCATCCGCAGGTGGCTCGACAGGGTGGTGACGCTGCCCACCGAGGAGCGCGCGCTGGGCGTCCCGCGCTGCTGCTGCAGCGCCACCGCCGGCGGCAGGCCGTCGATGGCGTCGACGTCCGGCACCCCGGCCTGGTCGATCAGCCGGCGCGCATAGGGCGACACCGACTCCAGGTAGCGCCGCTGGGCTTCGGCATACAGGGTGCCGAAGGCGAGCGAGGACTTGCCCGAGCCGGAGACGCCGGTGAACACCACCAGGGCATCGCGCGGGATGTCGACGTCGACGTCTTTCAGGTTGTGCTCACGGGCGCCGCGCACGCGCACGCAGGCGCCTGGCGGCGGCGGTGCGGCGGGCTCATCCGGCTGGCGCTCAGGGTCGGGGCGGGGGCGGTCGCGGGCCATGCCGGATGCTCGGCCGGCGCCGCCGCGGCCAGGGTCGGAAGGCACGGAACGGCCATGTAGTCCGGCGCGGCGTTTGGTTCTACGGGTTGCCCGCATGGTCGCGATGGCGCGACCGGTGAAAGATGCCCCGATCCACCGCCGCCTCCCGTCCGCAGCCATGCCCCTGCCCGACCGCTTCGCCGACGTCGACCAGCTCGAGGACGCCCTGTCCAGCCCCTCGCCGGCGCTGGTGCAGGCGCTGCGGCGCGTGCCCGGCGACCTGCTGGTGCTGGGCGTGGGCGGCAAGATGGGCCCGACCCTGGCCCGCATGGCCAGGCGCGCCGACCCGGACCGGCGCGTGATCGGCGTGGCCCGCTTCTCCCAGCCCGGCCTGCGCGAGGACCTGCAGCGGCACGGCATCGAGTGCATCGAGGCCGACCTGCTGTCGCGCGAGGCCCTGGCCGGCCTGCCGGATGCGCCCAACGTCGTCTTCATGGCCGGGCGCAAGTTCGGCTCGACCGGCAGCGAGTGGCTCACCTGGGCGATGAACGCGCACGTGCCGGCGCTGGTGGCCGAGCGCTACGCCCGTGCCCGCATCGTCGCCTTCTCCACCGCCTGCGTGTACCCCTTCGTCGACGCCGCCGGCCCCGGTGCGCCGGAGTCCCAGCCACCCACCGCGCCAGCCGGCGAGTACGCCAACTCCTGCGTCGCCCGCGAGCGCCTGTTCCAGCATTTCTCGCACCAGCAGCGCACGCCGGGGCGCCTGCTGCGGCTGTCGTACGCGATCGACATGCGCTACGGCGTGCTGCACGACGTCGCCCGCAAGGTGCTGGCGCGCGAGCCCATCGACCTGGCGATGGGGCACGCCAACATCATCTGGCAGGGCGAGGCCAACGACTGGGCGCTGCGCGCGCTGGCGCACTGCGACACGCCGACCAGCCCCCTCAACCTGAGCGGGCCCAAGGTGGCGATCCGGGCCGTGGCCCAGGGCCTGGGCCGGCGGCTGGGCATCGCGCCCGTGCTCACCGGCGCCGAGGCGCGCACCGCCTGGCTGGTCGACTGCGCCGAGGCCTTCCGCCTGTTCGGCCTGCCGCAGGTGTCGCTGGAGACCATGCTGGACTGGACGGCCGACTGGGCCGCGCGCGGCGGCGCCAGCCTGAACAAGCCGACCCACTACGAGGCGCGCGATGGCAAGTACTGAACTGCCCTGACCATGCACTGGACCGCCCTGCCCCCCGAGCCCCTCGCCGTGCTGCGGCGCGGCGCCGTCATCCCGGCGCACCTGCTGGCGCTGGACGCCGGGCGCCGGCTCGACGCACGCCGCCAGCGCGCCCTGACCCGCTACTACCTGGACGCCGGTGCCGGCGGCCTGGCGGTGGGCGTGCATTCGACCCAGTTCGCCATCCGCGACGTCGGCCTGTACGAGCCGGTGCTGGAGCTGGCCCTGCGCACCGCGCACGACTGGGAGCCGCTCGGCGGCCGCCGGCCGCTGTTCCTGGTGGCCGGGCTGGCGGGCGGCACCGCGCAGGCGGTGCGCGAGGCCACCATCGCGCGCGGGCTGGGCTACCACGCCGGCCTGCTCAGCCTGGCGGCGCTGCTCGGCGCCGGCGAGGACGAGCTGGTTGCGCACTGCGAGGCGGTGGCGGCGGTGCTGCCGCTGGTGGGCTTCTACCTGCAGCCGGCGGTCGGCGGCATCCACCTGCCGGCCAGCTTCTGGCAGCGCTTCGCCGCCATCGACAACGTGGTGGCGATCAAGATGGCGCCGTTCCACCGCTACCGCACGCTGGACGTGATCCGCGGCGTGGTGGCGGCGCGCGCCGAGGAGCGGGTGACGCTCTACACCGGCAACGACGACCACATCGTGCTGGACCTGCTGGCCCCGTTCACGCTGGTGCGTGACGGCCAGCCGGTGACGCTGCGCATCCGCGGCGGCCTGCTCGGGCACTGGAGCGTGTGGACCCGCTGCGCGGTGGAGCTGCTCGAGCGCATCCACGCCGCCGTCGCGGCCGGCAGCGTCCCGCCGCAGCTGCTGGCGCTGGACGCCCAGGTGACCGACTGCAACGCCGCCCTGTTCGACGTGGCGCACGACTTCCACGGCTGCATCGCCGGCTGCCACGAGGTGCTGCGGCGCCAGGGCCTGCTGGCCGGCACCTGGTGCCTGGACCCGGCCGAGGGCCTGAGCGCCGGCCAGGCCGACGAGCTCAGCCGGGTGGCGCGCGACTACCCGCACCTGGTGGACGACGCCTTCGTCGCCCGGCACCGCGAACGCTGGCTGGCGTGAGCGGCACCGCCGCGGCAACCCGGGCAAGCCTCGTTGACAGTGCCGGCACCCATCCCTAGAGTGAATTTCAATTCACCAAGTAGGGAATTGATCCCGCAGCCTCCAGGAGACAACCCGATGCACAAGCGCCTGTTCCTCCACGCCGCGGCCGCCGCGGTCGCCCTGGCCGTCGCCGGCCCCGCCGCCGCCCAGGCGTGGAAGCCGTCACGCCCCATCAACCTCATCGTGCCGTGGGCGGCCGGCGGCTCCACCGACCAGGTCACGCGCGTCACCGCGGCCGAACTGGAGAAGGCGCTGGGCCAGACCATCGTCATCGTCAACCAGCCCGGCGCCTCGGGCGCCATCGGCACCAAGAGCGCGCTCGACGCCGCCAAGGACGGCTACACCTGGACGGCCGGCGCCGCCCAGGACCTGGGCACCTACCAGGCGCTGGGCTCGGTCAACACCAGCATCAAGGACTGGCACCTGTTCCTGAACGTCGCCAACATCCAGGTGATCGGCGTCAATCCGGCGCGGCCCTGGAAGACCGCCAAGGAACTGCTGGACGACATGAAGGCCAAGCCGGGCCAGATCAGCGTCGCCACCGCCGGCGTCACCTCCGCCGCCCACGCCGCCATGGACCAGATCGTCAAGGCCACCGGGGTCAAGTACAAGGAGGTCTCGTACGACGGCGGCAACCCGGCCGTGGTGGCCACGGTGGCCGGCGAGGCCGACCTGACCACCCAGCTGGCGGTGGAGCAGGCCGACATGATCCGCGGCAAGCGCCTGCGCCCGCTGGCCACCGTCAGCGACAAGCCGCTCGAGCTCGAGGGCTACGGCAGCATCCCGCCGCTGTCGCAGACCGTGCCGGGCTTCACCGCGCCGGCCAACTACTTCGGCATCTTCATCCCCAAGGGCGTGCCCGACGAGGTGGTCAGGACGGTGGAGAAGATCTGGGCCGAGCAGATCGCCAAGAGCGATTCGCTCAAGAAGTACGCCACCAGCCGCGGGGCCCTGTTCAACCCGCTGGCCGGCGAGGCGGCGCAGAAGGCGGTGTTCCCGGCCGTCCAGGCCAACGCCTGGAACCTGCACGGCAGCGGCAAGACCAAGGTCGCACCCAACACCGTGGGCATCCCCAAGCCCTGAGCCAGCGATGACCGCTCCCGCCCCGCTTCCCGAGCAGTCCGTGGCCGCGGGCCCCGGCGAGCACCATGCGCCGCCACGCGCCGACCTGCACGACGCGATCGGCTGGTGCGTGTTCGGCGCCGCGGTGGTGGCCGGTTCGCTCACCATGGACCGGCTGGAGCAGCAGAACATCAACCCGGTCACGGTGCCGGGCCTGCTGCCCGGCCTGCTGGGCGGCGCCATGGTGCTGCTCGGGCTGGTGCTGGGCGTGCGCAGCTGGCGCCGCGGCGCGCTGGCGCAGCCCCTGCCCCCGCCCGACGCCGACGCCCGCGAGCAGCGCCGCCGGGTGGCGATCGCGGTGGCGCTCTGCCTGGGCTACGGCGTGGTCCTGATCGGCCACGGCCTGCCGTTCTGGCTGGCCTCCAGCATCTATGTCACCGGCTCCATCCTGGTGTTCCAGCGCCTGAGCCGCGATCCGGCCGAGCGCGCCGCCGGCCCGCGCGCCTGGGCCCGCGCCCTGGCCATCGGCGTCATCTCCTCCGTCGTCACCTGGCTGGTGTTCGAGCACCTGTTCCTGGTGCGCATGCCCTGAGACCACTCTTTTTCGTCGACCCGCTGCCATGCTGCAAGGACTGTCGGACCTGGGCCAGGCCTACCTGAGCTTCATGAACCCGCTGACGCTGCTCTACGGGCTGGGCGGGGCCTTCGTCGGCATCGTGATGGGCATCCTGCCGGGCCTGTCGGCCACGCTGGCGATCGCGCTGCTCACCACGCTGACCATCAAGCTGGGCACCAACGACGCCATCCTGGTGCTGATCTGCTCCTACGTCGGCGCGCTGTACGGCGGCTCGCGCACCGCCATCCTGCTGAACATCCCCGGCACCGCCGCCAACGCCGCCTCCTGCGCCGACGGCTACGCCCTCGCGCTGCAGGGCCAGGCCGGCCGCGCGATCGGCATCGCCACCTCGGGCGCCTTCGTCAGCACGCTGCTGGGCGTGGTCTGCCTGGCGCTGTTCACGCCGCTGCTGGCCGAGGTGGCGCTGCAGTTCGGCGCCTTCGAGTTCTTCTGGCTGGCGCTGTTCGGCGTCACCATGTCGGGCAGCATCGTCGGCGGCGATCCGCTCAAGGGCTGGCTGATGGGGCTGCTGGGCCTGTTCATCGCGCAGGTCGGGCAGGAGAGCCTGTACGCCTACAACCGCTTCACCTTCGGCTGGGACGAGCTGTCCGGCGGCATCGCCCTGATCCCGGCGCTGGTGGGCGCGTTCGGCCTGGCCGAGGTGCTGACCACGCTGGCCGACCCGGTGGAACGCAAGATCGTCGAGCTGCGCGACTCGGTGCTGCCGCGCTGGCGCGAGATCATCCAGTACAAGTGGACGGTGCTGCGCTCGGGCGTCATCGGCGTGCTCACCGGCCTGCTGCCCGGGGTCGGCGAGGACGCCGGGGCCTGGATGTCGTACGCCGCCGCCAAGGCGGCCAGCAAGGAGCCGGAGAAGTTCGGCAAGGGTTCCATCGACGGGCTGATGGCGGCCGAGACCGGCGACATGTCGTCCATCCCCGGCCACATCATTCCCTCGCTGGCGCTGGGCATCCCGGGCTCGGCGCCGTCGGCGGTGCTGATGGCGGCGATGATCATCCATGGCGTGCAACCCGGCCCGATGCTGATGATCCAGCACCCGCACTTCATCTACGAGGTGGTGGCCATGACCACCCTGGCCTCCATCACCATCCTGCTGTTCGGCCTGTTCGGGGTGCGGCCGCTGCTGCACGTGCTGAAGGTGCGGCGTGCCATCCTGATGCCCATCGTGTTCCTGCTGTGCACCATCGGTGCCTTCGCCACCGCCTCGCGCCTGTTCGACGTCTACGCCATGCTGGCCATCGGCATCGGCGCCTACGTGCTGCGCCGGCGCGGCTACGAGATGGCGCCGCTGGTGCTCGGGCTGGTGCTGGGCCCGCTGCTGGACAAGAGCCTGCGGCGCGGGCTGGTGCTGTCCGACGGCAGCATCGCCCCCTTCTTCAGCCGGCCGATCGCGATGGCGTTCGCCGCCGTCACCATCTTCACCATCCTGCTCTACGTGCCGGCGTTCAAGGCCGCCGTCCAGCGCGCCAAGGCGGCGGCCTTCGGCGGGCTGCGCTCGCTGGCCGGCCGCCGCGCCTGAAGGAAGCGCCATGCGCATCGCGCTGTGCAACGAGGTCCTGCAGCCGCTGCCGTTCGAGCGCCAGTGCGCGCTGGCGGCCGCGCTCGGCTACGACGGCCTGGAGCTGGCGCCGTACACGCTGGCCGCAAACCCGATGGACATCGACGATGCCGAGGCCACGCGCCTGAGCCGCATCGCCGAGGACCACGGGCTGGAGATCACCGGCCTGCACTGGCTGCTGGTGGCACCCGCCGGCCTGTCCATCGTCAGCGACGACACCGCCGTGCGCCAGCGCACCGTGGCCGTGATGGAACGGCTGGTGGAGCTGTGCGGCGTGCTGGGCGGCCAGTACCTGGTGCACGGCTCGCCGCGCCAGCGCTCGGTGCCGCCCGGCGCCACGCGCGAGCAGGCACTGGACCGCGCCCGCGCCTGCCTGGCCCGCGTGGCCCGGCGCGCCCAGGCCTGCGAGGTGGCCTACTGCCTGGAGCCGCTGGCGCGCCGCGAGACCGACCTGTTCAACACCGTGGCCGAAGCGGCGGCGCTGGTCGACGAGGTCGGCTCGCCCAACCTGCGCACCATGATCGACTGCAGCGCCGCCGGCCAGGACGAGACCGAGTCGGTGGAGGCGCTGATGGAGCGCTGGATCCCCACCGGCCACATCGCCCACGTACAGGTGAACGACCCCAACCGGCGCGGGCCGGGCCAGGGCGCGATGCGCTTCGAGCCCATCCTCGCCACCCTGGTGCGGCTGCAGAACGAGGGCCATTACCCGGGCCTGATCGCGGTCGAGCCGTTCGAGTACGTGCCCGACGGCCCGGGCTCGGCGGCACAGGCCATCGGCTACCTCAGCGGCATCCTGCACCAGCTGGGCGCCCATGGCTGAGGCGCCGGCACTGCGCCTGCGCGCCATCGAGCTGGCCGAACGGCCGGTGCGGCTGCGGCTGCCGTTCCGCTTCGGCGTGGTCACCCTGACCGAGTGCCCGCAGGCCTTCGTGCGGGTGCGAATCGAGGACGCCGCCGGCCGCTCCCAGTGGGGCGCGGCGGCCGAGATGATGGCGCCCAAGTGGTTCGACAAGAACCTGCAGCTGTCCAACGCCGACAACTTCGAGCAGCTGCGCGCCGTGCTGCGGCTGGCCCGCGCCGCCTACCTGGCCGACACCACGCCGGCCAGCGCGTTCGGCCACTTCGCCCGCCACCAGGCCGCCCACCAGGCGGCGGCGGCCGCGCAGGGCTTCAATCCCCTGCTGGCCAGCTACGGCCCGGCGCTGCTCGACCGGGCCATCCTCGATGCGCTGTGCCGCCTCCAGGGCGTCGCGTTCGCCGCGGCGCTGCGCCACAACCTGCCCGGCATCTCCGGCGATGTCCATCCGGCCTTCGCCGGCGTCGGCATCGAGGCGCTGCTGCCCGGGCTGCGCGAATCCGGCCGCATCGAGGCCCGCCACACGGTCGGCATGGTCGACGCCATCACCGCCGCCGATGTCGGCGCGCGGGTCGGCGACGGCCTGCCCGAGACGCTGGAGGAGGTGGTGGCCCGCTACGGCCACCGCTGGTTCAAGCTCAAGGTGGGCGGCCGGCTCGCGGCCGACCTGGACCGCCTGGTCGCCATCGCCGCGGTGCTCGACCGCAGCCCGGCGCCCTACTTCGTCTCGCTCGACGGCAACGAGCAGTACGCCTCGGCGGCCGGCGTCGCCGAACTGGTGGCCGGGATCCGCGCCACCCCGGCGCTGGCCCGGCTGTGGTCGGCGGTCGCCTTCATCGAGCAGCCGATCGCCCGCGCGCTGGCGCTCGAGGAGGACCTGCGCGGCGCCGACCTGGGCAAGCCGGTGATCATCGACGAGTCGGACGGCGAGCTCGACGCCTTCGTGCAGGCGCGCGCGCGCGGCTACGCCGGCGTCTCCTCCAAGACCTGCAAGGGCCTCTACCGCTCGCTGCTGAACGCGGCCCGCTGCGCGGCCTGGAACCGGGCCGACGGCGGGACGCGCCACTTCCTCTCGGCCGAGGACCTCACCACCCAGGCCGGCCTGTCGGTGCAGCAGGACCTGGCGCTGGTCGACCTGCTGGGCATCACCCATGTCGAGCGCAACGGCCACCACTACGTGAATGGCATGGCGGCGCTGCCGGCCGCCGAGCAGCAGGCCTTCCTGGCCGCCCATCCCGACCTCTACGAACACAGCCACGGCGCGGTGCGGCTGGCCATCCGCGACGGCGTCATCCGGCTGGCCTCGCTGCACGGCGTCGGCTATGCGTCCGGCGCCATGCCGCAGTGGGACGCGATGCAGCCGATCGCGGGCTAGACCCCACCGCAGCCCGGCGCGCGGGCCACGGGTACCATCCGGGCCCCATGCCGACCACCCCCGACCTCATCGTCCTGCACGAACACCCGGAGTGGCAGAAGCCGCTGTTTGCCGCCCTGCAGCGGCGCGGCGTCGCCTTCGAGCCGTTCGACGTCACCCGCGCCGCCTTCAGCAACACGGCGCCGCCGCGGGCCCGGCTGTACTTCAACCAGGCCAGCCCCAGCGCCTACCTGCGCGGCAACACCCGCGCCGTGCCGCTGGCGCTGGCCTACATGCGCACCCTCCAGCAGCAGGGCGCGCGCGTGCTCAACGGCGCCGACGTGTTCGCGCTGGAACTGAGCAAGAGCGTGCAGGCCACCCTGCTGCAGACCCTGGGCATCGACACCCCGCGCTCCATCACCTTCAACGAGGCCGCCGCGCTGCGCGCCCACGCGCACGAGATCACCTGGCCGGCCGTGCTCAAGCCCGACCAGGGCGGCAGCGGCGCCCGCATCGAGGTGGTGGAGTCGATCGAGCAGGTCGAGGCGATCTTCCGGCGCGACCCGTCGTACTGGCTGCCCGACAACCTGTTCCTGCTGCAGGAGTACCTGCCCCACGATCCCGAGCAGGGCATCGTGCGGCTGGAGTTCCTGGGCGGCCAGCTGCTGTACGCGATGCGGGTCAAGACGCATGGCCGCTTCAACCTCTGCCCCTCGCCGGTGTGCAACCCGGACGACGGCGACGGGATCTGCGAGATCCCGGCTGCGGTGGAGGCGCCGCCGGTCGAGTTCTTCGCCTATCCCGAGGTACCGGCGGCGGCCGTCGCGACCGCCCAGCGCATCGTGCAGGCCGCGCGGCTGGACGTCGGCGGCATCGAGTACCTGGAGACGCCGGACGGCCGCCGGGTGTTCTACGACATCAACGCCAACTCCAACCTGCGGCCCTCGGTCGCGGCCGAGTTCGGCTTCGATCCGTTCGAGCGCGTGGTGGACTACCTGGTCGCCCAGCTGCGCGCCTGAGCGGCACCCCATCCGTCCGGCGGCTTGCCACGGCCGGGCCGCCGCCGTAGATTCGCGGCTTTCGCTCTGGCGGAGGACGCATGGCAACGTTCAGGCAGTGGGGATGGTGGGCAGCGATCGCGGCGGCCGGCGCGGCCACCCAGGCGGCGGCACAGGCGCCCGGCTCGCTGGAGCGCGGCCGCTACCTGATGCAGACGGTGGTGGCCTGCGGCAACTGCCACTTCCAGCGCGGGCCGCAGGGCCAGCCGCTGCCCGAGAAGGGCCTGTCGGGCGGCATGCTGTTCGACGAGCCGCCCTTCAAGGCCTACGCCTCCAACATCACGCCCGACCCCGAGACCGGCATCGGCAAGTGGACCGATGCCCAGCTGGCCAAGGCCATCCGGGAAGGCATCCGCCCCGACGGCCGCGTGATCGGCCCGCCGATGCCGATCGAGTTCTACCGCCACCTGGCCGACGACGACCTGGCGGCCCTCATCGCCTACCTGCGCGCCCAGCCGCCGGTGAAGAACGCGGTGCCCGCGTCCACCTACACCATGCCGCTGCCGCCCAACTACGGCCCGCCGGTGAAGTCGGTGACGGCGCCGCCGCGCAGCGACAAGGTGAAGTACGGCCGGTACCTGGCCGACATCGCCCACTGCATGGAGTGCCACACCCCGCGCAACGACAAGGGCATGCTGGAAACGGCCCGGCGCGGCGCCGGCGGCCAGGTGTTCAAGGGTCCCTGGGGCGCCAGCGTCTCGCGCAACCTCACGCCGCACCCGAGCGGCCTGAAGGGCTGGAGCGACGCCGAGATCGCCAAGGCCATCCGCACCGGCATGGATCGCCAGGGCAAGCCCTACCGGCCGCCCATGGGTTTCGGCTTCTACGAGGGGATCAGCGAGCCCGACATGGCGGCGCTGGTGGCCTACCTGCGCTCGCTCAAGCCGCTGCCGTTCGCCGGGGCGCAGAAGTAGCCAGCGCCGCGAATGCGGACGCCGGTACGGCGTCCGGGAGCTCCGCCTCAGCCGCGCTCCACCACCGGCAGTCGCAGCAACGCGTGCCCCAGCGACTTGCCGGTCTGGTCCAGGCGCAGGGTGCTGGTGGCGCCGCCGCCCAGGGCGCCGCGCATCACCACCACCAGGGCCTCGATGTTGTCCATCGGGTAGCACTCGACCTCGCCGGTCACCCAGTCGCCGTACAGCGCCCGCACCTTCTCGGGCGTGACGCTGGCCAGCAGGGCCGGGTAGTCGGCCGGTGTGCGGGCGATCAGGCCGGCGGTGCAGACGTTGCCCTTGTCGCCCGATCGCACGTAGCAGATGTCGCTCAACAGCTTGGCCATCTCATGCCTCCAGGATGCTGACGGACTGGCGCACCAGCTCGCGCGGGATCAGCGTCGGCCACAGCGAGACCACCGGGCGCGGCTTCATGGGCGTGCCGAACGAGGTGCCGCCGGGACCCATGATCCACAGGTGGGCGCCGGCGCGGCGCACCTTCTCGGCCTCCTCCGCCGTGCGTGTGCGCACCGCGCAGCGCAGGCCGACCTCGTTGCAGTCGGCCAGCCGCTTCGCGTCGGGCAGCGGCGCGGCCGGGCCGTGCAGCACGTTCAGGCCGACGAAGTCGAAGTGCACCTGGTCGGCCTGCAGGCCCATGCGCTCGAAGCGCTCCAGCATGGTCTCGCGCGCCTTGAGCGCCCGCTCGTAGGCATGCGGCCAGGGGAAGAAGGCCAGGCTCTCGCCGATCCAGCCGTCCTGATAGCCGATCACCAGCTTCAGGGTGTCGGGCCGGCCGCGGCCGCGCACGCCGCTGACGCGCACGCGGTCCGGACCCGTCTCCTGCAGCCGCAGCGAGGTGAAGTCGGCCACGCCGTCGGGCATGAGGTAGGCGCGCGGGTCGGCGATCTCGTAGACCAGGTGCTCCTTGACCGTGTGGGCATCGACCCGGCCGCCGGAGCCCGCCACCTTGCCGATCTCGGCGCTGCCGTCGGCATGGAAGTCGACGATGGGAAAGCCCACCCGGCCCATGTGGGGCATCTCGGCGAAGCGCGACGACATGCCGCCGCTGCAGGCCGAGGCGCACTCGACGATGTGGCCCAGCGTGATGGCGGCGGCGATGCGGTCGGCGTGGGCGGCGTCGTGGCGCCAGCCGAACTCGTGCATCACCGGGCCGACGTAGAGCGCGTTGTCCGAGACCCGGCCGGCGATCACCACGTCGGCACCGCCCTGCAGCCCCTCGACGATGCCGCTGGCATCGGTGTAGACGTTGGCCGCGACGACCCGGCCGCGCACGCGCGCGAAGTCCTCGTCGCCGGTTTCCATGTGCGGCAGCCGCAGGCCCGCCGCCAGCAACTCGTCGATGCGGCCCAGCAGGTCGTCGCCCTCGACCAGCGCCACCCGCGTGCCCTGCAGCCCGAGGGCGCGCGCGTCCTCGACGATGCGCTCGGCGCCGCTGCGCGGGTTGACGCCGCCGCCGTTGGAGATCAGCCGGGTGCCGCGCTCGCGCGCCAGCGGCATCATGGCCTTCATGGCCTGCACCGCGTCCGGGATGTAGCCGGCCTGCGGGTTCTTCTGCCGCTGGCGCTGCAGCAGCGCCATCGTCAGTTCGGCGAGGAAGTCGAAGCACAGGTAGTCGACGTTGCCCTCGCGCAGGACTTCCATCGCCGGATCCAGGGCGTCGCCCCAGAAACCGCTGCCGGCGCCCAGCCGCACCGTCTGCTTGTCGGCCATCTGCGTCCTCACTCGGGTTCGATGCCGGCGTTCTTCACCAGCCGGTTCCAGCGGTCGATCTCGGCGCGCTGGAACTTGGCCAGCTCCTCGCGCGTGCCCGGGATCGGCGTCCAGGCGTTCTCGCCGAAGTACTTGGCCGCCTCGGGCGTCTTCATCGCGCTGACGATCAGGGCGTTGAGCCTGTCGGCGATGTCGTTGGGCGTTCCCTTGGGCGCGAACGCGGCCAGCCAGCCCGACACCTCGTAGCCGGGCACGCCCTGCTCGGCGACGGTGGGGATGGTCTCGTAGCCCGGCATGCGGTTGCGGGTCGACACCCCCAGCGCCTTGAGCTTGCCGCCGCGCACCAGCGGCATGATGGCCGGGGCGTCGCCGAACACCATGTCGATCTGGCCGCCCATCACGTCGGTGATGGCCATCGGCAGGGTCTTGTACGGCACGTGCAGGATGTCCACGCCCGCCAGTTCCTTGAAGACCTCGCCGCCGGCGCGCGAGGACGAGTTGCCGCTGCCGAAGGTCATCTTGCCGGGCCTGGACTTGGCCAGCGCCACCAGCTCCTGCACGTTGTTGGCCGGCGTGTTCGCGCTGATGGCCAGCACCACGCCGCCGATGATCACGCCGCTGAGCGGCACGAAGTCGGCCACCGGGTCGTACGGCAGCTTCCTGAACAGGCTGGCGTTGGCGGCATGCGTGGTGTTGGTGCCGATGACGATGGTGTAGCCGTCGGCCGGCTGGCTCAGCACGTACTGCAGCGCGATGAAGCCGTTGGCGCCCGGCTTGTTGTCCACCACCACCGGCTGGCGGGTGGCGTCGGTCACGTGCTTGGCGATGAAGCGTGCCGCCAGGTCGGTGGTGGTGCCGGCGCCGAAGGGCACGACGAAGCGCAGCGGGCGGTTGGGGAAGCCCTGTGCCTGGGCGCTGGCGCTGCCGGCGGCGGCGGCCACCAGGGCGCCGAGCAGCAGCTTGTGGAGGGTGCGTCGGGAAGTCATGGGCGTTGTCTCCTTCATGTTGTCTGCCGGCCTTTGACCATGCGCAGGGGGTTGTAGGTGGCCACCACCTCGCCGCGCTGGTTCACCACGCGGTTGAAGGTGCGCAGCAGGCCGCGGCCGGGCTTGCTGGTGGCGCGCGCCTCGGCCACCTCGCACTGCACGTGCAGGGTGTCGCCGGCGACGGTGGGCTTGAGGATGCGCAGGTCGCATTCGAGGAAGGCCATGCCGGTGCGCTGCATGGTCGACTGCATCAGCAGCCCCTCGCAGATGCAGAACACCAGCGAGCCGGGCACCGGACGGGCACCGATCTTCGACTCGGCCTGGATGTACTCGAGGTTGGTGAACATCTCCTCGACCATGCCGGTCACGCCGACGAACAGCGTGATGTCGGCCTCGGTGATGGTGCGGCCCAGGGTGCGGAAGCGCTGGCCGATCCGCACGTCGTCCCAGTGCAGGCCCATGCCCATCACGGGCGCCTGGTCCCAGCCGGTGTCGGCGCTGGCGGTCGTGGTGCTCATCGTGTGAAGTCCTTGGTGACGCCCTGGCGGTCCCAGGCGCGCAGTTGCTCGTCGTCGGCGCCCAGCACGCGCCGCAGCACCTCGCCGGTGTGCTGGCCCAGCGCCGGCGGGCCGTTGCGGTACTGCACCGGGGTGTCGGAGAAGTGGATCGGGTTGGCGACCGAGGGCACTTCGCCGCAGCGCAGGTGCGGCAGGTCCAGCCGCCCGCCGCGCGAGCGCAGCTGCGGGTCGGCGAACACGCGGTCGATGGTGTTGATCGGCCCGCACGGCACGTCCACCGCCTCCATGGTGGCCACCCACTCGGCGATGGTGCGGGTGGCGATGACCTCGGCCAGCAGCGGGATGAGGGCGGCGCGGTTGGCCACCCGCAGCGCGATGGTGCGGAAGCGCGGGTCCTCGCTGATCGCCGGCTGGCCCATCGCCTGCGCCATCTTGCGGAACTGGGTGTCGTTGCCCACCGCCAGGATCAGGTGACCGTCGGAGGCGCGGAAGGCCTGGTAGGGGGCGATGTTGGGATGGCCGTTGCCCATGCGCTGGGGCACCTGGCCGGTGGTGAGGTAGTTCATCGCCTGGTTGGCCAGGCAGGCGGCCTGCACGTCCAGCATGCCGATGTCGATGTGCTGGCCGCCGCCGCCCTGGTCGCGGTGGCGCAGCGCCGCCACGATGGCCAGCGCCGCGTACATCCCGCTCAGGATGTCGGCCAGCGCCACGCCGGCGCGCTGCGGCCCGCCGCCCGGCGCACCGTCGGGCTCGCCGGTCACGCTCATGAGGCCGCCCATGCCCTGGATCAGGTAGTCGTAGCCGGCCCGCTCGGCGTAGGGGCCGGTCTGGCCGAAGCCGGTGATGGAGCAGTACACCAGCTGGGGCAGCTCGGCGTGCAGCGAGGCGTAGTCGAGGCCGTATTTGGCCAGGCCGCCGACCTTGTAGTTCTCGATCAGCACGTCGCACTTGGCGGCCAGCGCCCGCACCAGCTTGCGGCCTTCGGCGCTGGCGATGTCGATGGCGACCGATTCCTTGCCGCGGTTGCAGGACAGGAAGTAGGCCGCGTCGGCCTCCTCGCCGGTCTGGGCGTCGTGCACGAACGGCGGCCCCATGCGGCGGGTGTCGTCGCCGCCGTTCGGGTTCTCGATCTTGATCACCTCGGCGCCCAGGTCGGCCAGGTTCTGGGTGGCCCAGGGGCCGGCCAGGATGCGCGTCAGGTCGAGGACGCGGACGCCGGCGAGGGGGAGCGCAGCGGCGGCCATCAGATGCGCAGCGCCTTGGCGATGATGGTGCGCTGGATCTGCGAGGTGCCGCCGCCGATGGTGGCCTGCATGCCCTCGCGGAAATAGCGCTCCATGTCGGCCTCCGGCAGCATGCCGTGGCCGCCCAGGATCTGCATGCCCTGGCGGGTGACCGTCTGCAGCGTCTCCGAGGCGATCAGCTTGGCCATGCTCACCTCGCGCGTGCACGGCACCCCGCGCGAGGCCATGTCGGCGGCGCGGTAGACCATCAGCCGCGCCGCGTCGACGGCGGTCTGCATGTCGGCCAGCATGTGGCGGATGACCTGGAACTCGTAGATCGCGCGCTCGAACTGGATGCGCTCGTGGGCGTACTTCAGCGCGTCGGTCACGGCCTGCTGGGCGTTGCCCACGTAGGCCGCGGCCACCGCGATGCGCTCGAGCTCCAGGTGGTCGGTGATGATGTGCCAGCCGTCGCCCGCCTGGCCCAGCAGGTTGGCGTCGGGCACCACGGCGCCGTCGACGAAGATCTCGGTCGTGCCGGTGGCGCGCCGCGCCATGGTCGGCAGCCGGCGGATGTCCAGCCCCGGGGTGTCGTTGGGCACCAGCAGCACCGACAGGCCGTGGTGCTTCCTGGCTTCCTTGTCGCTGCGCACCAGCATCGCGATCACCACGTTCCTGGCCGCCGCGCCGGAGCACCACAGCTTCTGGCCGCGGATGGTCCAGCCGTTGTCGCCGTGCTCGGCGCGGGTGCGGGTGGACGCGGCGTCGGAGCCGGCCGAGGGCTCGGAGATGGAGATCGAGAACCGCAGGTCGCCGCGCATGAAGGCCGGCAGGTACTTCTCCCGTTGCTGCGGGGTGCCGAACTTCACGATGTTCATGCCGGTGAAGGTCGACACCATGAAGGCGGTGGCGAAGTCGAAGCCGTAGCGCGCCAGGCCCTCGCACATCAACGCGTAGTCGAAGATGGTGCCGCCGTCGCCGCCCTGCTCCTCGGGGATCAGCAGGCGCAGCCAGCCGAGCCGGGCCACCTTCTCGTAGGCCTCGTAGGGATAGGCGCGCTCGGTGTCGCAGGTGCGCACGTACTCGCGCCCGATCTCGTTTTCCATCACGCGGGCGACGGTGTCGCGCCACAGCACTTGTTCGTCGGTCAGGAAGTCCATGGTCATTCGTTGGTCACTCGGCCGGCAGGCGCTCGCGGCGGATCAGCAGGCTGAACTCGCAGCTGAGCACGGTTTCGTCGCGCTGGTTGACGGCGGTCAGGCGCGTGGTGGCGATGCCGTGGCGTTCGCCCTTGTCGCGCAACGCGATCACCTCGCTCTCGGCGTGCAGGGTGTCGCCGATGAAGGTGGGCTTGAGGAAGCGCAGCTTGTCGACGCCGTAGAAGGCCTCGACCACCGCCGGCTCGAAGCCGAACAGCGCGTTGGCCACGACGAACACCAGCCCGCCCTGCACCACGCGCTGGCCGTAGAGCGATTTCTTGGCGTACTCGGCGTCGGCGTGGATCGCCAGCCAGTTGCCGGTCAGGCCGCAGAAGTTGACGACGTCGGTTTCGGTGATGGTGCGACCGCGCGACCGGGCCTTCTGGCCGATCGCGAGCTCGCCGTAGGGCAGCTGGATCATGCGGGTGCTTCTTTCGGGGTGGGTGCTCAGCGGCCCTGCCAGCGCGGCGGCCGCTTCTCGGCGAAGGCGCGCGGGCCTTCCTGGGCGTCCTCGCTGGCGTAGACGGCGCGGTGCTGCTCGCGCGAGCGGGCATAGCCGGCCTGAGCGCCGAGCTCGACGCTGGCCAGCAGGCCGGCCTTGGCGGCCTGGACCGACAGCGGCGCGTTGGCGGCGATGGCGCGGGCGTAGCCGAGCGCGCGCTCGCGCACCGCCTGCGGCGTGGCCTCGACGGCATTGAGGAAGCCGAGCGCCAGCAGGCGCTCGACCGGCAGCATCTCGGCGGTGGTCACCAGCTGCATCAGCACCGCCAGCGGCAGCATCGCCACCATCGGCGCGGCCCAGGGCGTGCCACGGCCCACCTTGGCCTCGGTGATGCCGCCGCTGGTGCCGGCCAGCCCGACGCGCAGGTCGGCGTTGGCCGCCAGCACCATGCCGGCGGCGGTGAAGTGGCCGGTCATGGCGGCGATGACCGGCACCCGCACCTGGCGCATGCGCTCGTAGAACGGGTCGTCGAGCAGGTCGAGGATGTCGCGGCCGGTGCTGCGCCGCAGCTCGGCCGCCTCCTGCAGGTCCATGCCGGCGCAGAAGGTGCCGCAGTCGGCGCTGGTGAGGATGACGGCCCGGATCGCCGGGTCGGCATCGATCTGGCCCCAGAGCTGGAACAGCCGGCGGTTGGCGGCCATCGACAGGGCGTTGCGCCGCTCGGGGCGGTTGAGCGTCACGGTGGCGACGCCGTCGGCGACGGCGAACTGGACCGTGAAATCGGCCTCGGCAGACGGGTTGGCAGGTGTCACGGGGCCCGATGCTACGTCCATCTTCTGTTCCGTCAACTGGAATTCCGTTACGGTCATGACGCCTCTGGCCGCCATCGACGGCGGCTGCTGCCATATTCCAAAACGGCTCCCCAGATCCGCTTGGCAAGCCCGGCACGAGCCGATACGATGCCGCATTCCTTTTTGTTCATTCAAATTCCATTCTGTGAGCAGCTCTCTCGGTGTTTACCCTGAAGGGGCCGATGACCGGTCCGACGGCGGGGTGCGGGTGCTGGCGCGCGGCCTGGTGCTGCTGCAGGCCTTCAGCCCGCGCAACCAGCCGCGTTCCAACGGCGATCTGGCCGAGCTGTGCGCGCTGCCCAAGGCCACGGTCTCGCGCATCACGGCCACGCTCACCCGGCTGGGCTACCTCGACTACCTGCCCGGGCCGGCGCAGTACCGGCTCGGCTACGGCGCGCTGGCGCTGGGGTTCGGCGTGCTCTCGACCCTGGACGTGCGGGTGCGGGCGCGGGCCCACATGCAGCGCTTCGCCGAGCAGAACGACCTGCTGGTGGTGCTGGCCGTGCGCGACCGGCTGGCCATGGTGTGCCAGGAGGTGTGCCGCGGCCGCGGCGCCCTGACCATCCGGGTCGGCGTGGGCTCGCGGCTGGCGCTGCCGCATTCGGCCATGGGCCGGG
This sequence comes from Ramlibacter pinisoli, assembly GCF_009758015.1. Classification (NCBI taxonomy): domain Bacteria; kingdom Pseudomonadati; phylum Pseudomonadota; class Betaproteobacteria; order Burkholderiales; family Comamonadaceae; genus Ramlibacter; species Ramlibacter pinisoli. Next base: position 102,562 of record NZ_WSEL01000006.1, read on the forward strand.
CCTGGATCGCCTCGCTGCCGCCGGCCGGCTACGAAGCCCTGCTGCGCGAGCTGCCGCCGGCCTACGACCCCGCCGCCCTGCGCCCGCATTTCGAGGAGGCCGCGACCGAGATCCGCGCCAGCGGCTACTGCGTGACCGTCAGTTCGCTGGAGCCCGACGTGAACAGCCTGGGCACCCTGGTCGACCTGCCGCAGGCGCCCGGCCAGTACGTGCTGGGCTGCTCGGTGCCGGCGTTCCGCTACCCGCCCGAGCGCTGCCGGCAGGAGATCGGGCCGCGCCTGCTGGAACTGCGGCAAGCGATCCAGGACGACCTGGCCGCCGGCCTGCTGCAGGGGGAGGCCTGATGCGGCGGCGCACGGTTGCGCTGGCCGCTGCGGGCCCGGCCGGCGGCGACGACAAGATCGATTCGCTGCAGCGCGGGCTGGAGGTGCTGCGCTGCTTCCAGCCCGGCGAAGGCCTGCTGGCGGTGGCCGACATCGCCCGCCGCCTGGCACTGCCCAAGCCGACCACGCGCCGCCTGCTCGACACGCTGGCGCAGCACGGCTTCGTGCTGCGCTCCCCCGGCGGCGAGAGCTACGGCCTGCACGTGGCCAGCTTCGTGGTTGGGCAGGCGGTGCTGAACGGCTCGCCCATGGTGCGCCAGGCGCAGCCGCTGCTGCAGGGCCTGGCCGACCGGTTCGCGGCCCACGCCCTGCTGTGCGTGGGCGACCGGCGCGACATGCTGGTGCTGGCCCACCGCGCCGCCCCCGGTGCGCCGGCCTGGTCGGTCGGCGCCGGCCTGCGGCTGCCGATCGCCGACACCGCGGTGGGCCATGCCTGGCTGTGGGCCCAGCCGGCGACGGTGCAGAGCGCGTGGATGGCGCACCTGCGCGAGGCCGGCAGCGGCGGCGCGGCCGAGGTCTGGAAGGCCTTCCACACCATCGAGGCCTCCGGCACCTGCGAATCGGTCCGCCCGGAGCGGCGCCAGTCCCTGCTGCTGGCGGCACCGGTGGTGTGGCGCGACGGCGCGACCGCGGTGCTCGCCTGCGCGTGCGGCGCCGATGCCGAGGCGGCAGCGCAGCTGCGCCCGGAGGTGTCGCGGGCGCTGGTCGAGGCCGCGGCGGTGCTGCGCGACCAGGTCGGCCGGTCCGGCGCCTGAGCGCCGCCAGCGGCCGCTCAGGCGCCGGCGGTCAACGGCGACGCGCCGTCCTGGCCGCGATCGCGCAGCAGCCGCGCGTGCTGGTCGGCGATGTCCAGCAGCTGCGCGTAGCGGGCCTCGCAGATGTCCTGCTGGGTCGCGATGGCGGCGAAGAGGGCCGCCAGTTTCGGCGACTGCGCAAACTGGCCGCTGCCGGGCGGCGGCAGCTGGGCGCGCAGGCGGTCCAGTTCGTCGCGCGCACCGGACCACGACGCGTACGCCTCGAAGAGCTTGTCGTGCAGGTTCATGCGGTGGGCGCGCGGCCGGCAACCCCGACGGCAGGTGCGCCGGACTGGCGTCGCCGGCGCGGCTGTGCCGCACGGGCGAACGTGGGAATGCAAAGCCACTCTAGCCCCTTCGGATACCCCTGGTCCGCGGATGCCGCGGGACTGCCCACCCTTGCCCGTCGTGGCGGGCTTGACCCGCCATCCATCGCCCGGCCGTCCTCCACGGCGCAGCCTCGTTGCGGAGATGGTGCCGGGTCGAGCCCGGCATGTCGATTCGGAGGTCAGGATGGGGCCGTCGAGGCGTGCAGCGGCTGCGCTGCATGGCCCGAGAACGACGACGCCCGCCGGGCCGGAGCCGGGCGGGCCGTCGTCGCAGGCCTCGGCGCCACCGCGGTGGCGCCATCCGCTCACTGCACCAGGGCAGGGGTGCCGCTGGCCAGGGTGGCCGGCACCGGCGTGGCGACGCGCGTCACGATGGCGCCGCTCTGGCCGCCTTCGTACACCTGCGTGCCGCCTTCGCGCAGCGAGGCCAGCGCCTCGGCGCGCACGTCGCTGCGGCTGCGGGTGCCGGTGAAGCGCGCGTTGATGGCGCGCTCGGTCTCGCCCTGGTGGCCGCTGCGTGAGTTGATGTGGCGCGCGGCCTCGTTGCCCTGGGCGCGCACGGTGGCGCGGTCGAGCGTGCTGGCCACGGGCGCGGCGGTCGCCAGCGCATTGGCCGACTGGCCGCCCTCGAATGGGCCGGCGAGCTGGGCCGAGGCGAGCTGGGCGCCCAGGGCGAGGGCGGCGGCGAGGGTGAGTTGGAGCTTCTTCATGGTGGGTCCTTGGATGCGTGAGAGGGAAACGAACGGGGGATCGGGAAGTGCGGAGCCGTGCTCACCGCGCCATGACGGCACGCGTCAGGGTGTGGTCAGCGCCGGCCGTGCGCTCATTCGAAGGAGGTGGCGGCTTGCGCGCCGAGCTCGCGGCCGACGCTGGCGGCCTCGGCGCGAACCTCGTCGCGCGTGCGGCTGGGCGTGAAGTGCCGGTTGCTGGCCTGCTCGACCTCGCTTTGCTGGCCGCTGCGCGAATCGACCGCGACGGCGGCGTTGGCGCGCGGGCTGGTCGCCGAGACCAGCGGCTGACCGAGAGCGAAGGCGTTGGCGGACTGGCCGCCCTCGAACGGCACGCTGGCCTGCGCGGCGGCGAATTGCGATCCCAGGGCCAGGGTGGCGGCGAGGGCGATGTGGAGCTTGTTCATGGTGTGTCCTTTGCGTTGTCGGTTGAAGGTGAACCAAGAATAGGAACGACACCGCCCGGCAAAAAGAGCGGCTTGCTCAACGCGGTATTGCTGGAACTGAAACGATCGGGCCGCAGCAACCCCACGCCGCCACCGCGCAAGACCCGGTGGCACACTCGCCCGCTCCCGCTCCCGCGCCCCGCCCCTTCACCCATGCCCCATCTTTTCACTCCCTGGCAGCTCGACGGTCTGCAGCTGGCCAACCGCATCGTCGTGGCGCCCATGTGCCAGTACTCAGCGGTCGAGGGCAACGCGACCGACTGGCACCTGCTGCACCTGGGCCACCTGGCGCTGTCGGGCGCCGGCCTGCTGGTGCTGGAGGCCAGCGCGGTGTCGGCCCAGGGCCGCATCTCGCCGCAGGACCTGGGCCTGTATTCCGACGCCAACGAGGCGGCGCTGGCGCGCGTGCTGCAGGCGGTGCGCGCCCACTCGCCGATCGGTGTCGCCATCCAGCTGTCGCACGCCGGCCGCAAGGGCTCGAGCCGCGCGCCCTGGGACGGCGGCGTGCAGATCCCGGCCGGCGCGCCGGACGGCTGGCAGACCGTGGCGCCCAGCGCCTGGCCGCACGCCGCCGGCGAGGACGCGCCGCTGGCCCTCGACCAGCGCGGGCTGGCGCAGGTGCGGGACGACTTCGCCGCGGCCGCGCGCCGCGCCGCCCGCCTGGGCTTCGACGGCATCGAGCTGCATGCGGCGCACGGCTACCTGCTGCACCAGTTCCTGTCGCCGCTGGCCAACCGGCGCGAGGACGCCTACGGCGGCAGCCTGGACAACCGGATGCGCTTTCCGCTCGAGGTGTTCGATGCGGTGCGGGCGGCGTTCCCGGCCGGCAAGCCGGTGTGGGTGCGCGTGTCGGCCACCGACTGGGTGGACGGCGGCTGGGACCCCGACAGCACGCTGCGCTTCGCCCAGGCCCTGCAGGCGCGCGGCTGTGCCGCCGTCCACGTCTCCACCGGCGGCGTCTCGCCGGCGCAGAAGATCCCGCTCGGCCCCGGCTACCAGGTGCCGTTCGCGCAGCGCGTGAAGGAGGTCACCGGCCTGCCCACCATCGCGGTCGGGATGATCACCGAGCCGCAGCAGGCCGAGGCCATCGTGGCGCAGGGCCAGGCCGACGCCGTCGCGCTGGCCCGCGCCATGCTGTACGACCCGCGCTGGCCCTGGCACGCGGCGGCGCTGCTCGGCGCCCACGTCACGGCGCCACGCCAGTACTGGCGCTCGCAGCCGCGCGAGCACAAGGATCTGTTCCAAGGGGCGCACTTCGGGCAGCGCTGAAAACCCTCCCAGGCAGGGAACCCTCTCACCCCAACCCTCTCCCCCGAGGGGGAGAGGGAGCGGAGCTTCAAGATGCGATGGCGGCTCGCATTTGCGCGCGCCGTGCCTGCGGGACGCGCCTCCCGACGCGGCTCCCCCGGGTCTGGTCATAGCGGGATCGACCCGCATCCAATCCAGCGGTTGCGCAAGGCTTTCGCTGGGGTCAGGACTGCCCGGGGGGTGCGCGGCAGGGGGCGCCTGGCAGGGCCTCATGGTGTGCCGGTCGCCGCCTCGCTGCGCGCGCGGCGACTGCGCCGCGTCGAGCGCAGGCCGGGGCTTGCCGGCTCCAACTCACTGCGCGCTGCGCGCTCGGTTCAGACAAGGAGCCGGAGTCAATTCACGATGCGCGCTGGACGCGCGCTGCGCCCCGGCCCGCCTGACGCGGCCGTCCCACAAATCGTGCCCTGCCAGGCACCCCCTGCCGCGTGGAGAGGCTCGCGCGGATCACCGAGGGCGCGCACCACGCCCTGCCCCTGATCTCGTCATGGCGGGCTTGACCCGTCATCCATCTCCCGACCGTGGCCCGGGGGCGGCATGACTTCGGAGGTGGATGCCGGATCAAGTCCGGCATGACGACATGTGTTCGTGACAGGACCGACGGCCGTTCAATCCGCGGTGATCTTCGCCGCCTGGATGGTCTTGGTCCAGAAGGCGGTCTCGCGCTGCACCAGCGCGGCCAGGTCGGCCGGCGGCAGGTAGCGCAGGTCGATGCCGGCCGCGGCCGCCCGCGTCCTGGTCTCGGGCAGTTCCAGCGCCTGCTTGATGGCGCCGGTGAGCTTGGCCACCACGTCCGGCGGCGTGCCGGCGGGCGCGAAGATGGCGACCCAGGCCTCGAGTTCGAAGCCGGCCAGCCCGGCCTCGGCGGTGGTGGGCACCTGCGGCAGCGCGGGGTGGCGCACCTTGCTGGTGACCGCCAGGCCACCGAGCTTGCCGGCCTGGATGTGGCCCATCACCGAGGGCGGCGTGGTCATGAACACCTGCACCTGTCCCGACAGCACGTCGGCGATGGCGGCACCCGAGCCCCGGTACGGGATGTGGACCATGCTGGTGCCGGTCTGCATCTTGAACATCTCGGTGCCCACGTGCGAGAGCGAGCCATTGCCCTGCGAGGCATAGCTCAGGCGGCCGGGGTTCTTCTTCAGGTAGGCGATGAACTCGGGCAGGGTCTTGGCCGGCACCGAGGGATGGATCGCGATCACGTTGGTCGCCGCCGTGATCAGCGCCACCGGTGCCAGGTCGGCCTGGGACCACGGCATCTTGGGAAACAGCGACGGGTTGCCCACGTGGTAGGCCGAGTAGGACGTGAGCAGGGTGTAGCCGTCCGGCGCGGCCCGCGCCACCATGCCGTAGGCCACGTTGCCGCTGGCGCCGCCGCGGTTGTCGACCACCACCGACTGGCCCAGGATGCGCTGCAGCGGCTCGCCCAGCAGGCGGGCCGAGCCGTCGACCAGCCCGCCGGGCGGGTTGGGCACGACCAGCGTGATCGGCTTGGCGGGAAAGCCCTGCGCGGCCGCGAGGCCGCAGGCGCCGGTTGCCGCGGCGGCGGCGGCCCAGGCCAGCAGGGTGCGCCGGCGGGATGGTGTGGTCATGTCTCGCTCCTGGTGGCTGCTGCGCGGCGGCATGGGCCGGCGCAGCAGCGTTGTACACCAGGAGCGGGCGGCGCCGCGCGCCTCAGGCGTCCATGCGGCTGCGGTACAGGTGGCCGTCGCTGCCGCTCACGTAGAGCGAGCCGCCGCCCACCGCGCAGTGCATCGGCAGGCACTCGCCCGGCAGCGCATGCACCTGCGCCAGCCGGCCCTCGGGCGTGAACAGGTACACCGACGGCCCCGGGCCGACGCCGGGCGCGCCGCCGCAGCCGACCACCCAGCCGTCCTCGCGCAGGCACAGGCCCTCGATGCCGCGGTGCACGCCCGTGTGGTCCTCGCCGAAGCGGTGCAGCACCCGGTACGGCCCCACCGAGCCGTCCGGCCGCAGCGGGTAGGCGCGCAGCTCGCGCGGGCCGGCGCGGCCCACCTCGCCCTCGCCGACGAACAGCAGCCGCTCGTCCTGCGACAGCAGCACCGCGCGCGGCGCCACCGTGTCGGCGGTGACGCGCCGCATCACCCACTGGCGGCGGTCGTCCTTCTCGATGCGCATCACCGCCGCCGGCTCCAGCAGCGGGAAGATGCGCGGGCCGAACACCTGCACGCCGGTGGGCGAGTCGCAGAACCAGACGCGCTGCTGCCGGTCCACGGCCAGGCCGGCCGGGAAGTTGTGGATGGCACCGGCGAAGCGGGTCGCGGTGACCTGCGCGCTGCCGTCGGGCAGCAGCTCGATCACCCGCCGGCCGCTCTCCTGCGCCGCGAACACCGAACCGCCCGGCGCCACTGCCAGCCCGTTCACGCGCCCGGTGTAGCGGCGGAAGTCGCTCACGGCGCCGCTGGCCGGGTCGTAGCGCCGGATCACGGTCTCGTCGGGCAGCGCGAACAGCACGCCGCTGCCATCCCAGGCGACGCCGGTCGCCGGTCCCTTGCCGCCGGCGGCGACACGTTCGAAAGTCCAGGCCATGGTCGCCCTCCTCACCAGACGGCCACGCCGGGAATGCCCAGGCGGGTGCGGTACAACGAGCTGTACGAGGTGATGTACAGCGTCTGCCAGTCGTCGCCGCCCCAGGCCATGTTGGTGGCGTGGCCCGGGATGCGGATGCGCCCGAGCAGGCGGCCCGACGTGTCGATCACGTGCACGCCGCCGGGGCCGGTGCAGTACACGTTGCCGCGGCTGTCGACCTTCATGCCGTCGGCCACGCCGGGCTCGCTGCCCGTCATGCGGTGGAACACCCGGCCGTTGGCCACGCTGCCGTCGGCGCGCACGTCGTAGACGTTGATCAGCGCCTCGCGCGTGTCGTTCACGTACAGCAGCGACTCGTCGGGCGAGAAGGCCAGCCCGTTCGGGTAGCTGATGTCGGGGATGACCAGCTGCACCTCGCGGCCGTCCGGCGCCAGCCGGTACACGCCCTGCACGTCGAGGTAGCGCTGCACATCCTCGGCCACCATGCCGGGGATCCCCAGCCCGCCGGCCGAATCGGTCCACCAGACCGAGCGGTCGGAGCGCACCACGATGTCGTTCGGGCTGTTGAACTTGCGCCCCTCGTAGGTCGAGGCCATGGTGGTGAGGCTGCCGTCGTGCTCGAAGCGGAACACGGTGCGGTTGCACCAGCCGGCCACGGTCAGCCGGCCCTCGCGGTCGAAGGTCATGCCGTTGGCGTGGCCGGACGGCTTCATCACCACCTCGCGGCCGGCGCCGGCCTTCCAGCGCCAGATGGTGCTGCCGATGATGTCGACCCAGTACAGCCAGCCGCTGCGGCGGTCCCACACCGGGCCCTCGCCGAACTGCAGGCCGTGCGCGATCAGGTCCAGCGGCGCGTCGGCCGACGCGATGGCCGCGAACTCGGGGGTGCGGGCATCAATATCCACCGGTGCCTCCCGGGATCCAGGCGCGCGGCGCGAACGCGTCCACGCCGCTCACCACATCCACCACCACCGGCCGGTTCATCGCCAGCGCCTGCTCGAGCGCGCCGCGCAGCTCCGACGGGTGGGTCACGCGGATGCCCTCGCAGCCGAGCGAGCGCGCCACCTCGGCGAAGTTGGTGTCGCGCATCCGCCAGAGGTCGTCGACGCGCGCATTGGCGGCCGACTTGCCCGGGTACACGTTGTCCCAGAGCGGGATCTCCTGGTTCAGCGCGCTGTTGTTGTTCACCACCACGACCAGGTTGATGCCGAAGCGCGCCGCCGTCTCCAGCTCGGCCAGGTGGTAGTAGAAGGCGCCGTCGCCGGTGAAGCAGATCACGGCGCGGTCGGGCAGGGCGCACTTGACGCCCATCGCCCCCGGGAAGCCCCAGCCCATCGAGCCCGCACAGCGGATGTAGCGCTGGTCCGGTTGCGTGAGTTCCAGCATGGCGCCGGTCCACATGCCCGAGTGGCCGGTGTCGGAGACCACCACGCCATCGGGCGGCAGCAGGTCGGAGATCTCCTTGCAGATGCGCTCGGGCCGCAGCGGCGCGGCATCGGAGGCGCGCAGCGGCTCGAACTGCGCGCGCCAGTCGGCGACCAGCCCGGCGGTGCGGGCGTTCCAGGCCGCGCGGTCGGTCGGCGGGCGGTCGGCGGCCAGCGCCAGCAGGCGCGCCAGCGTGGCCTTGGCGTCGCCCTGCAGCGAGACCACGTTCGGGTAGTTTCGGCCCAGCTCGACGCCGTCGATGTCCAGCTGGATGACGCGCGTGCCGCGCGGCGGCACCTGCCAGTCGACCGTGGTCTGGCCGCCGGTGCGGCTGCCGATGAAGAACACCAGGTCGGCCTCGCACACGGCCTGATTGGCGCAGGCGCGCGAGTACGAGCCGACCACGCCGACCGACAGCGGATGCCGCTCGGGGATCGTGCCCTTGCCGTTGAGCGTGGTCGCGACCGGGAGCGACAGCGCCTCGGCCAACCGCAGCACCTCGGCGCGCGCATCCGAGGACGCGACGCCGCCGCCGGCGACGATGAGCGGGCGCTGCGCCTGCAGCAGCTGCGCGAGCGCGGCGCCGATGTCGGCCTCGTCGGCCACCGGCCGGAACGGCGGCAGCCGGCCGAAACGCGGCTCGGCCAGCGGCTCCATGTCGGCGCTCTGGTAGGCGACGTGGCCGTGCGGGCCCTGCACCTCCAGGTGCACCGGGCCCGGCGCGCCGGTGGTCGCGGCGCGAAACGCCTGGCGCAGCAGGTCGGGCAGGCGGTCGACCCGCTCGACCCGCGCGTTGAACTTGGTCACCGCGTCGAACTGCCCGAGGTCCTCGACCTCCTGGTAGCCGTTGCGGTAATGGGCCGCCGGGGCCGGCCCGCCGGACAGCGCGATCACCGGCGCGCACGCCATGTAGGCGTCGCGCAGGCCGGCCGCGAGGTTGGAGCCGCCGATCTGCTGCGCCATGCAGATGCCGGGGCGTCCGCTGGCGCGCGCATAGCCGTCGGCCATGTAGGCGGCCGATTTCTCGCCGTGGGTCATGATCCGGCGCACCGGCATGTCCTCCATCTCGGCCAGCACGCCCAGCAGCATGGCGGGGATGTAGAACACGTGCGACACGCCGTAGTCGCGCAGCATCTCGGCGATCAGCCGGGAGCCAGTCATCGTCGTCATCGAAGGGATTCCAAAAGCACGGGGAGCGCGGATGCTAGGGCCGGCCGTCGATAGCCGAAAGGAAGTTTTGTCTATCGGACGATTCCCTCTCGTTATAGTCACGCCCCATGACCCTGCAGCAACTGCGCTACCTGTGCGGCGTCGTCGACCACGGCTTCAGCGTGTCCAACGCCGCCCGCGTCCTCTTCACCTCGCAGCCCGGCATCAGCAAGCAGATCCAGGCGCTGGAGCAGGAGCTGGGCATCGAGATCCTGATCCGCCAGGGCAACCGCATCACCGGCACCACGCCGGCCGGCGCCGAGGTGGTGGAGATGGCCCGCCGCACGCTGCAGAGCGCCGAGAACATCCGCCGCATCGGCGGCGACCACGCCCCGCGCGACAAGCTGCGACTGGTGGTCGCCACCACCCACATCCACGCCCGCTACGTGCTGCGGCCGGTGATCGCGCGCTACGTGCGCGAGCACCCCGAGGTGGAGCTGGTGCTGCGCCAGGGCTCGCCGGCGCAGATCGAGCAGTGGGTGGCCTCGGGCGACGCCGACCTGGGCGTGGGCGGCAACACGCCCGACCCGCTGCGCGAGCTGGTGTTCCTGCGCTGCGGCGAACTGCAGCGCAGCGTGCTGGTGTCGCGCGACCACAAGCTGCGGCGTGCCCGCAGGATCAGCTTCGCGCTGCTGGCCGAATACCCGCTGATCACGCTGGACGTCAGCTTCTCGGGCGGCTCGGCGGTGATCAACGGCTTCGCCGAGGCCGGCATCACGCCCACCATCGTGCTCACCGCCACCGATGCCGACGTGATCAAGTCGTACGTGGCGCTGGGGCTGGGCATCGCGGTGCTGCCGACCATCGCCTACGAGCCCGAGCGCGACCGCGAGCTGGCGGCCATCGACGCCAGCCACCTGTTCAAGCCCACCGTCACCCAGCTGCAGCTGCGCCGCGGCAGCTACCTGCAGGCGCACATGATCGACTTCATCAGCACCGCCTACCCGCGCTGGACCAAGCGCGCCATCGCCGACGCCCTGGCGGCGTGAGCGCCGGCGGCGCACCATAACCGCACGGAATGGCGCCATAGGAACAAGTTCCTTCGCCGCATGGTCGCGCGCCCGTAGGATCGCCGGTCCACCCTTGCACCGCTGACCGACTGCCCATGCTCCGTCCGTTCCGCCGGCTTCCCCTCGCCGCCACCCTGGCTTCCGTGCTGGCCCTGCTCGCCGCCGGCCCGGCCCGTGCCGACTACCCCGACAAGCCGATCCGGCTGATCGTCGGCCCGGGCCCCGACATCCTGGCGCGCATCATCGGCGAGAAGCTGACCGCCGCCTGGGGCCAGCCGGTGGTGGTCGACCAGCGCCCGGCCGCCGGCGGCGTGGTGGCCGGCGACTCGGTGGCCAAGGCCGCGCCCGACGGCTACACGCTGCTGCTGTCGACCGGCTCGTACACCGTCAACAGCGCGCTGCGCGCCAAGGCGCCGTACGACTTCCAGCGCGACCTCACGCCGGTGAGCCTGATGGCCACCCTGCCCTTCATCCTGGTGGTGCACCCGTCGGTGCCGGTCAAGGGCGTGAAGGACCTGGTGGCGCTGGCGCAGTCCCAGCCCGGCAAGCTGAACTACGCGTCGTCGGGCAACGGCACGCCCTCGCACCTGTCCGGCGAGATGCTCAAGCAGATGGCCAAGGTGGACATCGTGCACGTGGCCTACAAGGGCGCGGCGCCGGCCCTCACCGACGTGCTGGGCGGCCAGGTGCAACTGAGCTTCCTGCCCGCACCCACCGCGCTGCCGCTGGTCAAGTCGGGCAAGCTGCACGCCATCGGCGTGAGCAGCCCCAAGCGCTACGCCGCGCTGCCCGACGTGCCGACGATCGCCGAACAGGGCTACCCCGACTTCTCGGTGGTGGGCTGGAACGGCATCCACGTGCCGGCCAGGACGCCGGCGCCGGTGATCGACAAGCTCAATCGCGAGATCGCGGCGATCCTCAAGCAGCCCGAGGCGCGCGAGAAGGCGGCCGGCGCCGGCTTCGAGGCGGTGGGCTCCTCGCGCGAGGAGTTCGAGGCCTTCGTCAAGGCCGACATCGCCAAGGCCACGGCCGTCATCAAGGCCGGCAACATCCAGCCGGACTGACGCCATGCCCGTGCAGATGAAGCCGATCCGCCGGATCGTGACCGGCGAGGATGCCGACGGCCGCTCGCGCGTGCTGTGGGACAGCGCCGCCCCCAACGTCAATGTCGGCAAGGTCGCCGCCAGCGCCGGCATGACCGACGTCTGGGTGTTCCCCGACTGCCCGGCCCCGGTGCGCGGCGACCGCGACGACGGCAACCTGCCGTTCGCGTTCGACCCGCCGGCGCGCGGCGGCCACCTGCGGCTGGTGCACTCGGCCGGCAAGGAGCCCGGCTACGACCCGGCCGCCGACACCACCGCCGTGCCGCTGCACGAACCGCGGCTGCGGCCCAACGGCCACACCTGGGACCGCGGCGGCCAGAACGCCTACAGCTCGCCGGTGCACCGCTCCGAGACGATCGACGTGGGCGTGCTGGTGGAGGGCCGGCGCACGCTGCTGCTGGACGACGGCGCCCACCCGATGGAGCCGGGCGACATCGTGGTGCAGCTGCGCAACTGGCACGGCTGGACCAATCCGGATGCGCCCAGCATCATGGCCTTCATCATGATGGGCGGCACGGCCGGTGGCGATGACGATCGCTGAGCGGCCCCTGCGCCGCCTCGTCACCGTCGACGGGCCCGACGGCCGCTCGTTCCTGCTCGCCGACGGCGCCGTCGACGACGTCCTGCACGACCCGGCCCGGCCCGGTTTCTCGCTCACCCGCATCTGGGCCACCGACGGCACGCCGGCGCTGGCGCTGGCGGCCGAACAGGTGCGCGCCATGGCCTGGTCGCTGGGCGCGCCGACCCACGGCTCGGTGTTCCGCGTGCTGGTGCTGCCGCCCGACGCCGGCTGGCGCGCGACCACCACGCCGGCGCAGGTGCAGGCCTGGTTCCGCTCGGCCGGCTCGCCCGAGGCCTGGTGCGGCCCCGACGCCCCGCATCCCTACATGCAGAAGACCCGCACGCTCGACCTGTGCGTGGTGCTCGAGGGCGAGCCGACGCTGGTGCTGGACCACGGCCCCGTCACGCTGGCGCCCGGCGACACCGTCGTGCAGCGCGCCACCCGCCACGCCTGGAGCAACCGCACCGAGCGGCCCTGCGTGGTGGCGATCTCCTCGCACGACGCGGCCGCCTGAGGCCGGCTCCGCGAACGGCTTAGTCGACCTGCGCCGACAGGCCGCGCGGCCGCTGGCCGGTAGCGCGGCCAACGCATCCGATCTGCAATGGTCACACGCGCCCATCCCGGGCGCACTGTGTGAAGGAGCCACCATGCAAGCCGATCAACTGAAGGAACGGATCAACCGCATCGAGCAATGCGCCGACGACGCCAAGCGCGCCGTGCAGGCCGGCTCGGTGCCGCCCGAGCTGCGCCAGCAGGTCGACCAGCTGCACCAGCAGGCGCGCCAGGCCAAGCAGGACTGCGACAGCCAGCAGCAGATGGGCCAGTCGCAGGACAAGATGCGCCAGCAGGTGATGCAGCTCGAACAGACTGCCGACCGCGCCAAGCAGGCCTGCAGCACCGCCAGCAACCTCGACCCGCAGGCGAAGCAGGCCGTGCAGCGCGCGCACGACGAGATCTCCAGCCTGAAGAAGCAGATCCAGATGGGGTGAGGCCGGGGCGCCTCGACGCGTGCGCGCCGGCAACGCGCCCGCTCAGGCCGCCGGTTCGGCCATCAGCTCGCCGCACAGGTCGACCAGCCGCTGGGCGGCGGGCGAGAGCGAGAAGCCGCGGATGGTGACCACGGCGATGGTGCGGCTGAGCACCGGGGCCAGGATGCGCACCGCCTTCAGCGGGGTGCGCCGGGGCACCGCGACGGCCGGCAGCATGGCCACGCCCAGGCCGGCCTCGGCCATCGCGACCAGGGTGGCGACGCTGGTGAATTCGTAGTTGGACTGCACGACCAGCCCCTGGCCGCGCAGCGCATCGTCCAGGTGGCCGCGGAACAGGGTCGCGTCCGACAGGGTGAGCAGCGGCAGCCGGGCCAGCTCGCGCAGCGAGATGCCGGTGCGGCCGCGGTCGCGGTAGCTGCGCGGCAGCAGCGCCCGGTATTCGTCCTCGAACAGCGGGGCGAAATCGAGCTCGCCGGGCCGCTCGGGCACCGGGCCGATGCCGAAGTCGACCTCGCGCCGCCGCACCGCTTCCAGCAGCCCGGCGTGGGTGAGTTCGCGCACGTGCAGGGTGATGCCCGGGTACTGGGCAGCGAAGCGGGTGAGGATGGGCGGCAGCCGGGTCGCCGCCACCGTGGGCACGCAGGCGAAAGCCAGGTGGCCGTGCAGCACGTGGGCGGCCTGCTGGATGCGCGCCAGGCCCCCGTCGAGCTCGGCCATGGCCTTGCGCGCGCTGATCAGCAGCTGCTCGCCCTCGCGCGTGAGGTCGACCCGCCGCGTGGTGCGCTGGAACAGCGCCACCCCCAGCTGCTCCTCGAGCTGCTTGACCTGCATGCTCACGGCCGGCAGCGACAGGTGCAGCTGGTCGGCCGCCTTGCGGAAGCTGGCGTTCTCGGCCACCGCCAGGAAGGTGGCGAGCAGCTTGAGGTTGATGCGGTTGTTCACGAAACTTGAACAATGCCTCAGATCATTTGAGTTGTCCATCGCGCGGGCGCTGCCTACGATGGCGCCATGAAGATCCGACAAGTGGCTGGCGCCCTGGGCGCCGAAGTGACCGGCCTGCGGCTGGACCGACTGACCGACGGCGAGGCGGCCGAGGTGCGCCAGGCGTTCCTGCGCCACGGCGTGCTGTTCTTCCGCGACCAGATGCTGGAATCGGCGCAGTTCCTCGCCTTCGCCCGCCAGATGGGCGAGCCGACGTTCTACCCCTTCGTCAAGGGCCTGCCCGAGGCGCCCGAGATCATCGAGGTGAAGAAGCTCGAGCACGAGAAGGTCAACTTCGGCGGCGTCTGGCATTCCGACACCACCTACCTGGAAGAGCCACCCAAGGGGACGATGCTGCTGGCGCGCGAGGTTCCGCCGTTCGGCGGCGACACCCTGTTCGCCAGCCAGCACGCCGCCTACGACGCCCTGTCCGACCGCATGAAGGCCATGCTCGAAGGCCTCACCGGCATCAGCAGCTCGGCCAAGGCCGACGTCTCCAAGACCCGCGAGGACCGGATCAAGGAAGACGGCACCAGCGAGGCGAAGAAGGATTACCAGGCCGAGCACCCGGTGGTGCGCACCCACCCCGAGACCGGCCGCAAGAGCCTGTACGTGAACGAGGCCCACACCGCCGGCATCAAGGAACTGCCGGCCGCCGAGGGCGAGGCGCTGCTGCAGTTCCTGTTCAAGCACCAGGTGCGGCCGGAGTTCACCTGCCGCCTGGTCTGGCAACCGGGCTCGATGGCCTACTGGGACAACCGCTGCGTCATGCACAACCCGGTCAACGACTACCACGGCTACCGCCGGCTGATGCACCGCATCACGCTCAAGGGCGACCGGCCGCGCTGAGCGCGCACGCGCCCCGGCCGGCACGGCCGGGGATGGACATGAGGTGCGGCGGCCGCGCCGTCCGCAGTAGCCGGCCTGATGCCCGGCATCAGATCACCTGATTTGCCCCGCCCCCGGGGCACCGATACGCTGCCGCAGGACTGACACCTGCGGGGCACGATGAGCGAAGCGATCTGGGCGAGCTGGTACGACCTGGAGCCGGGCGAGCAACCGGCCTTCCTGGACTGGGCGCACGCGCACTGGCTGCCCTGGCTGCAGCAGCGGCCCGGCATCGGCTGGGTGGCGCACTACCGCGGCGTCGGGCACGGCCCGGCCCTGGCCACGTACCACGACATCGCCGGCCATGCGCCGGACGGCGAGACCGGCACCGGCACCCAGTTCGTGGTGCTGGCCGGCGCCGCCGGCTCCCACACCTTCTACCGGCCCCTGCTCGAGCGGGTCGCCATGCCCGACGGCTTCGCCGCCATGCTGGCGCGCCGCCGCGGCCTGCGCCAGGCCGTGCTGGTCGAGGAGGCGCGGGTCAACGGCCCGGCCCTGCTGGCGCGTCCGCCGGGCGCCACGCCGGCACCGGCGATCCAGTTCGGCACCTACCGCATCCGCACCGTGGAAGAGGAGCAGGACATCAACTGCTGGTACGCGCACCAGCGCTTCCCGCTCATGGCGCGCATGCCGGGCAGCGTGATGACGCGCAAGTTCGTCACCTCGACCGGCTGGGCCAAGCACGGCATCCTGTACGAGTTCGAGTCGCTGGCGGCGCGCACGCGCCACTTCGAGGAGCCGGAGGAATCCAAGGTGGTCGACACGGCCGAATGGACCGGCCGCATCGTGCGCACCACGCTGCACACGCCCGGCTCGCCCTTCGTCGGCGAGCGCACCTGGCCGCCGGTGGAGCAGCCGGCCTGAGCCCCCCAGAAGAGGAGACACCCCCATGACCCCTTTCCTGCGCCGCCGCCAGCTGCTGGCGGCCACCGCCGGCGCCGTCGCGCTGCCGCTGGTGGCCCGCGCGCAAACCTGGCCGTCGCGGCCGATCACCTTCCTGGTGCCGCTGCAGGCCGGCAGCGCCGGCGACGTCGTGATGCGCGCAGTGGCGCAGAAGATGGGTGAGTCAGTGCGCCAGCCGGTGGTGGTCGAGAACCAGGCCGGCGTGGCCGGCCTGCTCGGTGCGGAAAAGATCTCCGGCGCGCCGCCCGACGGCTACCTGCTGGGCGGCATCAGCGACAGCGTGCTGAACTACGCCGCCCAGTTCAACGACAAGCCCCGGGTCGATGCCCTGGGCGGCTTCGAGCCGGTGGGGATGGTCGCCAACGTCAGCTGGGTGCTGGTGGTGCATCCCTCGCTGGGCGTGCGCACGCTGAAGGACTTCCTGGCGCTGGCCAGGCAGCGGCCGGGGCGCATCGACTACGCGTCGGCCGGCACCGGCAGCCCGCACCACATCTCGATGGAACTGCTCAAGGCCAGCAGCGGCATCTCCCTCACCCACATCCCCTACCGCGGCGCGACCCAGAGCATCACCGACCTGGCCGGCGGCCAGGTCGGCGCCGCGATGTCGGCGGTGTCGGTGGTGCTGCCCTTCGTCAAGGACGGCCGGCTGGTGCCGCTGGCGGTGCCGCAGGCGCAGCGCTCGGCGCTGCTGCCGGACGTGCCCACCTTCGCCGAGGCCGGACTGCCGGGGTTCCAGTTCTCGACCTGGGTCGGCCTCTACGCGCCCAGGGGCACGCCGCGCCCGCTGGTGGCCCAGATCAACACCGAGCTGCGCAAGGCGCTGGCCGATCCCGCCCTGCGCGAACGGCTGCTGCCGCTGGGGCTGGAGCCATCGCCCTCGTCGCCGGAGGAGCTGCGCGAACTCACCCGCAGCGGCCACGCCCGGGTCGGCAAACTGATCAAGGACATCGGCATCAAGCCGGAATAGGACACCATGAAACTGGGCATGTTCATGATGCCGCTGCACCCGTTGCACCGGAACCCCACCCGCACGCTGCAGGAGGACCGGCAGGCCGTCATCCTGGCCGATCAGCTCGGCTTCCACGACGCCTTCGTCGGCGAGCACCTGACCGACCAGGCCGAGAACGTCACCAACTCGCTGATCTTCCTGGCCACGCTGATCGCCGAGACGCGCTCGATCAAGCTGGCCACCGGCACCTCCAACCTGTCGCACATGCACCCGGTGCTGGTGGCCGCGCATGCGGCCATGTTCGACCACCTGGCGCAGGGCCGCTTCATCTTCGGCATCAGCCCGGGCGCGCTGGTGTCCGACGCCGAGGCGCTGGGCATCCTCGAGCAGGACCGCAACCAGCTGTTCGCCGAGGCCATCGACGTCATCCTGGCGATCTGGGCCGGCGAGCCGCCGTACGACATCGAGCTGCCGGGCAACCGCTTCAAGGTCACGACCCGTACCACCCAGGTGCCGGCCATCGGCATGGGCGTGATGTCCAAGCCGTTCCAGCAGCCGCGGCCCGAGATCGTGGGCACCGTGGTGGCGCCGTTCTCCAAGGGCGTGATCGCCATGGGCCAGCGCGACTTCCACCCGCTGTCGGCCAACTTCCTGCTGCCGCAGTGGCTGCCCAGCCACTGGGCCAACTACGCCCAGGGCAAGGCCAACGCCGGCCTGGCGGCCGACCCGGCCGACTGGCGGGTGGCACGCACCATCTTCGTGGCCGACGACGCCGCCACCGCGCGCGCCTACGGCCGCGACGACGCCAACAGCCCCTACCGCTTCTACTACTCGCAGCTGTACACCAAGCTGAAGAAGGCCAACCGGCACGAGGTGTTCAAGGAGCGCCGCGACCAGCCCGACGACGAGGTCACGCTGGACCGCATCCTCGACCGGCTGGTGATCGCCGGCACCGTCCCCGAGGTGGTCGACCAGATCCTCACCCTGCGCGACCAGGTGGGCGACTTCGGCGAGCTGGTCTACGCCGGCATGGACTGGGTCGACGAGGCCCTGGGCCGCCGCTCCATGCAGCTGATGGCCGAAGAGGTGATGCCGCGCGTCAACGCGGCCATCGCCGGGCGCTGAGCATGGCGGCCTTGCCTCCATCGCCATCCGCGGTGCACGCCGACGGCGGGCGCTGCAACGTGCACGGCGCGGCCATCGCCTACCGGCTGCAGGGCCCGGTCGACGCGCCGGTGCTGATGCTGGGCAACAGCCTGGCGGCCGACCTGGAGATGTGGGACGGCAACCTGCCGGCGCTGGGGCAGCACTTCCGCGTGCTGCGCTACGACATGCGCGGCCACGGCGCCTCGTCGACGCCGGCCGGGCCCTACACGCTGGAACTGCTGGCCGACGACGCCATCGCGCTGCTCGACGCCCTGCGCATCGACAAGGTCCACTTCGTCGGCGTGTCGCTCGGCGGCATGGTCGCGCAGCAGCTGGCGGCACGCTATCCCAACCGCATCGCCAGCGTGGTGCTGTGCGCCACCATGAGCAACCAGGCCGCGCCGGCCGCCTGGGACGAGCGCATGGCGGCGGTGCGGCGCGGCGGCATGGAAGCCATCGCCGAGGCCACGCTGCAGCGCTGGTTCACGCCGGCCTTCCACGCCGAGGCGCCGCAGGCGCTGGCGGCCGTGCGCCGGATGGTGCTGGCCACCCGGCCGGAGGGCTACCTGGGCTGCGCCGCCGCGATCCGCGCGCTGGCGCAGGACGCCCTGCTGCCACGCATCGCCGGCCCCTGCCTGGTGCTGGCCGGCGAGCACGACGGCGCCGCCACGCCGGCCATCGCCCAGTCCCTGGCGCAGCGCATCCCGGGCGCGCAGCTGCACGTGGTGCCGGGGGCGGCGCACCTGCCGAACATCGAGCGCCAGGCCGCCTTCGACGCCCGCGTGCTGGCCTTCCTCGCGGACGCCACCGCCGCGACCGGCCGCTAAACTGCGCCGGCGTCGCCGGTCGCGCGACGAGGTTGCCCATGGTCCCCAGCCTGCGCGAGATCCGCCTGTTCGTCGCCGTCTACGAGGAGCAGTCCTTCACCGCCGCCGCGGTGCGCGAGCACGCCACGCAGTCGGGCGTGTCGCAGCACATCAAGAACCTGGAAGACCGCCTGGGCGTGCAACTGCTGGACCGGCAGAAGGGCGTGCGGCCGACACCGGCCGGCAGCGCCTACTACCTGCGCTGCCTGGAGGTGCTCAAGGCGCACGCGCTGGCCCGCCGCACGCTGGACGAGTTCTCGGCCGGCCTCTCGGGCGAGGTAGTGGTCGGCCTGATGCCCACCATGACGCGCTCCATCGTCGCGCCGGCGGTGCAGGCGTTCGGCGCCCGCCATCCCAACGTGCACGTGCGCATCGTCGAGGCCTACAGCGCCGTGCTCACCAACGCGCTGCGCGCTGGCGAACTCGATTTCGCCATCGTGCCGCGCCCGGGCGGCGGCGCCACCGGCATCCGCGCCACGCTGTTCGCGCGGACGCCCGAGTTCCTGGTCTCGGCGCCCGGCGGGCCGCTGGTGCACGGCGCCCCGGTGCGGCTGGCCGACCTGCAGGGGCTGCGGCTGGTGGTGCCGGGCGAGGCCAACGCGCGCCGGCCGCTGCTGGAGCAGTACTTCGCCAGCCATGGCGTGGCGGTGGCGGCGCGGCTGGAGTTCGACACCATGCTGGGCACGCTCGACCTGGTGGCGCGCAGCGACTGGCGCGCCGTGCTGCCGGGCGTGTTCGTCTCGCGCGACGTGGCCTCTGGCGCCTTCACGCTCAACCCGCTGGCCAACCCGGCACTGCTGCTGGACCTGGTGCTCATCGAGCCGGAACGCCAGCCGCTCTCGGCCGCCGCCGCCGCCTTCCTGGACGCGCTGCGCGAGGTGACCGACGCCGCCAACCTGGTGGCGGTGCGCATGGCCGACGGCGGCGCGGACGCGGCGGCCGATCAGCGCGCCTGATACGCCCGATCAGGACTGCTCATTTCCCTGCCGGCCGGCCCCGGCCTAGGCTTGCCCCATGCAAGCCCACGCCAGTGCGATCGATCCCGGGGAACTGCGCCGCGCCTTCGGCAGCTTCGTCACAGGGGTCACCATCGTCACCGCGCTGGATGCCGGCGGGCGCCCGGTCGGCCTGACGGCCAACTCGTTTGCCTCGGTCTCGCTCGAACCGCCGCTGGTGCTGTGGAGCCAGTCGCTCACGGCGCCCAGCCACCCGGTGTTCCGCGGCGCCGAACGCTTCGCCATCAACATCCTGGCCGACGACCAGGCCGGCCTGTCGGACCGCTTCGCCCGTGGCGGCACCGACAAGTTCAGCGGCGTCACGGTGCGCGAAGGCCTGGGCGGCGTGCCGCTCATCGACGGCGCCGCCGCCCTGCTCGAGTGCATCCGCGTCGCCACCTACCCGGGCGGCGACCACGCCATCTTCCTCGGGCGGGTGGAACGGTTCGAGCGCCACGGCCGTGCACCGCTGGTGTTCGCCGCCGGTGCCTACCACGCGATCGGCGCGCCGGGCGCCGCGCGCAGCCCGGCCCTGCATCCGGTGAGCTGACCGGGGCGCGGCATCCGGGCCGACGGGCACACGGGATCGGCACCGACAGCGGCGCCCCGACCGGCCCGGGGCCGCCTCGGTATATTTGGCTTGGTCGATCCAAACGGAGTCCAAGCATGCAATCGCGTTCGCGCCTGGGCCGCCCCCTCCGCTGGGGCTTGCCGCTCATCCTGGCGTTGCAGTTACCCCTCGCGCAGGCCGACCTGATCGGCCCGGAAGCGGCGATGCCCGAACCGGCGACCAGCCAGCTGGAGGCCGACCGGGCCAAGGTGCAGGAGTTCCTCGACAAGGCCAACGTCAAGGAACGCCTGCAGGCCATGGGCGTCAGCGGCGTCAACGCCAGCCAGCGCGTGGATGCGCTCACCGAGCAGGAAGTGCATGCGCTGGCGCAGCGCATCGACGGCATGCCCGTCGGCGCCGCGCTGAGCCAGACCGACCTGATCCTGATCCTGCTGGTCGCGGTCCTGATCATCGTCGCGATCTGAGCGGTGCGAGGGCGCCGCCGGCGCCGTTCACGGCCGGTCGCCGCAAGCCCATCCATGAACCGGGCCGCCGCGTCAAGCGCGGCGGTTGCCGCCACGGGTCATTACACCGTCACCGATGGGTTCCGGCGACACTGCCTCATGCACAGCAATTCCCGATCCCTGACCCCCGCCGACCTGTCCGACGACTTCGATGACGGCCCGCGCCCCGCGCGCGAGCTGGCCCTGGAACGCAAGGCCATGGAGGAAGACATCGCCAAGCGCGCCTGGATGGCCGATTCGGCGCACCAGCTCGCCGGCCGCATCCCGACCTCCGTGTTCGCCCTGGGCGACCTGGCCACCGGCCGCTGACCCCAGCGCCTGCCGGTCTTTCCGCCGAGCGGCCAGCGCCGACGGCCCGACAGGCGCATAATGCCGGGACGCCCCGAACAGTTCGGGGCGTTGTTTCTGCGGTGACCAGTCTGCTTCGCGCTCCCGAACCCTTTACCCATGAGTTTGTGATTGCATCCCGGCTCCATCCGTGGCTCAAAACCCTTTGAATGGAGTCCTCATGGGCAACAAACTTTACGTGGGCAACCTGCCCTATTCCTTCCGCGACAGTGACATGGAGCAAGCCTTCAGCCAGTACGGCTCGGTGGCCAGCGCCAAGGTCATGATGGACCGCGACAGCGGCCGTTCCAAGGGCTTCGGCTTCGTCGAGATGTCCAGCCCCGCGGAAGCGCAAGCTGCCATCCAGGGCCTGAACGGCCAGGACGTCGGCGGCCGTGGCCTCGTCGTCAACGAAGCCCGCCCGATGGAGCCGCGCGCTCCTCGCGCCGGCGGTTTCGGCGGCAATCGCGGCTACTGATCCTTCCAGCGCGCGGCACGGTCCCGTTGCGGGCCTGCCGCTTCCCGCGCCGCAACCGGCCCGCCCCCGCGGCGGTGCCCGGATTTGCCCGCGCGACGGCTGCCCGGCTCCCGGGCGCCCTACCCCGTTTTCCCCACATTGCCTGCATGCCGACGCGCATGCCAAAGGATTGCCATGGCGAAGGAAGAATTGATCGAAATGCGTGGCAAGGTGGCCGAGATCCTGCCGGACTCGCGCTGCCGCGTCATCCTGACCAACGGCCACGAACTGGTGGCCTACACCGGTGGAAAGATGAAGAAGCACCGCATCCGCATCATCGCGGGTGACGAGGTGACGCTGGAGATGTCGCCCTACGACCTGACCAAGGGGCGCATCATGTTCCGGCATCTGCCCGATCGCCGGCCGCCCGGCGGCGCGCCGCACCACCGCCGCTGAGCCCCGCCCCGCCGCCGGCGGGGTCGCACGCCTGCGCCTCGCGGCGCAGCACGAAGAACAGCGGCTGCGGCTGGCCGCGCAGTTCCATGGCGCCCAGTACCGTGTCGGCGTCGACACGGCGGAACACGTCGCGCACCGGCAACGTGTCGTAGAGCATCGCCGCCGTGCGGCAGCCGCGGTGCTCCAGCATCCGCAGGCGCGCCCGCGGACGGCCGGTGGCCAGCAGCGGCAGCAGCGGCCAGGCCAGCCGGGCGGCCGCGGGCGATGCCAGCCAGCGCCAGTGCATCCACAACGGCAGCAGCGGCCGCGCCCAGGTCGGGTCGATCGGCAGCAGGGCGCCGGCGCGCGTGCGCATCACCAGCGGGTCCACCGCGTCGTCGCTCTCGAAGCGCTTGCCGTGCCAGTGCCAGGCGGCCAGCACGCCGTCCAGCGGATGGCCGGTCGGGAACCCGCGGCCGGCCCAGCCGCCGCGCAGGTCGGTGGTGGCCACCGGCCCGAGCGCATCGAACAGTGCCAGCGCCTCGGCGGCGCTGGCACGGCCGGCGGCGAGCGCGGCCTCGAACGACGCGGACACGGCCGCCTGCGCCCGCTTCAGTCGCCGGCGCGCAGCCGGAACACCGCCTTGCGCTCGCCCACCTGGGTGCCGCGCGCATTGGCGACCGGCTCGGCACGCCAGGGCCGCAGCTCCTCGCGCTGGCGCGCGTCCAGCCAGCCAAGCTGGTCCAGCACGGCGACCGTGGCGGCGAACAGCGCGGTCTTGTTGCCGTCGATCACCTTGATCGCGAAGGCCTGGCCGCGGCTCACGCTGCCCACCGCCTGCACGCCGTCGGCGCCGACCTTGGTGACCCAGTCGCCGCGGCCGGCGCGCATGAAGGCCAGGTCGCTGCGGCCGGTGCCCGACACCAGGTCGGGCCGCGCCACCATGGCCTGCGACAGGGTCGCGAAGCTGGCGCCGAACTCGGGATCGCGGGCGCCGCTGGCCAGGCGCGCGTAGGCCCGCGCCAGGTGCGACAGCGGCAGCGCGAAGTTGGGCGCCGAGCAGCCGTCGATGCCCAGCCGCAGGTCCTCCGGCGCCAGCCCCGCGGCCCGTGCCACGTTGCGCCGGACCGCCTGCTGCAACGGGTGGCCGGGCGCCAGGTAGCTGGCCGTGGGCTGGCCGTGCTGCACGCACCAGGCGAGGAAACCCGTGTGCTTGCCGCTGCAGTTGTGGTGGCGTTCGTCGACGGTGGCCGGCGCCGGGCCGACGCCCAGCTCCACGTAGTACGGCACGTGGCAGCCGCACTGCAGCGCCCGGTGCGTGAGGCCGATGCGGCCCAGCATGCCCTGCACGCGCTCCACGTGCATCGGCTCGCCGTTGTGGCTGGAACACAGGAGGGCGACCTCCTCGGGGCCGAAGCCGAACTGCGCCGGCCCACCGGCCTGCAGGAAGGGCAGCGCCTGCAGGGCCTTGAGGGTCGAGCGGGTGAAGGTGAGCCAGTGCGGATCGCCCGCGTGCGCGAGCAGCCGGCCCTGGGTGTCGGTCACCGCGACGGCACCGAAGTGCTGGCATTCCAGCGTGCCGCCGCGGGAGATGTCGATCAGGGGGACGAGAGTCGTCATGCCCGGATTGTCGCTGCCGCGCCACTGGCCGCCAGCGCCGGACCCGACCGTTTGGTTGCATGCCAACACGCCCGCGCGCCACGCGGGAACCCCCGTTGACAGCCGCGTGGCCGGCCGACAGAGTGCCCGCACCACAACGACAAGGCAGCGCGCACGGCGCGGCCGATGGAGACAAGCATGGACGATTCGCTTCCCCTGCAGGCGCGCCTGCGCCATTGCGCCGAGTGCGCGCCCGCCGGTCCGTCGCGGCGCGGCTTGCTGCTCGGGGCGCTGGGCAGCGCCGCGCTGGCCGCCTGCGCCACCCCGGCCGCCGGCCCGGCCGCCACGGGCGCCGCGGCCCCGGCCCAGCGCATCGACGTGCACCACCACCACACGCCGCCGGCGTGGCTGACCGCCGCGCGCACCCGCGGCATCGCCGACGGCCCCGCGGTCAACTGGACGGTGCAGCGCTCGCTGGCCGACATGGATGCCGCCGGCGTCGCCACCGCCATGCTGTCGGTCACCACGCCCGGCGTGGTCCTGTCCGGCATGGACCGCGACGCCACCCGCCGCCTGGCGCGCGAGTGCAACGAGTACGGCGCCCGGCTGGTGTCCGACCACCGCCCGCGCTTCGGCCTGTTCGCCGCGCTGCCGATGCTGGACACCGAGGGCGCGCTGGCCGAGATCGCCTATGCGCTGGACGTGCTGAAGGCCGACGGCATCGGCCTGCTCACCAGCTACGGCGGCGACAAGTGGCTGGGCGACCCGCAGTTCTTCCCGATCATGGAGGAGCTGAACCGGCGCAAGGCGGTGGTCTACACCCACCCGACCACGGCCAACTGCTGCGGCAACCTGCAGGCCAACGTGCAGCCGGTGATGATCGAGTTCGGCACCGACACCACCCGCACCATCGCCTCGGTGCTGTTCAACGGCAACGCGCGCCGCTTCCGCGACATCAAGTGGATCTTCTCGCACGCCGGCGGCACCATGCCGTTCCTGGTCGAGCGCTTCGTGCGCAACCCGATTCTGGTGCCCAGCTCGGCGCAGCTGTTCCCCGAGGGCGTGCTGCCCGAGCTGCAGCGCTTCTACTACGACACCGCGCAGGTGGCCAACCCGGCCGCCCTGTCGGCGCTGACCAAGGTGGTGCCGCTGTCGCAGATCGTGTTCGGCTCCGACTACCCGTACCGCACCAGCCTCGACCACGTGAAGGGGCTGCGCAGCGCCGGCGTGTTCAGCGAGGCCGACGTGCAGCGCATCGAGCGCACCACGCCGCTCGGACTGTTGCCGCGCCTGCGCGGTTGACAGGGACAACCCGCCCGCGGCCCTGACAGGCCGTAGCGGACTTTGCAGGCGAGACATGCTGTCGGGCTGCCCGGCAGGGCAGGATGGGGGACCACCATGCAGTACCCCTCCCGCCTGTCCCGGTCCCTTCGCTGGGCCGCCCTGCTCGCCGTCGCCGTCGCGGCCAGCGGCTGCGCCGTCTATCCCGCCTATCCCTCCTATCCCTACGGGCAGCCGGTCGCCGTCGCGCCCGCCCAACCCGGGGTGGTCTACGCCCCGGCGCCGGTCGTGGTCGCCCCGCCGGCGTACTACGCGCCGCCGCCCGTGTACCTCGGCTTCCGCTTCGGGTACGGCTACGGCGGCCGCTACCACCGGCACTGAGCGGGCGCGCACCGGGCCGCCCGGCTGCGGGTAGGCCCCGGTGCGGCCGCGCGCGAGCGGGCCGGACAATCGGCGCCGACAAGGAGCTCCCATGCGGTCCATCACCGGCCCGGCCGACATCGAGGCGATCGAGGCGCAGGCGGCCGAGCCCCCGGCCCGCTCGCCCTATGGCCTGATCGCGGCCGCCGCGCGGCGCTTCCCGCAGCGCACCGCCCTGGCCTTCCTGCCCTTGGCCGACCTGGCGCAGGCGGCCGAACGCACCACCTACGCCGAGCTGCTGGCGGCCATCCACCGGGCCGCCAACCTGTTCCGGTCGCTGGGGGTCGGCCCGACCGACACGGTGGCCATCCTCGCGCCCAACATCCCGGCCACGCAGGCGGCCCTGTGGGGTGCGCAGCTGGCCGGGCGTGCCTGCCCGATCAACTACCTGCTGCAGCCCGACCACATCGCCGCCCTGCTGCGCGCCAGCGGCGCCAAGGTGCTGGTGGCGCTGGGCCCGTCGGCCGAGCTGGACATCTGGTCCACCGCCCAGGCGGTGCGGGCGCTCGCGCCGCTGCCGCTGGTGGTGCTGCGGGCGCCCGGCGGCCAGGTGCCGGACGGCATCGACTTCGCCGCCGCCTGCGCCGGCCAGCCGGCCGAACCCGTCTTCGAGCCGGTCCTGGCGCCGGACCACGTGGCGGCCTGCTTCCACACCGGCGGCACCACCGGCGCCCCCAAGCTGGCGCTGCACACCCAGGGCAACGAGGCCCACACCGGCTGGCATGCGCACGCCTTCTACGGTTTCGACGAGCACACCGTCGAGGTCAACGGCTTCCCGCTGTTCCACGTCGCCGGCGCCTTCGTCTACGGCCTGGCGCTGCTGGCCATCGGCGCCACCCAGCTGCTGCCCACCCTGACCGGCATGCGCAACGCCGCCTTCGTGCGCCAGTACTGGAAGTTCTGCCAGCGCGAGGGCGTGACCGCGCTGGCCTGCGTGCCCACCATCCTGGCGACGCTGGCCAACACGCCGGTCGACGCCGACACCAGCCGGATCCGCGTGGCCTACACCGGCGGCTCGCCCCTGCCCAGCGAACTGGCGGCGCAGTTCGAGGCCCGCACCGGCATCCCGGTGCGCAACATCCTGGGCATGACCGAGTGCGCCGGGCTGCTCACCATCGAGCCGTTCGCGGCGCCGCGCGTGCCCGGCTCCACCGGGCTGCGGCTGCCGTTCACCGAGGTGCGGGTGGTGCCCTGGCGCGACGGCGCGGCGCAGCTGGACGAGCGCTGCGCCACCGGCAGCACCGGCGTGGTCGTGGTGCGCGGCCCGCACGTGAGCCCCGGCTACAGCGACCCGGCGCGCAACGCCGGCATGTTCGAGCGCGGCTGGCTGGTCTCGGGCGACCTCGGCCACCTCGACGCCCAGGGCTACCTGCACGTCACCGGCCGGGCCAAGGACATCATCATCCGCGGCAGCCACAACATCGATCCGGGGCTGGTCGAGGACGCCTTCCAGGCCCACCCGCAGGTGGCGCTGTGCGCGGTGGTGGGCGAGCCCGACGCCTATGCGGGCGAGGTGCCGGTGGCGTTCGTCACGCTGCGCCCGGGCTGCACGGCCGACCCGGCGGCGCTGCTGGCCGCGGTCGGGCCGAAGGTCTACGAACGGCCGGCCGTGCCCAAGCGGGTGACGGTGCTGCCGGCGCTGCCGATGACGGCGATCGGCAAGGTCTACAAGCCGGCGCTGCGCCTGCTGGCGATCGAGGCGCGCCTGCGCGAGGAGTTGGCCGGGCTGGGGCGACCGGTGGCGGTGGCGGCGCTGGAGCGCGGCGGCACGCCGGTGGCGGTGCTGACGTTCAGCGGCCCCGACGAGCCGGCGCTGCGGGCCGCCGTGCAGCAGCGGCTGGGCGCGATGGCGCTCACGCTCGAGATCGTGTTCGCCTGAGCGCCCGGCCGCGGCCGCGCCGCGTCAGGGCTTGGCGGCGGTGGACTGCTGCCGCTCCTTCTCCTTGGCCGTGGTCACGTCGACCTTGGGCACCGTCACGGTCCTCTCCTCGGTCTTCACGGTCGGCACGTTGACGGTCTTCTCTTCCTTGCTCACCTGCACGTCCGGGCCCTTGACGTCGTACTTGGGCAGGGTGACGTTGCCTTCCTGGGTCTTCTGGACGTCGTACTTGGGCGCCGTCACGTTGCCTTCCTGCGTCTTCTTGACGTCGCAGGCGGCCAGGCCCAGGGCGGTGGCGGCGGCGAGGGCGGCGATGGTGATGGTCTTGTGCATGTGGAACTCCCTTGATGTCGTGGTCGAACGGGGCGGCGGCGGTCCGCCGTCCCTGCTGGCAGTCTGGCCGGGCGGCTCCAGCGCGACTGTAGGAAGCCGGCCCCGGCGCCTGTCCGGGTGCGGCGCGGCGGTCCTGCAGGCCGCGGCCGTCCATCTGTCACCCTCCTCCTACGTGCCCCGCCAGCCCGGCCGCCTAGGATGAGGCGAACCGCTCGACCGCCGTGCCAGCCGATCCGAACCGTCCCGCCCCGCTGCACCTGCCGCGCGAAGCCGCCGCGACCGTGCGCGACGTGCGTGGCGGCGTGCGGCTGGCGGTGGACGGCCTGCGCACCGCCATCGGCGGGCTGGAGACCGTGCACCAGCGGCTGGCCCACATCGAGCCGCCGGTGCGCGGGCTGCGCGTCGTGCCGCCGCAGCGCGGCTGGGCCTCCGTCGTGTACCGCGGCCTGCGCGGCAGCACCGACCTGCTGGGCGGCGGGCTCGACCTGGCGCTGGCGTCGCTGCAGGCCTCGCTGCAGGACACCCGCGCCCTGCGCCATCCGAGGCAGCCGGTGGCCGGTCGCGAGGCGCTGGTGGCGGCCCTGAACGCCTGGCTCGGCGACCACCTGCACCGCACCGACAACCCGCTGGCCATCCCGCTCGAACTGCACCAGCGCGACGCGCCGAGCCGCCCGCGCGTGCTGGTGCTGGTGCACGACCTCGGCCTGGACGACCTGCACTGGCGCCGCCACGGGCACGACCACGGCCAGGCGCTGGCCGGGGCGCTGGAGGCCACGCCGCTGTACGCCCTGTACAACAGCGGCCGCCATGTCTGGGCCATCGGCCGGGAACTGGCGAACGAACTGGAGGCGCGGCTGGGGCGCTGGCCCGTGCCGCTGGAAGGCGCGACGCTGGTCGGCCACGGCCTGGGCGGGCTGGTGCTGCGCAGCGCCCTGCACCAGGCGCTGCGCTCCGGTCTCGCCTGGCCTGGGCACGTGCGCCACCTGGTGTACCTGGGCACGCCGCTGCGCGGCGCGCCCGCCTGGGACGCCCAGCGGCCGTTCGCCGCCGGCGGCCTGGGCGCGTCGGCGCTGGTCGGCCCGCTGGCCCGGCTGGCCGGGCGCCGCAGCGACGGCATGCGCGATTTCAGCGAAGGCCGCTACCTGGAACTGGAGCCGCCGCCGGCCGACCCCGACCCCTTGCCGGCCGCCATCACCGACCATGCGATCGCCGGCGCGATCGGCGCCGGCAGCGACGACGGCCTGGTGCCGGTGGCCAGTGCGCTGGGCCAGGACGGCCCGGCCGGCACTGCACTGCCACCGGACGAGGCGCACCGCTGGATCGCCACCGGCGTCGACCATCTCGGCCTGCTGGGCAGCGAATCGGTCTACCAGACGATGCGCCGCTGGCTGGCGGCCTGAGGGGCGGGGTGCGCACAGGGCGCTGCGCCCGGCGCTGACAACCGGCGCCCTCCCTGCGTCGCATAGTGGGATGCAAGGAGTCCAACGGTCATGAGCTATCTACCCAAGGCGCAAGAGCAGATGAACGGCGACCTGCTGCTGCCCGAGACCACCAAGCTGTTCCTGCACCGCGTCGTGCACGACCTGCAGGCATCGCTGGCGGCATCCGGCCAGTCCGGCGGCCAGGACGGCGTCGCGCTCACCGCCTTGCAAGGCGCCCTGGGACCGTGCCTGGAACCGTTGCCCACCGTGCGCGAGGTGCTGGACCTGCCCGACCCCGAGGTCGAGCGGCGCGGCCGCAACCTGCTGCGCGTCAGCCTGCCGCGCTAGGCCGGCGCGCCGCTGCCCCGCCGGTTCACGCCGGCTCAGGCCGTGCGCTCGGCGTGCGTCGCCAGCGCCTTCTGCAGCGCGGCGTGGATCGCCTGCGGTTCGGCCGGCTTGACCAGGTGGCCCGAGAAACCCGCCATCGCCGACCGCTGCAGGTCGGGCGTGGCCCCGTAACCTGACAGCGCGACGACCGGCAGCGACCGGCTCAGGGCGCGCCCGACGTCGATGCCGCTGCCGTCCGGCAGGCCCAGGTCGGTCAGCACCACGTCGAATGCGCGCTGGCGCGCGGTGCGCACCGCCTCGGCGCAGGTGCCCACGTGCGTGACCTGGTAGCCGTAGGTCTCCAGGCACATCACGATGGTCTCGGCGGCGTCGTGGTTGTCCTCCACCAGCAGCAGGCGCCAGCCGCCCGCCTCGTCCCGGGCCTCGGGGCCGGTGCCGACCGCCGCCGCCGCGGCCTCCGGCTGCACGTGGCTGCGCAGGCGAAGCGTGAAGGTGGCGCCCTGGTCGCGGCCGGCGCTGGCCGCCGTGAGCTCGCCCTTGTGCTCGGCCACCAGGCCGCGCGCGATGGCCAGCCCCAGGCCCAGGCCGCCGAAGCGCTGCGAGACCTCGCGGTCGGCCTGCTCGAAGGCGCTGAAGATGCGCGGCAGCGCCTCGGCCTCGATGCCGATCCCGGTGTCGCTGACCTCCAGCACGATGTGCGCGCCGTCCAGGCGGGTGCGCACCTCGATCCGGCCCTCCTCGGGGGTGAACTTGATGGCGTTGCGCAGCAGGTTCCACAGCACCTGCTGCAGCCGGGCCTCGTCGGCCGCGACCTCGGCCCGCGCGGCCTCCAGCCGCAGGTGCAGCTGCAGCCGCTTGTCGCGCAACTGGCCTTCCAGCATGTCGAGCACCACCTGCACCAGCTCGTGCAGGTCGACCACGCGCGGCTTCAGGCTCACCTTGCCGGCGGAGATGGCGGTCAGGTCCAGCAGGTCCTCGATCAGGCGGGCCTCCAGCGCCACGTTGCGCTGGATCATGGGCAGCAGGTTCTGGTACTTGGGCGGCACGCTGGCGGTGCGCTCCAGCAGGTGGGCAGCGGTCGCGATCGGCGACAGCGGGGTGCGCAGCTCGTGCGACAGCACCGCCAGGAACCGGTCCTTGGCCTGGTTGGCGCGCTCGGCCTCCTCCTTGGCCGCCCGCAGCGCCTCGGCGTCGCGGTAATCGGCGGTGGCGTCGCGCACGATCTTGGAAAAGCCGTTGTGCGCCTCGTCGTCGCTGTACAGCGGCATCAGCACGCCCTCGGCCCACAGCCGCAGGCCGTCGCGCCGCATCAGCCAGCGGTTGTCGTCGGCCTTGCCCTCGCGCAAGGCGTCGCGCATCTCGCGGGCGAAGGTGCCGGCGGCCCGGTCCTCGGGCGTGAACAGGATCTCGGCCGAGCGGCCCACGATCTCGTCGCGCCGGTAGCCGAAGATGTCCTCGGCGGCCTGGTTCCACGAGCGGATGGTGCCGGCGCGGTCGACCAGGATGACCGCGTAGTTGCGCAGCGCGTCGACCACCCGCGCGAAGACGGCGTTGGCCTCGCGCAGCTGCACCTGCACGGTCTCGCGCGCCTGGCGCTGCGCCACCTCGCGCAGCGCGCGGTCGATCACCAGCGGCAGCCGCACCAGCCGGCTCTTGCTCACGTAGTCGGTGGCGCCGCGCTTGAGCATCTCGACGGCGTTGTCCTCGCCGATCACGCCCGAGACGAAGATGAACGGCACCCGCGGGTTGCGGGTCCGCGCCTCGGCCAGCGCCAGCTCGCCGGAGAAGCCCGGGATCTCGTAGTCCGACAGGATCAGCTCGTACGAGCCGGCCGCGAGCGCGCCGACGTAGCCGGCCTCGTCGCGCACCACGTCGAGCACGGCGCGCGGGTACGAGGCGAGCAGCGCCTCGCGCAGCAGTTCCGCATCGAAGCGCGAGTCCTCCAGCAGCAGCACCCGCAGCGGCCGGTCGTGGAAGCCCGTCTCCGGCAGGTGTTCATTCATACCGTCGACTGGCCTTCTGGGACCCAGGCGGGGGCTCGTTGACGACCGCCCAGAACACGCCCAGGTCGGCGATGGCGGTGACGAACTGCCGGAACTCGACCGGCTTGACCACGTAGGCGTTGACGCCCAGCTCGTAGCTGCGCACCACGTCCGACTCCTCCTGCGAGGAGGTCAGCATCACCACCGGGATGCTGCGCAGGTGGCTGGTCGCGCGCACCCGCTGCAGCACCTCCAGCCCGTTGACCTTGGGCAGCTTGAGGTCCAGCAGCACCACCGCCGGATTGCCCTCCTGGCGCTCGCGGAAGTCGCCCTCGCGCAGCAGGTAGTCCAGTGCCTGGGCGCCGTCGCGCACCACGATGACTTCGTTGGCCAGCTGGCTGCGCTCCAGCGCCACCAGCGTGAGCTCCAGGTCCCGCTTGTCGTCCTCGACGAGAAGAATCGGTTTGAGCATGGTTCAGTCCTCTCCTTGTTCACGGGGCTTTGCATCCCCTTTGCCTGCCGGCAGGGAGAAGCCGAACACCGCTCCCTGGTCCGGTTCGCCGCGCGCCCACACGGTTCCGCCGTGGCGCTCGACGATCCTCCTCACGCTGGCCAGGCCGATGCCCGTGCCCTCGAAATCCTCGGTCTGGTGCAGCCGCTGGAACACCCCGAACAGCTTGCCCACGTACTTCTGCTGGAAGCCGACGCCGTTGTCCTCGACCTCGATGCCCTCGCCCTCGGGGCCGCGCACCGCGCGCACGCGCACCAGGGCCCGCGACCGGGTGCGGGTGTACTTGGCGGCGTTGCCCAGCAGGTTGCGCAGCGCCACCTGCAGCAGGAAGGGGTCGCCCCACAGCACCGGCAGGTCGCCGGCCACCTGCCACTCGATGGCGCGCGCCGGCTCCTGGCGCGCCAGCTCCGCCACCAGCTCCTCGACCAGCACGTGGGTGTCGACCCGCTTGCGCTTGAGCGCCGAGCGGCCCATGCGCGAGAAGTCGAGCAGCGCGTCGACCAGGTGGCCGGCGTACGCCGCCGCCTCCTTGACGTGCGACAGGTAGCGCATCGAGCGCTCGGACAGCTGCTTGCCTTCCATGTCCTGCACCAGGTCGACGTAGCCGGCGATGTGCCGCATCGGCGCGCGCAGGTCGTGCGAGACGGTGTACGAGAAGGCCTCCAGCTCCTTGTTGACGCGCCCCAGCTCGGTGGCCACCTCGGCCAGCTCCTCGGCCCGCCGCAGCACGATGCCGATCAGCGCATGGCGCAGCTCGCCGGCGGCCGCCAGCTCGGCGGGCGACCAGGGCAGCGAACGTCCGCGCAGCTGCTGCTGCCAGCTGGCGAAGCTGCGCCGCGGATGGATGCGGCCGTCGCCGACCGTGGCCTCCTTGCGCGGGTCGCCGGCCCACCGGA
The DNA here is from genome assembly GCF_009758015.1 of Ramlibacter pinisoli. NCBI lineage: Bacteria > Pseudomonadati > Pseudomonadota > Betaproteobacteria > Burkholderiales > Comamonadaceae > Ramlibacter > Ramlibacter pinisoli. The sequence continues at coordinate 135,086 of NZ_WSEL01000006.1, forward strand.
TGGTGCGCACCAGCTCGGGCCGGAACCACAGCACCAGGTGGCGGTGCACCTGCGAGATCGAGACCGCCAGCACGCCGCAGGCGCGTTCGCGGAACGCCGCCGCGGGCGGGAACTCCTGCACCAGCCGGTCGCAGGCCCAGGTCTCCACGCCCTTGCCCGCGATCCAGTGCGCCAGCGCCGCGATCTGCTCGCGTTCCGGCGTCTCGCCGGCGGTCCAGCAGTCGTCGTTGAGCACCACGGCGGCGCCGCCGGCCCGCGCCATGTGCAGCAGCAGGCCGGGCTCGCCGGCCAGCTGCTGCAGCGTGGCGTCGCTGTCGGCCAGCTGCGCCACCAGCTGCAGCGTCAGGCGGCGTAGCTCCAGCCGCTGCGCGACCTCGGCGTTGTCTTCCTTGGCGCCGATCTGCAGCGACAGCAGCCGGCCCAGGTGCTCGCAGGCGGCGCGGGTCTGGAACGGCAGCTGGCGCGGCGCGTGGTCGTGGCAGGAGATCAGGCCCCACAGGCGGTCGCCGACCACGATGGAGACCGACATCGAGGCCAGCGTGCGCATGTTGCGCATGTACTCCAGGTGCACCGGCGACACGCTGCGCAGGTGCGCGTGCGACAGGTCGAGCGAGGCCGGCTCCCAGCCGGCCTCCACGCCCAGCAGCGGCACCGGCCGGTAGCTGGCGTCGGGGATCAGCCGGATGTGGTTCAGGCGGTACAGCTCGCGCGCCTGCGCCGGCACGTCGGCGCCCGGGAAGCGGTGGCCCTGGTAGGAGTCGTAGCCGGGGTCGATGCACTCGGCCAGCACTTCGCCGTGGCCTTCCTCGTCGAAGCGGTAGACCAGGGTGCGGCCGAAGCCGGTCAGGCGCTTGATCTCGCGCGCCGCCAGGTCGGCCAGTTCGGCGACCGAGCCGGCGCGCTGCAGCAACGGCAGGAAATGGCGCGCCAGCGAGTAGATGGGGGCCTGGGTGCCGGCCTCGTCGACCGCCGGCTCGAACTCCAGCAGCACCAGCGCGCCGCTGCGGTGGCCCAGGACATCGAGCGGCGCGCCGTCCACGTCGACCCGGCCGAGCGCGGCCGGCCCTTCGCCGTCGAGGGCGGCCAGCCGCGCGCCGACCAGGCCGGCGGCGCGGCGTGCCGCGTCGGCGCCGGCCCAGTTGGCGCTCCAGGCCACCAGCGCGCCGTCCGGGCCGAGCACGGCCATCCGGCCGTGCGGCTGGATCGCGCCCGGCACCCGGATCGGCTCGCTCGCACAGAGGGCGAGGTCAGGCAGCGGCGCGTTCATGCAGCAGCGAATCGAAGGTGGCGATCAGTCCGTCGAAGGTGGCCACGGCGGCGCGCACGGCGCCGGCCTGGCCGGCCGGATCGGCGTCGAGGGCATCGGCCAGCAGGCGCTGGAACGCGCGCCAGCGCGCGGCGGTGCCGGCGCCGCCGCCGTGGAAATAGGCCAGGCCGTGCTCGGGCCGCAGCCCGAGGTGGCGCTGCACCTGGGCCGCGATGACCTGGCCGCCGAGGGCGGATCCTTCCAGCACATAGAGCGAGCCGAGCGCCTCGGCCGGGCCGGCCAGCGGCGGCACGCGGGCCAGCCACGGCAGGGCCGGCAGGCCCAGCGCGCCCAGGTCGCGCCGCGCCAGGGCGGCCCGGCGGCCCGCGGTGAACCAGGGCTGCAAGTGGAGCGGCAGCGCGCGCAGCAGGCGCGGCTCCCAGACCGCCAGGAAGGCGTCGAAGCCTTGCAGCACCCGCCCGTAGTGCGCACGGCCGAAGCCCTGGCGCAATCCCAACTGCGACTCGATCGCTGCGTGCCGGCCGGCGGTGGCCTGGCGCAGCAGGTCCAGCGTCGTGGCACCGGCCCCCGTCAGCTGCCGGACGCTGGGCACCGGCTTGTCATCCTGCTCTCGAACCATTCAACATCCAAGATTCGTCCCGCCCCCGCGGACAAAGCGACGAATCTGCCAGAGGAGCCCTCGCGGCCGTGTAGGAGGATTCCGACACCGGTCGTCGGAGCAGCCCGGGCCTGCGTGCCGGACCCGGCGCGGGGAGCGCGCTAGCGCAGGAGGGCGACCGCGCCCGAGAAGGTGACGAAGGCGGCGGCCGTGGTCAGCAGGATGATGCGGGCGATGCGGCCGTTGTCGGCGCCGAAGCGCTCGGCCAGCAGCGACACGTTGCTGGCGCTCGGCAGCGCCGCCACCAGCACCATCACGGTGAGGGCGAACCGGTCCAGCGGCAGCCGCACGGCGATGGCCAGCAGGCCGACGCCCAGCACCAGCAGCGGGTGCAGCACCAGCTTGGCGGCCGCCACCGGCACGAAGTCGGCCGCCGGCGGCGCCGCCTGCTCCTGCGCCGCCGCCACCATCTGCGAGCGGGCCAGCACGGCGCCGATGGTGAACAGGGCCACCGGCGAGGCGGCGTCGGCCAGCATGCCGATCAGGGCTGCGACCGGCTTGGCCGGCACCAGGTCCAGGGCCGACGCGGCGGCGCCCAGCACGATGGCCCAGGGCATCGGGTTGGTCGCCACGCCGCGCAGCGCCCGCCGCGCCGCCTGCGCCGAGCCGTGCTGGTCGGCGCCGTCCAGCCGCGACAGCCCGATGCACAGCGAGGTGGTGACCACCAGGTCGATCAGGATGGTGAGGATGGCCGGGCCGGCCGCCGCCGGGCCGAGCAGCGCCACCAGCAGCGGCACGCCCATGAAGCCGGTGTTGGGGAACGCCGCCACCAGCGCGCCGAAGGCGGCATCGTTCCAGCGGATGCGCTCGTTCAGGGTGAAGGTCACCGTGCCGCCGACCATCAGCAGGGCGCACGGCAGGTAGACCGCCAGCGCGGCGCCGTCGAACAGCTGCGCCACCGGCGTGCTGGCGCCGAACCGGTACAGCATGCAGGGCAGCGCGAAGAACAGCACGAAGGTGTTCAGCCCGCCGATCGCCTCCAGCGGCAGCATGCGGCGGCGGGCGGCCAGGTAGCCGCACAGCACCAGCGCGAAGAAGGGAAAGGTGACCTGCAGGATGGCCAGCACGGCAGCGATTGTCGGGGCAACGCCGGCCGGCACTTTGTCGCCCTGCTGACGCCTGCCGGCCACGCGCCTGCCGCCGCCGCGCGGGTGCACACGCGGCGGCACTTTGTCGCGCCCTCCCCGGAACGCGGCCGCTATCATCGGCCGCTCGCCCGCCCGCCCCCTCCCCGAGCAGTCCCCCCCGCATGTCCGGCCTCAACCTCGCGCAGCAGGATGCCGTCAACTACCTGCATGGCCCCTGCCTGGTGCTGGCCGGCGCCGGCTCGGGCAAGACGCGGGTGATCACGCACAAGGTGGCGCGCCTGATCCAGACCGGGATGGACGCCAAGCGCATCCTGGCCATCACCTTCACCAACAAGGCGGCCGCCGAGATGCGCGAGCGCGCCAAGTCGCTGATCGGCAGGCCGGCCAAGGACGTGGTGATCTGCACCTTCCACGCGCTGGGCGTGCGGCTGCTGCGCCAGGACGGGCAGGTGCTGGGCCTCAAGCCCCAGTTCTCCATCCTGGACGCCGACGACGTCACCTCCATCCTGAAGGACGCCGGCGGCACCACCGACGCCGCCACCGCGCGCCAGTGGCAGTGGGCGATCAGCCTGTGGAAGAACATGGGGCTGAACGCGTCGCAGGCGCTGGCCCAGGCCAAGGACGACAACGAGCGCGTCACCGCCACCATCATGGCGCGCTACGAGGAGCGGCTGGCGGCCTACCAGAGCGTCGACTTCGACGACCTGATCGGGCTGCCGCTCCGGCTGCTGCAGGAGCACGACGAGGTGCGCGACAAGTGGCAGCGCCAGCTCGGGCACGTGCTGGTCGACGAGTACCAGGACACCAACGCCACCCAGTACGAGCTGCTGAAGCTGCTGGTGGGCGCGCGCGGCGGCTTCACCGCGGTGGGCGACGACGACCAGTCGATCTACGGCTGGCGCGGCGCCACGCTGGACAACCTGCGGCGCCTGCCGCAGGACTATCCGCAGCTGAAGGTGATCAAGCTGGAGCAGAACTACCGCTCCACCAGCGCCATCCTGCGCGCGGCCAACAACGTCATCCAGCCCAACCCCAAGCTGTTCCCCAAGACGCTGTTCTCGGAGCTCGGCGAGGGCGAGCCGGTGCGCATCGTCGACTGCGACAACGAGGAGCACGAGGCCGAGCGCGCGGTGGCCCGCATGCTGTCGATCCGCGCCAGCGGCGGCGGCAAGGACTGGAAGGACTTCGCCGTGCTGTACCGCGCCAACCACCAGGCGCGCATCTTCGAGCAGGCGCTGCGCAAGGCGCAGGTGCCCTACAAGGTGTCCGGCGGCCAGAGCTTCTTCGACCGCGCCGAGATCCGCGACCTGTGCGCCTGGCTGCGGCTGTGGGTCAACGAGGACGACGACCCGGCGTTCCTGCGTGCGGTGACCACGCCCAAGCGCGGCATCGGCCACCAGACGCTGGCCAGCCTGGGCACCTTCGCCAACCAGTACAAGCTGAGCCTGTTCGGCGCGCTGTTCTCGTCCTCGCTCGGCGCCGTGCTGTCGGCCCGCGCGCTGGGCAGCCTGCAGGAGTTCGGCCGCTTCGTGAACGACCTGCAGTTCCGCGCCCGCCGCACCGAGGGCGCCGAGGACGCCAAGGCCTTCCTGACCGACTGGCTCAAGGACATCGGCTACGAGAAGCACCTGTACGACAGCGAGGAGAGCGAGAAGCTGGCCGCCTCGCGCTGGACCAACGTGCTGGAGTTCTGCGACTGGATGGCGGCGCGCTGCGGCGGCCAGATCGATGACACGGCGGGCGTGCAGGTCGCCAGCGAGAAGAAGACCCTGCTGGAGGTGGCGCAGACCATCGCGCTGCTGTCCACCATCAGCGAGCGCGAGAAGGACCAGAACGTGGTGACGCTGTCGACGCTGCACGCCTCCAAGGGCCTGGAGTGGCCGCACGTGATGCTGGTCGGCTGCGTCGAGGGCATGCTGCCGTTCAAGCTGGGCGACGACGACAACCCGGGCGGCAAGGCCGACGGGCCCATGAGCGAGGGCATCCTGCAGCGCCTGCAGGAGGAGCGGCGCCTGATGTACGTGGGCATCACGCGGGCCCAGCGCTCGCTCGCGGTGAGCTGGACCAAGCGGCGCAAGAAGGGCCGCGAGGTCGTGGCGGCGCAGCCCAGCCGCTTCATCGCCGAGATGGCGCTGGAAAAGGCCACCACCCGGGAGGACCCGCGCGAGAAGCTGCGCGCGCTGCGGGCCGAGTTCGCGAAGAAGAGCGCCGACAGCGCAGCCGCCGCGGCCGCGGCGCAGGGACCGGCCTGAGCGTGCGCGCCGCGCGGCCGTTGCTGTTCGCGCTGGTCGCCGTGACGGCGGCGGCGGCGCACGCGCAGGCGCCCTGCCCGGCGCCGGCCGACGTGCAGCCGCTCGACCTGGTGGGGCTGTGGCGGGCCGAATTCGAGGGCGGCGGCGGCGCCACGCTGCTGCTGGAGCCGCACCGCGAGTACGCGCAGAGCCTGTCGGGCGAGGTGAACCGCAACGGCGAGCGCGCCCGCGTCGCCGCCGACCTGGACGACGGCGCCTTCACGCTGGAGGAGTCGGTCGACGGCCAGCGCATCGCCGCCACCTGGCAGGGCGATCTGGTGGCGGACTCCTGCGGCCGCGAGATCCGCGGCACCCGCAGCGGCGGCTGGGACCGCAGCCTGCCGTTCGTGCTGCGCCGCCTCGGTCGCTGAGGCGGCCGGCCTCAGGCCGCGCGCAGGTCTTCCAGCGGGCCGAAGAACTCGTAGCGCAGCTGCTGCTGCGGCACGCCCAGGTCGAGCCCGCTGCGGTAGACCGACTGCATGAAGGGCTTGGGGCCCAGCAGGTAGAGGTCGACGTCGCGGTCGCCCGGCAGCTGCTGCGCCAGCAGCTCGCGGGTGACGAGGCCTGTGGCGTGCGGCCGGTCCTCCGCGCGCGGCCGGTCGTACACGTAGGTCACGCGGACGTTGGCGTGGCGGGCGGCGATGGCGTCGACGCGCTGGCGGAACGCGTGCACGCGGCCGTCGCGGGCGGCGTGGATGAAGCGGATCGGCCGGCCGCCGGGCGCGGCCGCCTCCAGCATGCTCATCGCCGGGGTGATGCCGACGCCGCCGGTCACCAGCACCAGCGGCCGCTGTGCGTCCTCGGCCAGGGTGAAGTCGCCGCAGGGCGCGAGGGCGTCGATCGGCGTGCCGACCACGGCCGTGTCGTGCAGCCAGCCCGAGGCCTTGCCCTGGGGCTCGCGCTTGACGCTGATGCGGTACCAGGGCTTGCCCGGCGCGTCCGACAGCGAGTAGTTGCGGCGCATGGTCTCGCCGTCGATGGACAGCACCAGCGTCAGGTACTGGCCGGGAACGAAGGCGAGCAGCGGCCCGCCGTCCACCGGCTCGAGGTAGAACGAGGTGATGACGTCGCTCTCGGCGACCCGGCGCGCCACGCGGAACGCGCGCTGGCCGCGCCAGCCGCCGTCGCGGGCCGCGTTGGCGGCGTAGACCTGCTCCTCGGCGGCGATCAGCAGCTTGGCCAGCTCGCCGTAGGCGGCGCCCCAGGCGTCGATGATCTCGTCGGTCGCGGCGTCGCCCAGCACGTCCTTGATGGCGCGCAGCAGGCACTGGCCGACGATGGGGTAGTGCTCGGGCAGCACGCCCAGCGCGGCGTGCTTGTGGATGATGCGCGGCAGCGCGCCGGCGATCTCGCCCAGGCGGTCGATGTGGGCCGCATAGGCCAGCACGGCGCCGGCCAGGGCGCGCGACTGGGTGCCGCTGGCCTGGTGGGCCTCGTTGAAGAAGGCCTTGAGCTCGGGATGCTCGCCGAGCATCACGGTATAGAAGTGGCGGGTGATGGCCTCGCCGTGCTGCTGCAGCGCGGGAACGGTGGCCTTGATCAGGGTGATGGCGTGGGGTGACAACATGGCAGTCCTGTCTCACGATCCGTGCCAGCCCTGCAGCGCGCGCAAGTCCTTGTCACGGCACGGAATTGCCGGCCTGTGGTCCAATCGACCACGAGATGTTCGCAGTCGATTCCACAACGGCGGCGGTCGAAACGACCACCGCAGCCCCTCCCTCCCCCACCTCCGACACCGAGCGCTTCCAGCAGCTGCTGGCGGCCGCCAAGCGGGCCGTGCGCTGCGATGCGGTCGCCCTGCTGCAGCTCGAGGCCGGCGTGCTGACGCCGGTGGCCGTCGACGGCCTGAGCCTGGAGACCCTGGGCCGGCGCTTCGCGGTGGCGGCGCACCCGCGCCTGGCCCGGCTGGTCGAGAGCGCGTCGGTGCTGCGCTTTCCCGCCGACTGCCCGCTGCCCGACCCCTACGACGGCCTGGTGCTGGGGCAGGCGAACCTGCTGGCCGTGCACGACTGCATGGGCGCGCCGCTGCACGTGGGCGGCCGCCTCTGGGGATTGCTGACCTTCGACACCCTGGCCGCCGGCACGCTGGCGGCGGTGGCCACCAGCCAGGTCGAGGCGGTGGTGCGCCTGATCGAGTCGGGCCTGGAGGCGGTCGAGACCCTGCGCGCGGTGCGGGCCCAGGCCGCGCGCGAACAGGCCGCCGCGCGCGCCTGGCAATCGGCCCATGCGCCGGCCCGCGAGCTGCTGGGCACCAGCCCGGCGATGCAGCGGCTGCGGGCCGAGATCGACACCGTGGCCGCCTCCGACCTCACCGTGCTGGTGCTGGGCGAGACCGGCGTCGGCAAGGACCTGGTGTCCCAACGCCTGCATGCCGCCTCGCTGCGGCGCGACCGGCCCCTGGTGCAGGTGAACTGCGCCGCCCTGCCCGAGTCGCTGGCCGACAGCGAGCTGTTCGGCCACCGCAAGGGCGCCTTCACCGGCGCGGTGCAGGACCGGGTGGGCAAGTTCGAGCTGGCCGACGGCGGCACGCTGTTCCTCGACGAGGTGGGCGAGCTGCCGCTGGCGGTGCAGGCCAAGCTGCTGCGCGTGCTGCAAAGCGGCGAGGTGCAGCGGCCCGGCAGCGACCGGCTGGTGCAGGTGAACGTGCGCGTGGTCGCGGCCACCAACCGCGACCTCGGCGAGGCGATCCGCCAGGGCCGCTTCCGGGCCGACCTGTACCACCGGCTGGCGGTCTACCCGCTGGTGGTGCCGCCGCTGCGCGAGCGCGGGCGCGACGTGCTCACCTTGGCCGGCGGCTTCCTGGAGGAGAACCAGCACCGCCTGGGCGCGCGCAACCTGCGCCTGGCGCCCGAGGCCAAGGCGGCCCTGCTGGCGCATGCCTGGCCCGGCAACGTGCGCGAACTGGAGCACGTGCTCAGCCGCGCCGCCCTGCGCGCGGTGGCCGAGCCGCGCCGGCCGGCGCGCTGGGTGTCGATCGAGCTGCGCCACATCGCGCTCGAGGGGGCGCCGCCGCAGGCGTTGCCGGCGCCCTCCCCGCTGGCCGCGCGTCGGCCGGAACCCGCGCCGGACCCGATGCCGAACCTGCCGGCCGGGCCGGGGCAGACCCTGCGCGCGGCGACCGAGGACTTCCAGCGGCGCTGGATCCAGGCCAGCCTGGCGCGCCACGCCGGCCAGCCCAGCCGGGCCGCGGCCGAGGCCGGCATGGACCGCAGCAACTTCCACCGCCTGCTGCGGCGGCTCGGGTTGGCGACGACGCCGCCGGCCGGCTGATCAGCCCAGCCAGCCCATTTCGTAGCCGACCGTGATCGGCGCGTGGTCGGAGAACTTCTCGGCCTTGTAGATCGCCTCGCTGCGCGCCAGCTGCGCCACCGCCGGCGTCGCCAGGTGATAGTCCAGGCGCCAGCCGACGTTGTTGGCGTAGGCCTGGCCGCGGTTGCTCCACCAGGTGTAGCTCTCGTCGGTGGTGTCGGGACGCAGCTGCCGGTAGACGTCGACCACGCCGTGCTCGTCGAGCAGCCGGGTCATCCAGGCCCTCTCCTCGGGCAGGAAGCCGCTGTTCTTGCGGTTGCTGCGCCAGTTCTTCAGGTCCTGCTCCTTGTGGGCGATGTTGACGTCGCCGCACAGCACGAACTCGCGCTCGGCCTTGGTGCGCAGCAGGTGCGGCTCGAAGGCATCGAGGAAGCGGAACTTGGCCTGCTGCCGCTCCTCGCCGGAGGAGCCGCTCGGGAAGTAGGCGCTGATGACCGAGAAGCGGCGCGCCGGCGTGTCGAAGCGCAGTTCGACGTAGCGCCCCTCGGCGTCGAATTCGTCCGAACCGAAGCCCACCACCACCTCGCTGGGCTCGTGCCGGCTGTAGACGCCGACGCCCGAGTAGCCCTTCTTCTGGGCGAAGTGGAAATGGCCCTTCAGGCCGGCCAGGCTGTCGAAGCGGCCGGCGATGTCGTCGGCGCCGGCCTTGACCTCCTGCACGCAAATACAATCGGGGCTCGCCTTTGCGAGCCATGCCTCCACGCCCTTGCTGGCGGCCGAACGGATACCGTTGAGGTTGAGGCTGGTCAGTTTGAACAAGGAATTTCCCATGCTGGCAGCGCCCCGCCAGGACAGCCTGGCGCAGGACTTCGTGCAGTTCTCCGTGGAAGCCGGCGTGCTGCGCTTCGGCGAGTTCAGGACCAAGGCCGGTCGGATGTCCCCGTATTTCTTCAACGCGGGGCTGTTCGACGACGGCGCCAAGCTCGGCCAGCTGGCGCAATTCTATGCACGCCGCATCCTCGCCTCCGGCATCGAGTTCGACATGCTGTTCGGGCCGGCCTACAAGGGCATCCCGCTGGCCGCCGCGGTGGCGATCGAACTGGCGCGCGACGGCCGCAACGTGCCCTACGCGTACAACCGCAAGGAAGCCAAGGACCACGGCGAGGGCGGCACCCTGGTCGGCGCGCCGGTGCGCGGGCGGGTGCTGATCGTCGACGACGTGATGTCGGCCGGCACCGCCGCGCGCGAGTCCATCGCCCTGATCCGCGCCGCCGGCGCCACCCCGCACGCGGTGGCCATCGCCCTGGACCGGCAGGAGAAGGCGACCGAGGACGGTCGCGACGTCGACCACAGCGCCGTGCAATACGTGCGCAATCAGCTCGGTCTGCAGGTGTGCGCGATTGCCAGGCTGGCCGACCTGCTCCAGTATCTCGAGCGCCACGCTGGCGAGGAACTGGGCGAGCACCACGCACGGGTGGAGGCCTACCGCCGGCGTTACGGCGTGGAGTGACGACGGGGACATGGCATTGCGCGGCAGGGGCATCTGGTGGGTCGGGTTGGCGGTCGCCGCCGCGGGCGGAGCGGCATCGGCCCAGGCCCTGCCGGGATCCGTCATCTATTCCTGCGTCGATGCCCGGGGCCAGCGCATCACCTCCGACCGTCCCAACATGGAGTGCCTGGACCGCGAGCAGAAGCAATACGGCAGCAGCGGCATCGTCCGCGGCCGCCTGGCCCCCTCGCCCACGGGCGACGAACGCGCGGCCGAGGAGGAGCGGGTGCGCAGGGCCGAGGAGGACCGGGCCCGCGACATCGAGCGCAAGCGGCGTGACCGCGTGCTCCTGAACCGCTACCCCGACGAGGCCAGCCACCGCAGCGAGCGCGACGACGCCCTGTCGCGCGTCGACAGCGCCATCGCCACCGGCGAGCGGCGCGTGACCGACCTGCAGCAGCAGCGCGAGCAGCTGGCCAGGGACGAGAAGTCGGCCGGCACCGACGTCATCCAGCAGAACCGCATCCGGCGCGCCATCGAGGAGAACGAGCAGAACCTGGCGGCGCAAAAGCGCCTGCTGGCGGCGCAGGCCGAGGAGCGGCAGCGCATCACGCGGCGCTTCGACGACGAGCTGGGGCGCCTGAAGTCGCTCTGGGCCCAGAACGCCGCCAGCCTGCCGGCCAACGGCGCCTCCCGGCCGCGCCGCTGATCAGCCCGCGAGCTTCTTGCGCAGGAGCTCGTTCACCTGGGCCGGGTTGGCCTTGCCCTTGGTCGCCTTCATGGCCTGGCCGACCAGCGCGTTGAACGCCTTGTCCTTGCCGGCCTTGAACTGCGCCACGTTGTCGGCGTTGGCGGCCAGGATGCCGTCGAGGATGCGGTCCAGCTCGCCGGTGTCGCTCATCTGCCGCAGGCCCTTGGCCTCGATCAGGGCATCGACGTCGGCGCCCTCGCCGGTCCACAGGGCCTCGAACACCTGGCGGGCAGCGTTGTTGGAGATGGTGCCGTCGTGGATGCGGCCGATCAGCGCGCCCAGCGTGGCGGCCGGCACCGGCGAGCGCTCGATGGCCAGCTCCTGCGCGTTCAGCCGGCGCGACACCTCGCCCATGATCCAGTTGCTGGCCAGCTTGGGCTGGCCGCAGGCCTTGGCGGCGGCCTCGAAGTAAGCCGCCATCGCCGGGCTCTGGGTCAGGGTGGTGGCGTCGTACTCGGGCAGGCCGTAGGTGGCCACGAAGCGCGCCGCCATCGCACGCGGCAGCTCCGGCATGGCGGCGCGCACGCGCTCCACCCAGTCGGGCGCGACCACCAGCGGCGGCAGGTCGGGATCGGGGAAGTAGCGGTAGTCGGCCGCGTCCTCCTTGGTGCGCATGGCGCGCGTCTCGCCGGTGTCGGGATCGAACAGCACCGTGGCCTGCCCGATGGCGCGGCCGTCCTCCAGCTCGCCGATCTGCCAGCGGATCTCGTAGTCGATCGCCTGCTGCATGAAGCGGAAGCTGTTCAGGTTCTTGATCTCGCGCCGCGTGCCCAGCGGGCCGCCGGGGCGCCGCACCGACACGTTGGCGTCGCAGCGGAAGCTGCCCTCCTGCATGTTGCCGTCGCAGATGCCGATCCAGGTGACGATCTTGTGCAGCTCCTTGGCGTAGGCGACGGCCTCGTCGGTGGAGCGCATGTCGGGCTCGGTGACGATCTCCAGCAAGGGCGTGCCGGCGCGGTTCAGGTCGATGCCGGTCTGGCCGACGAAGTCCTCGTGCAGCGACTTGCCGGCGTCCTCCTCGAGGTGGGCGCGCACCAGCCGCACCGACTTCCTCTCCTCGCCCAGCAGGAACTCCACCACCCCGCCCTGCACCACCGGGATCTCGTACTGGCTGATCTGGTAGCCCTTGGGCAGGTCGGGATAGAAGTAGTTCTTGCGCGCGAACACGCTGCGCGGCGCGATGGTGGCGCCGACGGCGAGCCCCAGCTTGATGGCGCATTCGACCGCGCCGCGGTTCATCACCGGCAGCGTGCCGGGCAGCGCGAGGTCGACCGCGCTGGCCTGGGTGTTCGGCTCGGCGCCGAAGGCCGTGGCGGCGCGGCTGAAGATCTTGGAGTGGGTGGCCAGTTGCGCGTGGGTCTCGAAGCCGATCACCACTTCCCAGCCCTGGACCAGCTTGCTCATTGCAGGCCCTCCGGCTGGCGCAGGTGGAACTCGGTGGCCTGCTGGTACTGGTGGGCGGCGCTGAGCAACCGGGCCTCCTGGAAATAGTTGCCGATCAGCTGCAGGCCGACCGGCAGCCCGCCCTCGCCGAAGCCGCACGGCAGGCTCATGCCCGGCAGGCCGGCCAGCGAGGCGGGCAGGGTGAAGATGTCGGCCAGGTAGTCGGCCAGCGGATCGCCGCCATGCCCACCCAGCTTCCAGGCGACGCTGGGCGCCACCGGGCCGGCGATCAGGTCGCACTGCGCGAACGCGGCCTGGAAGTCGTCGGCCACCATGCGGCGGATCTTCTGCGCCTGCAGGTAGTAGGCGTCGTAGTAGCCGTGCGAGAGCACGTAGGTGCCGATCATGATGCGGCGCTTGACCTCGTCGCCGAAGCCCTCGGCCCGGGTCTTGCGGTACATGTCGACCAGGTCGTCGTACTGCGCCGCGCGGTGCCCGAACTTCACGCCGTCGAAGCGCGACAGGTTGGACGAGGCCTCGGCCGGCGCGATGATGTAGTAGACCGGGATCGACAGCTCGGTGCGCGGCAGCGAGATCTCGACCAGGCGCGCGCCCAGGCGGACGAACTGCTGCAGCGCCGCGTCGATGGCGGCACGCACGTCGGCCGCCAGGCCCTCGCCGAAGAACTCCTTCGGCACGCCGATGCGCAGGCCGTCCAGCGACGCGCCCAGGCCGCGCGTGTAGTCCTCGGCCGGCAGGTCGAGCGAGGTCGAGTCGCGGTCGGGGTCGGGGCCGCACATCGCCGACAGCAGCAGCGCGCAGTCCTCGGCGCTGCGCGCCATCGGGCCGGCCTGGTCGAGGCTGGAGGCGAAGGCGATCATCCCGTAGCGCGAGGCGCGGCCGTAGGTCGGCTTGATGCCGGTGATGCCGCAGAACGCGGCCGGCTGGCGGATCGAGCCGCCGGTGTCGGTGCCGGTGACGGCCGGCGCCAGCCGGGCGGCGACCGCCACCGCGCTGCCGCCGGAGGAGCCGCCCGGGATGCGGCTGGTGTCCCAGGGATTGCGGGCCGGCCCGAAGGCCGAGTTCTCGTTCGACGAGCCCATGGCGAACTCGTCGCAGTTGAGCTTGCCCAGCGTCACGGTGCCGGCTTCGGCCAGCTTGCGCACCACGGTGGCGTCGAACGGCGACCGGTAGCCGGCCAGCATGCGCGAGCCGGCGGTGCTGGGGAAGTCGCGCGTGACGAAGATGTCCTTGTGGGCGATCGGCACGCCCAGCAGCGGCGCCGGGTCGCCGGCCGCCAGCCGCTGGTCGGCGGCCCGGGCCTGCGCCAGCGTGACGTCCTCGTCGGTGGCCAGGAAGGCGCCCAGCCCCTGGTGGGCCTGGCCGCGGGCCAGGAAGTGCTGTGCGACCTCGACGGCCGAGACCTGCTTGTCGCGCAGGCGCTGCGCCAGGGCGGCGACGGACAGCTGGTGCAGGGCGTCGCTCATTCGATCACCTTGGGCACCAGGAACAGGCCGGCTTCGACGGCCGGCGCGCTGCGCTGGTTGGCCTCGCGCGCATTCGGCTCGCTGGCGACGTCGTCGCGCAGGCGCAGCTGGACCTCCTGGATGGCGGCGACCGGGTGCGCCAGCGGCTCGATCCCCGCGGTATCCACAGCCCGCATCGCCTCGACGATGCCGAAGAAGCCGTTGATCTGAGTGAGCATGCGCTCGCTTTCGGGCGGTTGCAGCTCCAATCGCGCCAGGTGCTGCAGGCGGCGGATGTCGTCGGGGGTCAGGGCCATGGCGAAAAACGGGGGCGAAACCAGTTGTAAGCGCGGCAGGACGTGCTGTCGCGTTGGCAGTTATTCACAGGGGATCAGGTATTATCCCGCCTTTGGTGACGGCCCTTCGGGGCCGCTTTCGCAGAAGAAGAGGAATCCCCCCCATGTTCGGAGCGTTCCGTCGGTACCTGTCAACCGACCTGGCCATTGACCTGGGCACCGCCAACACGCTGATCTTCGTCCGGGACAAGGGGATCGTTCTCGACGAGCCGTCGGTCGTCGCCATCCGCCACGAAGGGGGCCCGCAGGGCAAGAAGACCATCCAGGCGGTGGGCCACGAGGCCAAGGCGATGCTGGGCAAGGTGCCGGGCAACATCGAGGCCATCCGGCCGATGAAGGACGGCGTCATCGCCGACTTCACCGTCACGGAGCAGATGCTCAAGCAGTTCATCAAGATGGTGCACCCGCGCGGCGTGTTCAAGCCCAGCCCGCGCATCATCATCTGCGTGCCCTGCGGCTCCACCCAGGTCGAGCGGCGCGCCATCCGGGAGTCGGCGCTGGGCGCCGGCGCCAGCGAGGTCTACCTGATCGAGGAACCGATGGCGGCCGCCATCGGCGCCGGCCTGCCGGTGAGCGAGGCCTCCGGCTCCATGGTGGTCGACATCGGCGGCGGCACCACCGAGGTGGGCGTCATCTCGCTGGGCGGCATGGTCTACAAGGGCAGCGTGCGGGTGGGCGGCGACCGCTTCGACGACGCCATCATTGCCTACATCCGCCGCAACTACGGCATGCTGATCGGCGAGCCCACCGCCGAGGCGATCAAGAAGAACATCGGCTCCGCCTTCCCGGGCAGCGAGGTCAAGGAGATCGAGGTCAAGGGCCGCAACCTCTCCGAAGGCGTGCCGCGCTCGTTCACCATCTCCTCCAACGAGATCCTGGAGGCGCTCACCGACCCGCTGAACAACATCGTCTCGGCGGTGAAGAACGCACTGGAGAGCACGCCGCCCGAGCTGGGCGCCGACATCGCCGAGCGCGGCATGATGCTCACCGGCGGCGGCGCCCTGCTGCGCGACCTCGACCGCCTGCTGGCCGAGGAGACCGGCCTGCCGGTGCTGGTGGCCGAGGACCCGCTCACCTGCGTGGTGCGCGGCTGCGGCATCGCGCTGGAACGCATGGAACGCCTGGGCTCGATCTTCACGTCCGAATGACGGCCGTCGCCGCCGCGCGGGCTGACCGGGCGGCGGTGCGGCACAGCTGACCGGCGCCGCGCGCCATGAACCCCCTCCAGCTTCCTGTCCCCGAGCCGCGTTCCGGCGCCGCCATCCCGGCGCAGCAAGGTTGCCCGCCATGCCCTTAGGCACGCTCGACCGCACGCCGCCGCCGTTCTTCAAGCAGGGGCCCTCGGCGCTGTCCAAGCTGATGGTGTTCAGCGCCCTGGCGCTGTTCCTGATGGTGGCCGACACCCGCTTCCACATCACGCAGCCGCTGCGCGCGGCGGTGGCCACCGTGCTCTACCCGGTGCAATGGGTCGCGCTGCAGCCCATCCTGGCCCTGCGCCAGGGCGCCGAGTACTTCGAGTCTCTCGGCCGGGCGCAGGCGGTGGAGGCCGAGGCGCGCGTCAAGCTCGCCCAGCAGTCGCAGCGGGCCAACCAGGTCGAGCAGCTGACGCTGGAGAACGCCCGGCTGCGCAAGCTGCTCGAGCTGCGCGAGCGCCTGGCCACCACGGCGCAGGCGGCCGAGGTGCTGTACGACGCCGCCGATCCCTACACCCGCAAGGTGGTCATCGACAAGGGCCTGGCGCAGGGCATCACCGAGGGCTCGCCGGTCATCGACGAATCGGGCGTGCTGGGCCAGGTCACGCGCGCCCACCCGCTCATGAGCGAGGTCACCCTGATCACCGACCGCGACCAGGCCATCCCGGTGCTGAACACCCGCACCGGGTCGCGCAGCGTGGCCTATGGCGATCCGACCGGCGCCCACGCCGGTGCGCTCGAACTGCGCTTCATGGCCGGCAATGCCGACGTGCAGCCGGGCGACCTGCTCACCACCAGCGGGGTCGACGGCGTCTACCCGGCCGGCCTGCCGGTGGCCAAGGTCGACAAGGTCGAGCGGCGTGCCGACTCGGCCTTCGCCCGCATCTACTGCGTGCCGCAGGCGCTGGTGGACGGCGCCCGCCATGTCATGGTGCTCAAGCCGGTGGCGGCGCAGATCCCGCCGCGGCCACCGATCGACGCGCCGCCGCCGGTCAAGGTGCCCAGGAAGGGCCCGGGAGGCGGGGCATGAGCAGCGACCGTCCGTTGCGTCACGCGCACGCCGGCAGGGAGGCACGGCCATGATCATGCGTCCCGGCCAGCAGCTGCTGCTGCCGGCCAACCCGCTCTTCATCTGGTCCAGCCTGCTGGTGGCGCTGGTGCTGAACGTGCTGCCGCTCGGCCGGGTGGCCTGGATGCCGGACCTGCTGGCGCTGACGCTGGTGTTCTGGGCCGTGCACCAGCCGCTGCGCATCGGCGTGGGCGCCGCATTCCTGTTCGGCATCGTCATGGACGTGCAGCAGGCCTCGCTGCTCGGCCAGCACGCCCTGGCCTACACGGCGCTCAGCTTCGGGGCCATCGCCATCCACCGCCGCCTGCTGTGGTTCACGGTCCCCTCGCAGGCGGTCCAGGTGCTGCCGCTGTTCGCCGCCGCCCATGCCATCGAGCTGGTGGTGCGCCTGGTCGCCGGCGGCGCGTTCCCGGGTGTCTCGTTCCTGCTCGCGCCCGTGATCGAAGCCCTCCTGTGGCCGGTGGTGAGCGTGCTGCTGCTGGCGCCCCAGCGCCGCGCGCCCGATCCGGACGAAAATCGGCCCCTCTGAGGTCGCACGTCCCGCGCCGGACGGTGGGCGTGGACAGGACCCGGATGCCGTCGACCACGCCGCCCACCGCACGCTGACCGCCCCATGACCGAACTGCGCAACGTCGAAGCCGATCTCTCGCGCTTTCGCACGCGGGTGCTGGCCGCCAGCCTGGTCGTGCTGGTGTGCTTCCTGCTGCTGGCCATGCGGCTGGTCTACCTGCAGGTGTACCGCCACGAGGACCTGAGCGAGCAGGCCGAGAACAACCGCACGGCGATCGTGCCCATCGTGCCCAACCGCGGGCTGATCCTGGACCGCAACGGCATCGTGCTGGCCACCAACTACTCGGCCTACACGCTGGAGATCACGCCCTCGCGGCTGACCGACACGCTGGAGCGCACGATCGAGGACCTGGGCCAGGTGATCGACATCACGGCGCGCGACAAGCGGCGCTTCCGCAAGCTGCTGGAGGAGTCCAAGGGCTTCGAGTCACTGCCCATCCGCACCAAGCTCACCGACGAGGAAGTGGCGAAGTTCGCCGCCCAGCGCTACCGCTATCCCGGCGTCGAGATCAAGGCCCGCCTGTTCCGCAACTATCCCTGGGGCGAGCTGGCCAGCCACGTGATCGGCTACATCGGCCGCATCAACCAGGCCGAGAAGAAGACGATGGAGGACTGGGACGACGAGGACCAAGCCAACTACCGCGGCACCGAATACATCGGCAAGCTGGGCGTGGAACACAGCTTCGAGCGCCAGCTGCACGGCCTGACCGGCGTCGAGCAGGTCGAGACCTCGGCCGGCGGGCGCGCCGTGCGCAAGCTGGCCAGCAGCCCCGCCACGCCCGGCAACACCGTCAAGCTGGGCCTGGACATCCGGCTGCAGAAGCTGGTGGAGGACCTGTACGGCAACCGGCGCGGCGCCCTGGTGGCGCTGGACCCGCGCACCGGCGAGATCCTGGCCTTCGTCTCCAAGCCCACCTTCGACCCCAACCTGTTCGTCGACGGCATCGACGTCGAGAACTGGCAGGCCCTGAACGAGTCGATCGACAAGCCGCTGCTCAACCGCGCGCTGCGCGGCACCTACCCGCCCGGCTCGACCTTCAAGCCCTTCATGGCGCTGGCCGCGCTGGAGACCGGCAAGCGCACCCCCAGCCAGGCCATCTCGGACCCGGGCTACTTCTGGTTCGGCAACCACAAGTTCCGCGACGACAAGGAAGGCGGGCACGGCATGGTCGACATGTACCGCTCGATCGTGCAGTCGTGCGACACCTACTACTACATGCTCGCCAACGACATGGGCGTGGACCTCATGCACGAGCAGATGTCGCACTTCGGCTTCGGTGAGATCACCGGCATCGACATCGCCGGCGAGTCGCGCGGGCTGCTGCCGTCCACCGAGTGGAAGCGCCGCGCCTACCGCAAGCCCGAACAGCAGAAGTGGTACGCCGGCGAGACCATCTCGCTGGGCATCGGGCAGGGCTACAACAACTTCACCATCCTGCAGATCGCCACCGCCACGGCCACGGTGGCCAACAACGGCGCTCGCATGAAGCCGCACCTGGTCAGCGAGGTGGTCGACCTCAGCACCCGGCAGTCGCAGAAGATCGCGCCCGAGCAGGTCGGCCAGCTCACGGCGCGGCCGGAGAACCTGGCCGTCATCCGCAAGGCCCTGGTGGGCGTGAACATCGAGGGGACCTCGGCGGCGGCGTTCCGCGGCGCCGCCTACACCAGCGGCGGCAAGACCGGCACGGCCCAGGTCATCACGATCGCGCAGAACCAGAAGTACAACGCCTCGCAGATGGACGAGCGCCACCGCGACCACGCCCTGTACATGGCCTATGCGCCGGCCGAGGAGCCGAAGATCGCGCTGGCCATGGTGGTCGAGAACGTCGGCTTCGGCGGCGCCAACGCGGCGCCGATCGCGCGCCGCGTGTTCGACTACTGGCTGCAGGGCCTGTACCCGAGCGAGGAAGACATGGCGGCGGTGCAGAAGGGCCAGGCCACCACGCCGGTCGGCAAGCCGCGCAACGCCGCCGACATCGCCTGGCCGGGCGCCCAGGCCGCCACGGCCAGCGGCCCGGTGGCGGCCGCTTCGGTGCCTGCCGGCCCCGCCAGTGCGCCGTCCGCACCTGCTGCCACCGCGGCCGCAGCCGTCGCCCTGCCGGCCGCCAGCGCGGTGCCGGTGCGCGCCCGCCGCTAGCGCTGCTGCCGCCGCCGCGCCTCAGGGCGAAGCGGCCGCCGGGCGCCCCAGGCTGCGCAGCAGCCACGCCGTCACCGCGCGCGGCATCCACTGCACGTGCGAGGGCCAGGGTCCGGCCGGGAAGCCGACATGGCCGCCCTGCGCCGGCCGCCACTGCGTGACCCAGGCACCGTGCGCGTGCAGCGGCGGCAGGCTGGCGGCCGGCACGAACGGATCGTTGGCCGCGTTGAGCAGCAGCGCCGGGATGCGGATGCCCGGCAGGTACGGCTTGGCCGAGGCCCGGGCGTAGTAGTCGTCGGCGTCGCGGAAGCCGTGCAGCGGCGCGGTGAACACGTTGTCGAAGGCGTACAGGTCACGCGCGGCGCGCAGGGCCTGCGCATCGAACAGGCCGGGGTGCTGGCCGAGCTTGCGCAGCGCCTTGGGGCGCATGGTGCGCAGGAACATGCTGGTGTAGACGAGGCGGTTGAAGCCGCGCCCGATCGCCACCGCGCCGGCCGCCAGGTCGAGCGGCGAGCACACCGCCGCCACCGCGCCGGCCAGCCGCACCGCCTGCTCGCCGGCCTCGCCGGCCCAGCGCATCAGCGCATTGCCGCCCAGCGAGACACCCACGGCCAGCAGCGGCCCGGCGTGCCGGCCGCGCAGGCGCTCCAGCACCCAGTGGATCTCCTCGTGGTCGCCCGAGTGGTAGGCCCGCGGCCCCATGTTGATCTCGCCGCTGCAGCCGCGGAAGTGCGGCACCACGAACGCCAGCCCGTGCGCCCGCGCCACGTCGGCGAAAGCCTCGGCGTAGTGGCTGCGCGAGGAGCCCTCCAGGCCGTGGAACAGCACCAGCAGCGGCGCGCCGGCGGCCGGCGCGGCGTCGTCCAGCCAGTCGAGGTCGATGAAGTCGCCGTCCGGCGTGGTCCAGCGCTCGCGCCGGTAGCGCGGTGCGCCGGCGAGGGTGCGGCGGCCGAACAGCGCCGGCCAGATGGTCTGCAGGTTGCCGCCCGGCAGCCAGCGGGGCGCCGCGTAGTCGCCAACGTCGGTCCCGGCCGCCGCCGCTGCACGCGCCGCGGCGTCCATCAGTGCAGCACCGACGGCGTGCCGGAGACCTCCTGGATCTCGCTCGGCGTGCCGGGACTCGCGTGGTGCGCGACCAGGCGCCAGCCCTGCGCGGTCTTGTGCCAGATGTTGGTGGCGATTACCCAGGCGTGGCGCGGGCCCTGCGGCGTGAGCACCTCCACCTTCTCCAGCAGGTTGTGCACGCAGCTGGCCAGCGACTCGATCTTGCGCACCCGCTCGGGCCAGGCGCGGATGCTGCCGTTGGCGAACATGGCCTCGAAGGTGGCGCGGATGGCGACGGCGCCGACCACGCGCGGGCCGCCCGGGTGGATGCAGACGATGTCGTCCTCGTCGGCCCAGCAGGCCATCAGCTTGTCGATGTCGGCGTTCTGCAGCGCGTCGTAGAACGCCGCCTCCACGTCGTCGGCGTTGCCTTCCAGATTGGCCGCCTGCAGTTTGGACTTGCGCATGGCCCGCAATTTAGCCGGATTCGGCGCCCAGCCACTCGTGCACGGCGCGCTGCACGTCGCCCTGGGCCGCGTGCCACACCAGCTCGGACGACGCGATGTGGATGCCGGGCGGCGACGCCTGCAGCGCGGCCGACACGAACTCGGCCACCTTGGGCGAGCGCACCGGCTGCTCGCTGCTGGGCACCATGTAGCCGAACACGGACAACATGAAGCGGGCCAGCCGCGGCAGCAGCGCGCCTCCGCCGGCCGGCGCCGGCTTCTGCGCCGAGCGGACGATCAGCAGGCGGTCGAAGCCCAGCGTGGCGACGGCGTGTTCGTCCAGGCTGGCCAGCCCGCGCTTGAGGGCCTCGGGCAGGCGCGCCTGGGCGTGCGGCAGCACCACCGCCAGCGTGCCGACGCCGCTGCGGCGCATCCACTGCGCCAGCGCCGGCAGCTGCTGCGGCGTGGGCGTCCACAGCGCCCGCTCGCGGTCGTGGAACAGGCGCGGCGGGTCGAACAGCACGATGCCGGTATCGGCGGCGCCCGGCGGCCAGCTGGCCGGGTCGTCGTTGGGCACCAGGGTCGTGCCGACGCCGCGCAGGCCGGCGGTGATCGGCTCGCGCGCGAGCACCTGGGTTGCGGCGTAGCGCTGCTGGCCGACCAGGCGGCGCAGCACCTCGTTGCCCAGCACGCCGGTGGCGCCCGCGATGACCAGCCGCAACCCGCGCGCAGGCGCCGGGCCGGCCCCGCGCGCAGCCGCCCGCAGGGCTTGAATCGGCGACTCGCCCATCGCATCTATGCTACCGTCGCCCACCCCTCCAAGGAGAAGCCGGATGAAACGTTGGCTCGTGGTCCTCGCTGCCGTGCTGGCCCTGTCCGGCTGTGGCTACAACGACTTCCAGCGGCTCGACGAACAGACCCGCTCCGCCTGGTCGGAAGTGCTCAACCAGTACCAGCGCCGCGCCGACCTGGTGCCCAACCTGGTGGCCACCGTGAAGGGCGAGGCCAACTTCGAGCAGGAGACGCTGACCAAGGTGGTCGAGGCGCGCGCCAAGGCCACCTCGATGCAGGTGACGCCCGAGGTGCTGAACAACCCCGAGGCGTTCCAGAAGTTCCAGCAGGCGCAGGGCGAGCTCTCCAGCGCCCTCAGCCGGCTGATGGTGGTGAGCGAGCGCTACCCCGACCTGAAGGCCAACCAGGGCTTTCGCGACCTGCGGGTGCAGCTCGAAGGCACCGAGAACCGCATCACCGTGGCGCGCAACCGCTACATCCAGGCGGTGCAGCAGTACAACGTGCTGGCGCGCAGCTTCCCGACCAACCTCACCGCCATGGCGTTCGGCTACCAGCCCAAGCCCAGCTTCACGGTGCAGAACGAGGCCCAGATCACGGCCCCGCCGCAGGTGGATTTCGGCACCCCGAAGAAGTAGGGCGGCGCCGGCGTGCAGCGCCTCCTCGCGCTCGTCCTGGCCGCCCTGTGCTGGGCCGGCCTGGCCTGCGCCCAGGACGTCCAGCCGGTGCCGGCGCTCGCCGCCCGCGTCATCGACCAGACCGGCACGCTCGACGCCATCGAGCACCAGGGCCTGGAGGACAAGCTGGCCGCCTTCGAGCGCAGCAAGGGCACCCAGATCGCCGTGCTGATGGTCGCGACCACCCAGCCCGAGGACATCGCCAGCTACGCCAACCGGGTCGCCAACGCATGGAAGATCGGTCGGCGCGAGGTCGGCGACGGCGTGCTGCTGGTGGTTGCCAAGGACGACCGCAAGGCGCGCATCGAGGTCGCCAAGACGCTGGAAGGGGCGGTGCCGGACCTGGCGGCGCGGCAGATCATCGACAGCGCGATCACGCCCCGGTTCCGGCAGAACGACTTCGCCGGCGGCCTGCGCGCGGCGATCGACCAGCTCACCGCGCGCATCAGCGGCGAGGCACTGCCGGCGCCCGCGCCGCCGCCGTCGCGCCAGGGCAGCGCCGGCTTCGACTGGGTCGACAGTGCCATCTTCCTGTTCTTCGCCGTGCCGATAGGCGGTGCCGTGCTGCGCGGCCTGCTCGGCCGCCGGCTCGGCTCGCTGGCCACCGGCGGTGCGATCGGCACGCTCGCCCTGCTGTTCACGCAGAGCCTGCTGGTCGCTGCGGTGGCGGCCCTGGTGGCCCTGCTCTTCTCGCTGTTCTCCACCGCCGGCCTGGGCGGTGCCCGCCAGCGGAGCTGGGGCGGAGGGCCCTGGATCGGTGGCGGCGGGTTCGGCGGCGGCGGTGGTGGGGGCTGGAGCGGCGGCGGTGGCGGCGGTGGCGGAGGCTTCAGTTCCGGCGGCGGCGGCGACTTCGGTGGCGGCGGCGCCTCGGGGGACTGGTGATGCTGGCCCGCCTCGCCCGCCTGCTGCGCCACCGCTGGCACGACGACGACGCCCGCCGGGCACTGCCGCCCGAGCTGGTGGAACGGCTGACCCGCCGGGTGGGCGCGAGCGAGCAGCGCCACACCGGCGAGGTGCGCATCTGCATCGAGGCCGCGCTGCCCCTGAGCTATCTGTGGCGCGATGCCACGGCGCGCGAGCGGGCCGTGGTCCTGTTCGGCAAGCTGCGGGTGTGGGACACCGAGCAGAACAACGGCGTGCTGATCTACCTGCTGCTGGTCGAGCATGCGATCGAGATCGTGGCCGACCGCGGCCTGGCGCAGCGGGTAGATCCCGGCGAGTGGCAGCGCATCGTGCAGCGCATGGGCAGCGCGTTCCGCGAGCAGCGCTTCGAGGAAGGCCTGACGCAGGCGCTGGCGGAGGTCTCGGCGCTGCTGGTGGAACATTTCCCGGCGGCCCCTGGCGCGGCCAACCCCAACGAGCTGCCGGACGAGCCGGTGCTCGGCTGAGCCAGCCGGATCAACCGCTTACCCACACCGGCGCCGGACGGGCTATCCTGCGGGTTCCAATCCACGGCGCATCAACATGGACTTCGGAGACGACCTCCTCGCCCTCGTGGCTGCCAGCCTGTCGTTGGCCGTCTGCCTGGCGGCCTGGGCCCGCCGCGGCGTGGCCCCGCGCCGGCAGCTGCGCAAGATGATGGGCATGGGCGCCCTGCTCGGCGCCGCGGCGCTGCTGCTGGTCGACTGACGGCCACGCGGCCACCAGCCCCCAAACAGAAAAGGCGCCCCGCGGGCGCCTTCGATCCGGACTGCCTGCGTCAGTCGCGCACTTCGCCGTTGGGCCGCAGCAGCGCCATGCCGACGTAGCTGCCGCCATGGTGGAAGTCGGGCTTGAAGTGCACGACATAGCCGCCGGCGTCGTAGCGGCCCAGGGCCGCCAGGCTCTTGTGCAGCGAGGCGCGCGACACCTCCTTGCCGGAGCGGCGCATGCCTTCGACCAGCACCTTGGCCGCGATGCACGATTCGAGCGAGGTGACCGACATCGCGTCCTTCATGCCGGCGGCGGTCCAGGCCTCGTTGCACTCGCGCACCACCGGCACCGCGTTGGCCCGCGGCGTCGGCACGGTGATGGAGACCGACACGCCGGTGGCGTCGGGGCCGAGCGCCTTGGCCAGCTGGCTGGCGCCGGCGAACGACAGGCTGGTCACCATGGCGCCGCCCTTGCCGGCAGCCTTGATCTTCTTGATCAACTGGGCGGCGGGTGCGTACAGCGTGGTGACCACCAGCACGTTCGGCTCCGACGCGATGGTGTCCTTGACGTTCTGGTCGGTGATGTCGGCGTTGCGCTTGATGGACACCGACACCGGCGTGCGGTTGAACTTCTTGAGGACGTTGGCCACGGTCTCGAAGTTCTGCTTGCCGACCGCATCGTCGTAGTGCAGCACCGTGACCCGGGTGCTGCCCAGGCTGCCCCAGAAGTTGATGATCTTCTCGATCTCGTCACCGTAGGTGGCACGCACGGTGTAGACGTACTCGTTCTGCTTGCGGATGGTGTCGGCGCCGGTGAACGGCGCGAAGAACGGCACCCGCTTGTCGCTGACCGTGGGCATGGCGGGGATGCTCAGGGTCGACGAGGCGTAGCCGAACAGGGCCACCGCGCCTTCGTCCTCGACCAACTTGTGCGTGTTCTCGCCGGCCAGCTTGGTGTCGTTCTTGTCGTCCAGCGTCACCAGCTTGAGTTTGCCGCCGCCGATGCCGCCGGCGTCGTTGACCTTCTTGAAGTAGGCCAGCGCCCCGTTGCGGATGTCGTTACCGAGTTCGGCATTGCCGCCGGTCAGCGGTGCCGATTGGCCGACCACGATGTCGGCGGCGAAGGCCGCGGGCGTGGCCGCCAGGAGGAATGTGCAGAACAGCTTGCGCATGGGGATCCTCAACAATGCCGGACAGTCTATTGGCTTCAGGTTCCTGTTACCACTGGTTGCGACACGGGAACGACTCCCCGGCGCAACACAGCGGCCGCAACCGAGGGAAAGCCCTGACGAAAAAGAAAAGCCCCGGTCGGAGACCGGGGCTTGAGTGCGCTGGTTTTTCTTAGCGCTTGTTCGGTTGGCTGCGCGGGCGGGCCCGCGCAGCGGGATCCTTTACCGCTTCTGGCGGTACTTCTGCAGGGCGGCGATCTGGGCCGCCATGATGGCCAGTTCGGACTGCGCCTTGGCGATGTCGACCTCGCTGCGGGCGTTGCGCAGCGCCTCCTCGGCGGCGCGCTTGGCCTCGCCGGCCTTCTGCTCGTCGAGGTCCTTGCCGCGGATGGCGGTGTCGGACAGCACCGTGACGCGGTTCGGCTGCACCTCCAGGATGCCACCGGCCACGAACACGAACTCCTCGCCGCCGTCGGCCTTCTCGATGCGCACCGAGCCGGGCCGCACGCGCGTGATGAGCGGCGTGTGGCGCGGGTAGATGCCGAGCTCGCCGGCCTCGCCGGGCAGGGCGACGAAACGCGCCTCGCCCGAGAAGATCGACTCCTCGGCGCTCACCACGTCGACGTGGATGGTGTGCGTGGGATCTGCCATGACGTCAGGCCGCGGCCAGCTTCTTGGCCTTCTCGAAGGCTTCGTCGATGGTGCCGACCATGTAGAACGCCTGCTCGGGCAGGTGGTCGCACTCGCCGGCCACGATCATCTTGAAGCCGCGGATGGTCTCGGCCAGCGGCACGTACTTGCCGGGCGAGCCGGTGAACACCTCGGCTACGTGGAACGGCTGCGACAGGAAGCGCTGGATCTTGCGGGCGCGGGCCACCGAGAGCTTGTCTTCCGGCGACAGTTCGTCCATGCCCAGGATGGCGATGATGTCGCGCAGTTCCTTGTAGCGCTGCAGCGTGGCCTGCACCGCGCGGGTGGTGGTGTAGTGGTCTTCGCCGACCACGTTGGGGTCGACCTGGCGGCTATTGGAGTCCAGCGGGTCCACGGCCGGGTAGATGCCCAGCGAGGCGATATCGCGCGACAGCACCACGGTGGCGTCCAGGTGGGCGAAGGTGGTGGCGGGCGACGGGTCGGTCAGGTCGTCGGCCGGCACGTAGACAGCCTGGATCGAGGTGATCGAGCCGACCTTGGTGGAGGTGATGCGCTCCTGCAGGCGACCCATTTCCTCGGCCAGCGTCGGCTGGTAGCCCACGGCGGACGGCATCCGGCCCAGCAGCGCGGACACCTCGGTGCCGGCCAGCGTGTAGCGGTAGATGTTGTCGACGAAGAACAGGACGTCGCGGCCTTCGTCGCGGAACGACTCGGCGATGGTCAGGCCGGTCAGCGCCACGCGCAGGCGGTTGCCCGGGGGCTCGTTCATCTGGCCGTACACCATGGCCACTTTCGACTCGGCCAGGTTGTCCAGCTTCACGACGCCCGAGTCGGCCATCTCGTGATAGAAGTCGTTGCCCTCGCGGGTGCGCTCACCCACGCCGGCGAACACCGACAGGCCCGAGTGCGCCTTGGCGATGTTGTTGATCAACTCCATCATGTTGACGGTCTTGCCGACGCCGGCGCCACCGAACAGGCCCACCTTGCCGCCCTTGGCGAACGGGCAGATCAGGTCGATCACCTTGATGCCGGTCTCCAGCAGCTCCTGCGAGGGCGACAGCTCGTCGTATGCGGGGGCCTTGCGGTGGATCGAGGCGGTCAGCGACTGGTCGACCGGGCCGCGCTCGTCGATCGGGTTGCCCAGCACGTCCATGATGCGGCCCAGGGTGGCCTTGCCGACCGGCACCGTGATGGGCGCGGCCGTGTTGTAGACCATGGAGCCGCGGCGCAGGCCGTCCGACGAACCCAGCGCAATGGTGCGCACCACGCCGTCGCCCAGCTGCTGCTGCACTTCCAGCGTGAGGGCGGTGCCTTCCATCTTCAGCGCGTCATACACGCGCGGCATGTGGTCGCGCGGGAACTCGACGTCGACCACGGCGCCGATGCACTGGACGATCTTTCCTTGGATCTGAGCCATTGATTGCTCCAAATATTTAAATGGGTGCGGCCTCAGACGGCCGCGGCACCCGACACGATCTCCGAAAGCTCTTTCGTGATCGCGGCCTGGCGCGTCTTGTTGTAGACCAGCTTCAGTTCACCGATCAGGTTGCCGGCGTTGTCGGTGGCGGCCTTCATGGCCACCATGCGCGCCGACTGCTCGGACGCCATGTTCTCGGCCACGGACTGGTACACCAGCGCCTCGACGTAGCGCAGCAGCAGGTCGTCGATGACGGTGCGCGCGTCCGGCTCGTAGATGTAGTCCCAGCCATGCTCGCCACCGGCGGCCTTGGACTCGGCTTCCATCTTCGCGGCCGACAGCGGCAGCAGCTGCTCGACCACCGGCTCCTGCTTCATCGTATTGATGAACTTGGTGTAGCACAGGTAGACGGCGTTGAGCTTGCCCTCGGCGTACTGGTCGAGCAGCACCTTGACGGGGCCGATCAGCCGCTCGAGGTGCGGCGTGTCGCCCAGCTGGGTGGCGTGCGAGACCACCTTGGCGCCGATGCGGTTCAGGAAGCCCAGGCCCTTGTTGCCGATGGCCACCGTCTGGGCGCTGACGCCCTTGTCCTGCAACTCGCGCAGCTTGCCGGTGACGGCACGCAGCACGTTGGTGTTCAGGCCGCCGCACAGGCCCTTGTCGGTGGACACCACGATGAAGCCCGCCGCCTTGACGTCGTGCAGCTTCATGAAGGCGTGGGTGTACTCCGGGTTGGCCTTGCCGAGATTGGCGGCGATGTTGCGCACCTTCTCGCTGTAGGGCCGGGCGGAGCGCATCCGCTCCTGCGCCTTGCGCATCTTGGAGGCGGCGACCATTTCCATGGCCTTGGTGATCTTCTTGGTGTTCTCCACCGATTTGATCTTGCCGCGAATTTCCTTGCCTGCAGCCATTGCCGATTTCCTTGGTTGCTGGCGTCTTAGGCGAAGGTCTTCTTGAACGCTTCGATCGCGGACACCAGTTCGGCCTCGGAATCCTTGTCCAGGGCCTTGTTCGCTTCCAGCTTGGCGACCAGCGCCGCGTGCTTTTCCTTCAGCCAGCCATGCAGGCCGGACTCGAAGGACAGCACCTTCTTGACGTCGAGGTCGTCGAAGTAGCCCTTGTTCACCGCGAACAGCGAGGCGGCCATCATGGAGATGGACAGCGGGCTGTACTGCGGCTGCTTGAGCAGCTCGGTCACGCGGGCGCCGCGGTCCAGCTGCTTGCGGGTGGCGGCGTCGAGGTCGGAGGCGAACTGCGCGAAGGCAGCCAGCTCCCGGTACTGCGCCAGGTCGGTGCGGATGCCGCCCGACAGGCCCTTGATCAGCTTGGTCTGGGCGGCGCCGCCGACGCGCGACACCGAGATGCCAGCGTTGATGGCGGGACGCACGCCGGCGTTGAACAGCGAGGTCTCCAGGAAGATCTGGCCGTCGGTGATCGAGATCACGTTGGTCGGCACGAACGCGGACACGTCTCCGGCCTGCGTCTCGATGATCGGCAGAGCGGTGAGCGAGCCGGTCTTGCCCTTGACTTCACCCTTGGTGAAGGCTTCCACGTAGTCGGCGTTCACGCGCGCGGCGCGCTCGAGCAGGCGGCTGTGGAGGTAGAACACGTCGCCGGGATAGGCTTCGCGGCCCGGCGGGCGGCGCAGCAGCAGCGAGACCTGGCGGTAGGCGACGGCCTGCTTGGACAGGTCGTCATAGATGATCAGCGCGTCCTGGCCGCGGTCGCGGAAGTACTCGCCCATCGTGCAGCCGGAGTACGCCGAGACGTACTGCATGGCGGCCGACTCGGAGGCCGAGGCGGCGACGACGATGGTGTATTCCATCGCGCCGTTCTGCTCCAGCGCGCGCACGATGTTCTTGATCGTGGACGCCTTCTGCCCGATGGCGACGTACACGCAGGTCATGTTCTGACCCTTCTGGTTGATGATCGTGTCGACCGCGACGGCGGACTTGCCGGTCTGGCGGTCGCCGATGATCAGCTCGCGCTGGCCACGGCCGATCGGCACCATGGAGTCGATGGCCTTCAGGCCGGTCTGCACCGGCTGGTCGACCGACTTGCGCGCGATCACGCCCGGCGCGACCTTCTCGATCACGTCCGTCATCTTGGCGTTGACCGGGCCCTTGCCGTCGATCGGCTGGCCGAGCGCGTTGACCACGCGACCGACCAGCTCGGGGCCGACCGGCACTTCGAGAATGCGGCCCGTGCACTTGACGGTGTCGCCCTCGGAGATGTGCTCGTACTCGCCCAGGATCACCGAGCCGACCGAGTCGCGCTCGAGGTTCAGGGCCAGGCCGTAGGTGGGCGTGCCGTCTGCGGTGGGCGGGAACTCCAGCATTTCGCCGGCCATCGCATCGGACAGGCCGTGAATGCGGACGATGCCGTCGGTGACCGAGATCACGGTGCCCTGGTTGCGGATGTCGGCGCTGGCAGCCAGGCCTTCGATCCGGCTCTTGATCAGTTCGGAGATTTCTGCGGGATTGAGCTGCATGACTCGTTCCTTGTGTGCTTGGGGGCGAAACGGCTTACGCCGTCAGCGCGACTTTCATTTGTTCGAGACGGGCCTTGACCGAGGTGTCGAGCACCTCGTCGCCGACCACCACGCGGATCCCACCGATCAGGGAGGCATCCTCCTGCACGGTGACGTTGAGCCTGCGGCCGAACCGCTTCTCCAGCGCCTGCGCCACCTCGCCCAGCTGCGCGGCCGGGATCGGGAAGGCGCTGTAGACCACCGCGTCGGAGGCGCCGCCCAGGGCGTTCTTCATCGCGCGGAACTGGGCCGCCGCCTCGGGGAGCGCGGCCAGGCGGCCGTTCTCGATCACCGTGCGCAGGAAGTTCTGCGCCACCGGCGGCAGCGGCTCGCGCACGATGCCGACGATCAGGTCGTAGACCTCGCGGTCGGTGACCCTGGGGTTGCCGGCGTACTGCAGCAGCCGCACGTTGCCGGCGACGGACGCCAGCGCGTCCAGCCACTGCGAGGCGCCGTTCAGGTCGCTGCGGGACGACTGGAACAGTGCCTCCGCGTACGGACGGGCGATGGTGGCGAGTTCGGCCATTCGCGATTCCTCTTACAGCTCGGTCTTCAGGCGGTTGAGCAGCTCGGCGTGGACGCCGGCGTTGACTTCCTTGCGCAGGATCTGCTCGGCACCCTTGACCGCCAGTGCAGCGACCTGCTCGCGCAAGGCCTCGCGGGCATGCGCGGTCTGCTGGTCGGCCTCGGCGCGGGCGGCGGCGATGATCTTGTTCGCCTCCTCGGTCGCGCGGCCCTTGGACGCCTCGATGAGGCCCTGGGCGCGGCGCTCGGCGTCGGCCAGCAGCGCAGCGATCTGGTTGCGCGACTTGCCCAGCTCCTCGTCGACCTTCGCGTTGGCGGCGGCCAGCTCGGACTTGGCGCGGTCGGCGGCTGCCAGACCCTCGGCGATCTTGCTCGCGCGCTCGTCCAGCGCAGTGGCGATCGGCGGCCACACGTACTTCATCGTGAACGCCACCAGGAGCGCGAACACGATGATCTGAATGATGAGGGTACCGGTAATGCTCACTGTTTCATCCTCGGTCCCGGGGCCAGGGCGCCGGGCAATGATGGTAGGTGACCGTCAAGCCTGCCGACTTACTTGGGCAGGTTGGCGATCTGGGCCAGGAACGGGTTGGCGGTGGCGAACCACAGCGCGATACCCGTGCCGATGATGAAGGCGGCGTCGATCAGGCCGGCCAGCAGGAACATCTTGGTCTGCAGCTCGTTCATCAGCTCGGGCTGGCGGGCGGCGGACTCGAGGTACTTGCTGCCCATGATGCCGATGCCGATGCAGGCGCCGATGGCACCGAGGCCGATGATCAGGCCGGCGGCCAGGGCGACAAAGCTGATAACTTCCATGATTGCTCCTAAGGACTTTGGTTGGAAAAAGAAAAAAGCGAGGGAAAAGTGGTTGCCGCGGGCGCTCAGTGCGCGTCGTGTGCCTGGCCGATGTAGACCAGCGTCAGCATCATGAAGACGAAGGCCTGCAGCGTGATGATGATCAGGTGGAAGGCGGCCCATACGAAACCGGCGACGATGTGGCCGACGGCCAGGCCGATGCCGGTGGCCGAGACCGACCAGGCGCCGCCCATCAGCGCGATCAGCAGGAAGATCAGTTCGCCGGCGTACATGTTGCCGAACAGCCGCATGCCGTGCGAGACGGTCTTGGCGATGAACTCGATCAGCTGCATCGCCAGGTTGAACGGCCACAGCACCGGGTGGGCGCCGAACGGCGCGGTGATCAGCTCGTGGCCCCAGCCGCCCAGGCCCTTGATCTTGATGTTGTAGAACAGGCAGACCAGCAGCACGCCGACCGACAGGCCCATGGTCATCGACAGGTCGGCGGTGGGCACGACGCGCAGGAAGGCGTGGTGCGGGTCGTGGCCGGCGGCACCGTAGATCCGCTCCCAGATCCAGGGCAGCAGGTCGACCGGCAGCAGGTCCATCGCATTGAGCAGGAAGATCCAGATGAACACCGTCAGCGCCAGCGGGCCGACCATCTTGCGGCTAGTGGCGTTGTGCACGATGCCCTTGGCCTGCGAGTCGACCATCTCCAGCAGGATCTCGACGGCGGCCTGGAAGCGGCCCGGCACGCCGGGGGTGGCCTTGCGCGCGGCCAGCCAGAGCAGCCAGCAGCCGATGACGCCGATGGCGATGGCGAATAACAGCGAATCGAAGTTGAAGACGCCGAAGTCGACCACATTGGTCGCCTTGCGGTTTTGCAGGTGCGTCAGGTGGTGGACGATGTACTCGCCGGCGGTCGGCCCGTGCTCCGCGGCCATGTTTTCTGCAGCCATGTGTCTTCTCGTCTCTTCAGTTCGCTTGCGGGTTGCGCTTGCGCGGTGCGAACGCCAGCGCCACCCAGTACACCTTCATCGCGAGGATCAGCCCCACCAGCAGGGCTGGCCAGCTGAGCTCGCGCACCAGCCCTGGAGCGGCCACCAGCATGGCCACCGTCAAGGCGATCTTGACCATCTCCCACAGCAGGAACCCGAAGGCCGCCGTGCCCGCGTTGAGCGAGGCAAACCGGCCGGTGAGGCCTCGCGCAAAAATGGCCGCGGGAATCACCACGGCCAGCGCGCCATAACCGGCGGACCACCCAACGTTGGCTTTGCCGGTGATGACCCAGGCCACGACAGCTGTGACCAGGCCCACCACCACCTGCCCCCCAACCACCCACCAGGGGGACACCGGCGGGTATTGCTCGCGCAGCTTGCGCGCCTGTTCGGCGCTCAGCGGCTTGACCGGGGGCTGCTCGTCCTCCGAGATTTCAGGAAGCGGAGCGATTGTTTTTGTCATCCACCCGCCTTCGGCCCCGAATTTCACAAAGCCCCTGATTATAAGTAGAAACCCACAGCCCGAGACCAATCTGTGCACCAAAGACCAACCGGTGTCGCAACCCAGCCGCATGCACGGCGGCCCCCGGCGCGGCCGGATGGCAGCAGGAACTCCCCGCTGCGTCGGGCCGGCCACCGATCCGGCCCCCGCACCCGCCGCCGGCTCGCCAGGCTCATCGCCGGCGCGCTCGCGTTGCTGGCCGGCTGCGCCGCGCGCCCCGACCCCGACCCCGCGCCCGATCCGGCCCGGCCGCACCACACGGCGCAAGGGTTCCGCAACACGACGGCGGTCGGCGCCATCGACACGCCGCTGTCGCGGCTGCTGCGCTGGCGCTGGGAAGCGCTGCGCGACGGACTGCCGCCGCCGCCCCGCGCGGCCACGCCGGTGGTCGCGCCCGACCTGGACGGCCTGCGTGCCAACGCCGGCGGACTGGAGCAGCCGGCGGTTACCTGGATCGGCCATGCCACCACGCTGGTGCAGGCCGACGGCCTGGACGTGCTGACCGATCCGGTGTTCAGCGACCGCGCCTCGCCGGTGCCGTTCGCGGGACCGCGGCGCGCCCAGCCACCCGGCGTCGCGCTGGCCGAGCTGCCGCCGGTGGACGTGGTGCTGATCTCGCACAACCACTACGACCACCTCGACCGCGCCAGCGTGGTCGCGCTCGACGGCCGCAGCAAGGGCCGCACGCTCTTCCTCGTCCCGCTGGGCCTGCGAGACTGGATGCAGGCGCAGGGCATCCGGCACGTCGTCGAACTCGACTGGTGGGAGACGCACCGCGTCGGCGCCGTCACGTTCCAGCTGGTCCCCGTGCAGCACTGGTCGGCGCGCAGCCTGGGCGACCGCAACCGCACCCTGTGGGGCGGCTGGGTTGCGCGCGGCCCCGACCTGCACTGGTACTTCTCCGGCGACAGCGGCTACAGCAGCTACTTCGGCGAGACCCGGGCCCGCGGCGGCCCGGTCGACCTGGCGCTGCTGGCGATCGGCGCCTACGAGCCGCGCTGGTTCATGCAGGCCCAGCACATGGACCCGGCCGAGGCGGTGCAGGCACACCACGACCTGGGCGCCGGCCGCAGCATCGCCATCCACTGGGGCACCTTCGCCCTGACCGACGAGCCGCTCGACCAGCCGCCGCGCGACCTGGCACGCGCGCGGCACGCCGCCGGGCTGGCCGACGACGCCTTCGCCACCCTGCGCATCGGCGAGACGCGCCGGTTGCCGGCACGCGGCGCGCGACAATCCGCACCATGACCGACCCGACCTCGACGCTCCCCGCCCTGCCCTGCTACCTCAACGGCGAATTCAGCACCGTGCGCGAGGCGCGCGTCAGCGTGCTGGATCGTGGCTTCATCTTCGGCGACGGGATCTACGAGGTCGTGCCGGTCTATGCGGGCCGGCCGTTCCGCTTCGCCGAGCACATGGCCCGGATGGACCGCAGCCTGGCCGAGATGCGGATGCGCAACCCCAGGACCGCGGCCCAGTGGCGCGAGTTGGTCGATCAGCTGATCGACCGCTATGCGCGCTACGCCGGCACGGCGGCGGCGCAGACCGACCAGCTGGTGTACATCCAGATCACCCGGGGCGTCGCCATGCGCGACCACGCCATGCCGCAGGACATCGAGCCGACCGTCTACGCCATGGCCAACCGCATGGGCAGCTACGACGCCGAGACGCGCGCCCGCGGCTTCAGCTGCGTGTCGGCGGACGACTTCCGCTGGAAGAAGGCCCACATCAAGAGCACCAGCCTGGCCGGTGCCGTGCTGTCGCGCCAGATGAGCGCCGACGAGGGCGCCATCGAGACCATCATGTTCCGCGACGGCCTGCTGTCCGAGGCCTCGTCGTCCAACGTCTGGGTGGTCAAGGACGGCGCGGTGGCCGGGCCGCCGCGCGACAACCTGGTGCTGGAAGGCATCCGCTACGGCCTGGTGGAGCAGCTGTGCCGGCAGGCCGGCATCCCGTTCGAGCTGCGCCGCATCGGCCGCGACGAGGTGCTCACCGCCGACGAGCTGCTGCTGTCCTCGGCCACCAAGGAGGTGCTGCCCGTCACCACCCTGGACGGCCGGCCGGTTGGAAACGGCCGCCCGGGCCCCATCTACGACAAGCTCTACGCCGGCTACCAGCTGGCCAAACAGGCCCAAGCATGACCACACCCGCTCCCACCGCCGCCGCCGATCTGCGCAAGGACTCGCTGATCGCGTACCCCTCGCACTTCCCGATCAAGGTGATGGGGGCGAACGTCGACGGCTTCGTGCACGCAGTCACCCAGATCGCCCGCCAGTTCGACCCGTCGTTCGACGCCGCCAGCGTCGAACTGCGCGACAGCAAGGCCGGCAACTATCTCGGCGTGACCATCACCATCACCGCCACCAGCCGCGAGCAGCTCGATGAGCTGTACCGCACGCTGTCGACCCATCCCATGGTCAAGGTCGTGCTCTGAGCATGGAGGTCCGCGTGCTCGGGCGGGTGGAGTACCTGCCCACCTACCGGTCGATGCAGGACTTCACCGCCGGCCGCACGGCCGACACGCCCGACCAGCTGTGGCTGTGCGAGCACCCGCCGGTGTACACGCAGGGCCTGGCAGGCGACGCCAGCCACGTGCTGGCCCCCGGCTCCATTCCGGTGGTGGCCACCAACCGCGGCGGCCAGGTCACCTTCCACGGCCCCGGCCAGGTGGTCGCCTATCCCCTGCTCGACCTGCGCCGGCGCGGCTACTTCGTCAAGGAGTACGTCTACCGGCTGGAGGAAGCGGTGCTGCGCACGCTGGCCGAGTTCGGCGTCACCGGCCACCGGGTGGCGGGCGCGCCCGGCATCTACGTGCGGCTGGCCGATCCGTTCTCCCATGCGGCGCTGACCGGCCCCGCCCGGCCGGACCAGCCGTTCGACGGCCTGGGCAAGATCGCGGCCCTGGGCGTCAAGGTCAGCCGTCACTGCACCTACCACGGGCTGGCGCTGAACGTGGCGATGGATCTCGAACCCTTCTCGCGCATCAACCCTTGTGGCTACGCGGGTCTGGCGACGGTCGACCTTTCTACAATCGGCGTCCCCACCACCTGGACCGTGGCGGCCGGCGTCCTGGGCCAGAAGCTCGCGGCGCTGCTGGCCGCCTGAGAGGATTGCATGAGTTCCACCCCCGTCGTGCGCGAGGCGCAGACCGCCGCCACCTACGATGCCAGCGCCAAGCAGAAGGCCGCGGCCAAGCTCTCGCGCATCCCGGTCAAGGTGGAAGCGGCCGAGGTGCTCAAGAAGCCCGACTGGATCCGCGTGCGGGCCGGCTCGCCCACCACCCGCTTCTACGAGATCAAGCAGATCCTGCGCGAGAGCAACCTGCACACCGTGTGCGAGGAAGCGTCCTGCCCCAACATCGGCGAGTGCTTCGGCAAGGGCACGGCCACCTTCATGATCATGGGTGACAAGTGCACCCGCCGCTGCCCTTTCTGCGACGTCGGCCACGGCCGCCCCGACCCGCTCGATCCGCTCGAGCCGGAGAACCTGGCGCGCACCATCGCGAAGCTCCAGCTCAAGTACGTGGTCATCACCAGCGTCGACCGTGACGACCTGCGCGATGGCGGCAGCCAGCATTTCGTCGACTGCATCCGCACCACCCGCGCGCTGTCGCCGGCCACCACCATCGAGATCCTGGTGCCCGACTTCCGCGGCCGCGACGACCGCGCGCTGGAGATCCTGAAGGCCGCGCCGCCGGACGTGATGAACCACAACCTGGAGACCATCCCGCGCCTGTACAAGGAAGCGCGCCCGGGCTCCGACTACCAGTTCAGCCTGAACCTGCTGAAGAAGTTCAAGGCGCTGTTCCCCCAGATCCCGACCAAGAGCGGCCTGATGGTCGGCCTGGGCGAGACCGACGACGAGATCCTGGACGTCATGCGCGACATGCGCGCGCACGGCATCGACATGCTCACCATCGGCCAGTACCTCGCCCCCACCAGCTCCCACCTGCCGGTGCGGCGCTATGTGCACCCGGACACCTTCAAGATGTTCGAGGCCCGCGCCTACGAGATGGGCTTCAGCCACGCCGCGGTCGGTGCCATGGTGCGCTCCAGCTACCACGCCGACCAGCAGGCCCACGCCGCCGGCGTGGCCAGCGCCGCCGCCTGAAGGCCATGGCCGGCGCGGGCGAGGGCCTGTCGCTGCGCCGCTACGGCGCTGCCCCCGGCAGCCACGCGCACGAGCACTTCCAGGTCCTGGTCGGCCTGCAGGGCGTGCTCGACCTCGAGGTCGAGGGCCGCGGCCGGCGCATCGGCCCCGGCGACGGCCTGCTGGTCGCGCCCGGCGACCGCCACGATTTCGAATCGGCCGCCGGCAGCGAATGCCTGGTGCTCGACACCCGGGTCGACCTCTGGTCGCTGTGCGGCGCCGCCCCGCGCGAGCCGGCCCAGGTCGGCGCCCTGGCCCGCTACCTCGCGCAGTCGCTGCTGCGGCAGCAGCCGCTGGCGGTCCTGCACGGCCCCGGCCTGCTGCTGGAGGCCTGGGGTCCCGGCGCCGCCGCCCGGCGACCGCGCCGGCGCATCGACTGGCCGGCGCTGCAGGCCTGGGCCCAGGCCCGGCTGGAGCAGCCGCTGGCAGTGGCCGACCTGGCCGCGCGCGTGAACCTCAGTCCCAGCCAGTTCGCCTTGCGCTGCCACGAGGCGCACGGCCTGTCGGCGATGCAGTGGGTGCGCCAGCAGCGGCTGGCCCGCGCGCGCCAGTTGCGCGCCCTCGGCGTGCCGGTGGCGCAGGTCGCCCGCCGCACCGGTTACCGCTCGCCCTCGGCCCTGACCGCCGCCCTGCGCCGCGCCTCCTGACCGGTGGCACGCGACGATGCACCGGCGCCGTGCGACGACGCCACCGCCTAAGCTGGTCGCCATGCACGCCAACCTCCACGCACTCGGCGCCATCGCGCTCTGGGCCGGCCTGGCCTCGCTGGGCCTGGCCCTGCGCCATGTGCCGCCGTTCCTGCTGACCGGCATCGCGCTGGTGATCGGCAGCGTGCCGGCCTGGCCGCTGTGGCGCCAGTGGCGGGTCCCGGGGTCCACGCTGGCCCTGGGCGTCTGCGGCCTGTTCGGCTACCACCTGCTGCTGTTCCTCGCGCTGCGCCTGGCCCCGCCGGTGGAAGCCAACCTCGTCAACTACCTGTGGCCGCTCTTGATCGTGGTACTGGCACCGCTGTTCCTGCCCGGCCTGCGCCTGCGCCCGGCGCATGTGGTCGGGGCCGCGCTCGGGTTCGCGGGCGCGGCGGTCGCCATCCTGGGCGGCCGCACCGGCAGCGGCAGCACCAGCTGGTCGTGGGGCTACCTGCCGGCACTCGGGGCGGCGGTCCTGTGGGCCAGTTACTCGCTCCTGACCAAACGCGTGGCCCGCTTCCCGACCGCCGCGATCGGCCTGTTCGGGCTGGTCTCCGGCCTGCTGGCACTGGGCTGCCACCTGCTGCTGGAACCGGCCGTCGCGCTGACGGGAACCGACTGGATGCTGCTCGCGGCCATCGGCCTGGGCCCGCTGGGTGCCGCCTTCTTCCTCTGGGACCGGGCGCTCAAGGACGGTGACGCGCGCCACATCGGCGTGCTGAGCTACATCACGCCACTGGCCTCCACCGCCTTGCTGTTGCTGGTGAGCGGCCGCGGCTGGAGCTGGAGCATCGGCCTGGCCGCCCTGCTGATCGTCGGCGGCGCCGTACTGGGCACCCGCAGCCGCGACACGCGCGAAGTCAGTCCCAGCTCGGCGTGAGGCGCCAGCGCGCCTCCAGCGTCTGGCCGGGCGCGAGCCGGCTGCCGCCCAGATCCTCCGCCGGATACTGACCAGCCAGGTTGAGCCAGTCCGTGCACTGGCTCACCGGCTCGGCGCAGAAGAATTCGTAGCCGCGCTGGCAGTACAGGACGAAGCGGTCCAGCGGCGGCTCGGCCTGCAGCACCAGGCGGCGAGCGGGTCCCTGGGCGTCGGCCGGCCAGTCGATGCGGGCGGTGCGCGACCAGCCGGTGAAGTTGTTGTCGGTGTGCAGGTCGGCCAGCAGCGCGCCCTGGCGCAGCTGGCGCACCACGTCGGTCTCGGCCAAGCCGGTGGGCATCACCTCGTCGTCGGTCTCCCACATGGCGCGCGTGGTCGTCGTCAGGCGGGTGCCGGGCTCGTGCAGGAAATAGGGGTGGTGGCCGATGCCGGCCGGCATCGCCACGCTGTCCCGGTTGGTGACCGCGATCACCACCTCGAGCGCGTGCGGCTGCAGCCGGTAGGTCTGCTGTGCGGCGAAGTGCCACGGCCAGGCCGGGCCGGCCTCGACCTCCAGCGTGAGCACGGCCTCGCCCGGGCCGCCCGACTGCAGGGTCCAGGCCCGCTGCCAGCCGATGCCGTGCAGCGCATGCGGCGAATCCTCGGCCGGGTGGTTGGGCGGGAAACGGATCTCGCGGCCCTCGAAGCTGGCGCGGCCATTGCGGATCCGGTTGCAGAACGGCACCAGCGGGAAGCTCGCCATCGCCAGCGGATGCCGCTGGGCCAGGCCCTCGTCCGATGCCGGTCGCAACCAGTGCAGCACACGC
This sequence comes from Ramlibacter pinisoli, assembly GCF_009758015.1. Taxonomy (NCBI): domain Bacteria; kingdom Pseudomonadati; phylum Pseudomonadota; class Betaproteobacteria; order Burkholderiales; family Comamonadaceae; genus Ramlibacter; species Ramlibacter pinisoli. Next base: position 173,745 of record NZ_WSEL01000006.1, read on the forward strand.
TCGTGCCCGCCCTCGCGCCAGACGCGGGAGAAGGCAGCGATCGAGCCGCCGACCGCCGGTGCCAGCGCCAGCCGCAGGTCGCCCGCAGCCAGGTGGAGCAGCTGGTCGCGCGCCGGCACGGCGGGATCGGGGCGGTGGAGCAAGTCGGTGGTCACGCGCCATTGTTCGCGCCCCCGTGCCTCCCACCAAGCCCAGCAGGACTCGCGGCGCGTCCCCGCCCTTCATCGCGTGACATCTGTCGCTGCCGCGGGCTGGTGCCCGCGTCCTACACCGGGCCCGGACACGCCGGTCCTAGAGTCCCAGCAGCCTGATCCCGACCATGAGCAGCAGCACCCCGGACCGCGCCGCCTCCCGCCTTGCCGGCCTGGCGCGACGCACCGGCCGCGGCCTGCGCCGCCATCCGTGGCTGCTGCTCGGCGTGCTGCTGCTGGCGGCCGCCGGCATCGCCACCGCGATGGCGCTGTCGTATGTCACCTCCCTGATCCCGCTCACGCCGGGCATCGGCGACCTGCGCAAGGTGCAGGCCGAGCAGCCGGGCGTGATCCTCACCGCCGACGGCCAGCCGCTCGCGGTGCTGCGGCGCGCCAACCGCCAGTGGGTGCCGTTGGCCGAGATCTCGCCGCACGTGCTGGACGCGCTGCTGGCAACCGAGGACCAGCGCTTCTACGCACACCACGGGGTCGACCTGCGGCGCACGGCAGCGGCGGCCCTGCACACCGCGCGCGGCCGCCTGCAGGGCGGCTCGACCATCACGCAGCAGCTGGCACGCAACCTGTTCCCGGAGGAGATCGGCCGCGCGCCCACCGTGGAGCGCAAGATCAAGGAGGCGATCACGGCGCTGCGCATCGAGCAGGTGTACGGCAAGGACGAGATCCTGGAGATCTACCTGAACACGGTGCCGTTCCTCTACAACGCCTGGGGGATCGAGATGGCCGCCCGCACCTACTTCGACAAGGCGGCGCGCGAGCTCGACGTGCTGGAAAGCGCCACCCTGGTGGGCATGCTCAAGGGCACGAGCTACTACAACCCGGTCACCAACCCGCGCCGCGCCCTGCAGCGCCGCAACATCGTGCTGGCGCAGCTGGATCGGCAGGGCAAGCTGCAGGGCGCCGACCTGGCGGCACTGCAGCAATCGCCGCTGCGGCTCGACTTCGAACGCCAGGACGAGCCGCCCGGCCCGGCGCCGCACCTGTCCGTGCAGCTGCGCCGCTGGCTGATCGAGTGGGCCGAGCGCCATGGCCGCGACGCCTACGCCGACGGACTGGTGGTGCGCACCACGATCGACGCCCGCGCCCAGGCACTGGCCGTCGAGGCCGTGGACCGGCAGGCGGCGCGGCTGCAGAAGCTGGCCGATGCGCAATGGAACGGCCGCACCGGCTGGCGGTCCCGCGCCGACCTGGTGGCGCAGTTCATCCGCGAGAGCGCGCAGTTCCAGGCCGCGCGCGCCCACGGCCTGTCGGAGCAGGAGGCGATCGAGCGGCTGCGCGCCGATGCCGATTTCATGCAGGCGCTGCGCGAGGACAAGACGCGGCTGCAGGCCGGCTTCGTCGCCATCGAGCCGGGCACCGGCTACGTGCGCGCCTGGGTGGGCAGCCGCGACTTCGCCCTGGACCAGTTCGACCACGTCCAGCAGGCCCGCCGCCAGCCCGGGTCCACCTTCAAGCCGTTCGTCTACGGGGCTGCCTTCGAGCAGGGCGCGCGGCCCGACGACCGCCTACTGGACCAGGCGGTCGAGATCCAGGTCGGCACCAGCGAGGTCTGGCGTCCCAGCGACATGGGCCAGCCGAGCGGCGAAGCCATGACCCTGAGCGACGCCCTGGCCTTCTCGCGCAATACCGTGACCGCGCAGCTGACGCGGCTGATCGGGCCGGACCGGGTGGCGCTGGTGGCGCGCAGCCTCGGGGTGCGCGACAGCCGGCTCGACCCGGTGCTCTCGCTCGGCCTCGGGACCAGCCCGGTCACCCTGCGCGAAATGGTCACGGCCTACGCCAGCATTGCCAACAACGGCCAGTACGTGCCGCCGCTGGTGGTGCTGCGGGTCGAGGACCGGGACGGCAAGCTGCTGGAGGCGTTCGAGCCCGCCGCGCCCGAGCAGGCGCTGCTGCCGGCGGCCAACGGCATCCTGCTGGACGCCATGCGCGGAGTGGTCGACCGCGGCACCGGCGCCGCCATCCGGTCGCGCCACGGCCTCAAGGGCGACCTGGCCGGCAAGACCGGGACCACGCAGGAGAACACCGACGGCTGGTTCATCCTGGCGCACCCGCGCCTGGTGGCCGGCGCCTGGGTCGGCTACAACGACAGCCGCCTCACCATGCAGGACGCCTGGGGCCAGGGCGCGCGCAGCGCCCTGCCGATGGTGGGCGACTTCTTCCAGCAGGCCCTGAAGGCCCGGCTGCTGGATGCCAAGGCCCGGTTCCCGAAGGCGCCCGAACCGTCGGCCATGGAGCCGGCCAACAGCTGGTGGGGCGCGCTGCTGACGCCGCCGCGCAGCGATCCGCTGGTCGTCGATCCGGGTTCCGGCGCGCCGCTGGACGTGCAGGCCCTGCCGGCGCCCGACGCCGCGTTCCTGCCGGTGCAGCGGGCGGTGGTGGTGGCACCGCCGCGGTCGCCGGCGGCGCCCGATCCCGACACCCGCGGCATGGGCGCGCCGCCGGCGCTGCCGATCGAGCGTGCCATCGTGGTGGCGCCGCCGCGGGGAGAAGCCGCTGTCGTGCCGGCCATGCCGGCGGTGGTGGCCCCGCCGGGCTGGTGATCAGCCCAGCAGCTGGGCCGGCTCCTCGGCGGCGAGCACCTCCTGCGCCCAGCCGGCCAGGCGCTGGGCGTCGGCCCGCAGCACTTCCTGCTTGACGGCCAGGATCTGCGCCGGGTGCATCGAGAAGCAGCGCAGCCCGAGGCCCAGCAGCAGGCGGGTGAACGTGGTGTCGCCGGCCATCTCGCCGCACACGCTGACGCCCTTGCCCTGCGCGTTGCATTCGGCGATGGTGCGCGCGACCAGCTGCAGCACGGCCGGGTGCAGCGGGTCGTACAGGTGGGCCACCGACTCGTCGGCGCGGTCGATCGCCAGCGTGTACTGGATCAGGTCGTTGGTGCCGATCGACAGGAAGTCGAAATAGCGCAGGAAGGTGCGCAGCGTCAGGGCGGCCGCCGGGATCTCGATCATGGCGCCGAGCGCGACCGGGCCGTAGGGCACGCCGCGCGCGTCGAGCTCGGCGCGCGCGATGTCCAGCAGCGACAGCATCTGGCGGATCTCGCTGCCGTGGGCCAGCATCGGGATCAGCAGGTTGACCTTGCCGTGCGCCGCCGCCCGCAGGATGGCGCGCAGCTGGGTGAGGAACATGGCCGGATCGGCCAGGCTCCAGCGGATGGCGCGCAGGCCCAGCGCCGGGTTCAGGTGGGCCGCGTCGCGGTGCCCGTCGTCGAGCCACTTGTCGGCCCCGACGTCGATGGTGCGGATGGTGACCGGCAGGCCCTGCATGCCGTCGATGGCGCGGCGGTAGGCGCCGTACTGCTCGTCCTCGCCCGGCAGGTCGCCCTTGCGGCCCATGAACAGGAACTCGCTGCGGAACAGGCCCACGCCCACCGCGCCGGCCGCGACCGCCGCGGCCGCGTCCTCGGGCATCTCGATGTTGGCCAGCAGCTCGATCTTCTGGCCGTCCAGGGTGATCGCCGGCGTGTGGCGCAGGCGCGCCAGCCGGCCGCGCTCGAGTTCGGCCTGGCGCTGCTTGAAGCCGTACTCGGCCAGGATGATGGGCGAGGGGTCGACGATCATCACGCCGTCGTCGCCGTCGATGATGACCCAGTCGTCCTGGCGCACCAGCTGGCTGGCGCTGCGCGCCCCAACCACCGCCGGGATGTCCATGCTGCGCGCCACGATCGCCGTGTGCGAGGTCTTGCCGCCGACGTCAGTGGCGAAGCCGGCGAACACGCTCTGCTTGAACTGCAGCATGTCGGCCGGCGACAGGTCGTGCGCGATCAGCACCAGCGGCACGTCGACGCTGTCGTCGGCCAGCAGCAGGTCCTGCTGGCGCGGGCCGCGGCGCGCGGGCGGCGCCACCGGCGTGGCCACCCCCTTCATGTAGCGCAGGATGCGCTCGGCCACCTGCTCGAGGTCGGCCTTGCGCTCGCGCAGGTACTCGTCCTCCATTTCGTCGAACTGGCGCGACAGCTGCTCGAGCTGGGTGGTCAGCGCCCATTCGGCGTTGTAGAGGCGCTCGCGGATCCAGGACTTCACGCCCTCGATCAGGTCCTCGTCCTGCAGCAGCATCAGGTGCACGTCGAGCAGCGCCGACAACTCGTGCGGGGCCTCCTTGCCCATCCCGACGATGGTGTGCTGCAGACGGTGGATCTCGTCGATGACCGCGTTGCGGCCGGCGCGCACGCGCTCGATCTCGGCCTCGACCTGGTCGGGCGACACGAAGTAGTGCGCCACGTCGACGCGGCTGGCCATCAGCACCGCACGCCCGATGGCGATGCCGCGGGCGACGGGAAGGCCGTGGATGGAGAAGGTCATGGGCGCTGTTCCGCCGCACGGCCGCCCGAAGGCGGAACACGGCCCCCTCGGGGGGCAGCGAAGGACACGCGGTGCCGGAGCGTGGGGGCCATGGTCATTCGCCTTCGCCGAACTTGTCGGCGATGAGGGCCAGCAACGCTGCCATCGCCTCCTGCTCGCGCTCGCCGTCGGTCTCGAGCACCACCTCGCTGCCGATGCCGGCGGCCAGCATCATCACGCCCATGATGCTCTTGGCGTTGACGCGCCGCTCGCCGCGCGCCAGCCAGACGTCGCACGGGTAGCTCGCCGCCAGCTTGGTCAGCTTGGCCGACGCGCGGGCGTGCAGGCCCAGCTTATTGCTGATGGTCGTGGTCGTCTGGATCATGGTTGCGGCGAGGCTGGTTCTGCGGTGCGGTGATGGCCACCTGCATCACGCCCTGGGTGCCGCCCACGACGGCGCGCGCCACCAGGGCGTCGAGGGTCTCGTGGCGGTAGCTGACGCTGCGCAGCAGCATGGGCAGGTTGACGCCGGTGATCAGGCGCGAGCTCACGCCGTCGACGAGCTTCTGCGCCACGTTGCTCGGCGTCGCGCCGAAGATGTCGGTGAGCACCAGCACGCCCTTGACCTGCGGCGGCCGCGCCAGCTGCTGCATGGCGATGCGGGCGGTGGCCAGCGTTTCCTCCGGCGAGAGGTTCGGCTGGACGTCGATCGCGGCCACGGCCGCGTCGCAGTCCGGGAAGACGTGCAGCGCGCACTGGCGCAGGGCGTGCGCCAGCGGGGCATGGGCGATGAGCAGGATCGCGTTCATGGGGCGTGCGGCCGATTATCACGTCTGGCCGCGAGGAACCAGGCGTAAGCGGCGCAGTTGCAGGCCAGGAAGACCGCCATGGCGGCCCGGAAGGCCTCGGCCACCGGCAGCCCCAGCGCCCCGAACGCATCCACCAGCAGGCCGATGCCCCATTGCACGACGAACACCCCGGCGAAGATGACGAGGTTGTACGCCGACAGCGCGCGCCCCGCCAGCGCCGACGGGAAGGCCATGCCGACCGCTGGCTGCGCCAGCGACACGAACGAGGAGGCCATGCAGAAGGCCGCCCAGGCCAGCGCCCCGGCGCCGCCGCCGGCCAGCACGATGGCGGCCAGCACCAGCAGGCTCAGGGGCACGCCCCAGGCGATGAGCCGGTCGGTGCCCAGGCCGCGCCGGGCCAGGACCGGATTGAGCAGGCCCCAGACCCAGAAGGTGGCCAGCATCGCCAGGTTGATGCCGAACAGGCCCTGGGCCGCCTGCAGCGCATCCACGCCGGTCACTCGCACCAGCCAGGGACCGGCCCAGAGCGACTGGATGGCGATGAAGCCGCCGTAGTTGAAGAAGCCCAGCGGCGCCAGCCGGCGGAAATAGGGGTGGCGCCAGACCTGCGCATAGCTCGGTGGGGTGCCGTCCGGCGAGTGGCCGACATCCCAGCCGGGCACCCGCCACACCAGCACCAGCGAGGCGATGGCCAGTCCCGCCGCCAGCAGCACGAACACCACGCGCCAGCCGATGACCGGGATCAGCCACTGCACCGGCAAGGTCGAGGCCACCATGCCGAGCGAGCCGGTCATCAGCATCCAGGAGTTCGCCCGCAACTGGGCCGGCGGCTCCAGCCAGCGGCGAAAGCCCGTGAGCGGGGCCATCAGGCAGGCGCTCACGCCCACGCCGCACAGCACGCGCGCCGCCAGCAGGCTCCAGAAGCTGCCGGCCAGGGCGAAGGCCAGGCAACCGGCGACGGCGATCAGCACGAAGCTCAGGATGACGTTGCGCGGTCCGTACCGGTCGAGCCAGGTCCCCAGCGGCAGCTGGGTGGCGGCGAAGCCGAAGAAGAAGCCGCCGGCCAGCAGGCCGAGGTCGCGGGCGCTGAGGGCGAACTCCTGCGTCAGCGTGGGCGCCAGCGTGGCCGTGACCGCGCGCAGGACGGCCGAGAAGAAGTAGGCGAAGGCGAAGGCGAGGAAGACGATGACCGCGGTGCGGCGGGGCAGCGCTTTCATTCGAACGCCAGCCCGTCGAAGAACGGCTGGACCCACTGCGGCTTCAGCTCGTCGGCATAGACGACCGCCTGCACCACGCGGCTGCCGCGCACGAAATAGGCCGCCTCGCCCTGCACCGCGCTGCCGTCGGCCCGCTGGCCGGTGGCCACCACCCGCAGCGACGCCGGCAAGGGGACCGCCCCCGGCGGCACGAAGGCACTCGCGCGCGGCACGCCGGCCTTCATGTTGGCCAGGGTGGCGCGGTTCCACTGCGCCAGCGCCTCGCCGGCCAGCGCGGGATCGCCGAGGTCGGCATGCAGGATGGCGAAGGTGGCGCCGCCGGCGTCGCAGCCCAGCCCGGCCATCTCGACCGCGCGGCCGGCCAGCGGCACGCGCCGCGCGCCCTGCTCGGGCTTGCACGGCAACGTGGCCCGGAGGCCGGCGGGTTCGATGCGCACGTCGCGCCAGTTGAAGGTGGGACTGCAGGCGGCCAGCGCCATGCTGCACAGCACGGCGGCCGCGGGGAGGCGGGGCATCGGGCGATGATACGCACCACAATGACGCCCATGACCTCGCTCGACGGCATCCGCATCCTCGACCTGTCCCGCGTGCTCGCCGGGCCCTGGTGCACCCAGACCCTGGCCGACCTCGGCGCCGACGTCATCAAGATCGAGCGGCCTGGCAGCGGCGACGACACGCGCAGCTGGGGCCCGCCGTTCCTGCAGGGCGCCGACGGCAGCGACACCCACGAGGCGGCCTACTACCTGGGGGCCAACCGCAACAAGCGCTCGGTCACCTGCGACATCGCGCAGCCGGCCGGGCAGGCGCTGGTGCGCGCGCTGGCCGCGCACTGCGACGTGTTCGTGGAGAACTTCAAGGTCGGCGACATGGCCCGCTACGGGCTGGACTACGCCGCGATCCGGGCGGTCAACCCGCGCATCGTCTATTGCAGCGTCACCGGGTTCGGCCAGACCGGCCCCTACCGCGAGCGCGCCGGCTACGACTACGCGGTGCAGGGCATGGGCGGGCTGATGAGCATCACCGGCGAACGCGACGCCCTCGGCGGCGGCCCGCAGAAGGTGGGCGTCGCGGTGGCGGACCTGTTCACCGGCCTGTATGCGGCGGTGGCCATCACCGCCGCCCTGCGTCACGCCGAGCGCACCGGCGAGGGCCAGGCGATCGACATGGCGCTGCTGGACACCCAGGTCGCGATGCTGGCCAACCTGGGCGCCAACTACCTGGTGAGCGGCCAGGTGCCGGGGCGGGCCGGCAATGCGCACCAGAACATCGTGCCCTACCAGGTGTTCGAGGTGGCGCCCGGGGCGGACGGCGGCAAGGACCACGTGATCCTCGCGGTCGGCAACGACGGCCAGTTCGCCAAGTTCTGCGAGGTCGCCGGCCGGCCCGATCTGGCGGCCGACGCGCGCTTCGCCCGCAACCAGGACCGGGTGCGCAACCGCGCCGTGCTGGTGCCGATCCTCGAGGCCGTGCTGAAGCAGCGGCCCAAGGCGCAGTGGCTGGCGGCGCTGGAGTCGGCCAAAGTGCCGTGCGGCGCCATCAACAACCTGGCCGAGGTGTTCGCCGACCCGCAGGTGCAAGAGCGCGCGATGGTGCAGACCTGGGACCATCCGCTGGCGCCGGGCCTGCGCCTGGTGGCCAGCCCGCTCAAGCTCAGTGCGACGCCGGTGCGCGCCGAGCGTCCGCCGCCGCTGCTGGGCGAGCACACGCAGGAGGTGCTGGCCGGCGTGCTCGGCTGGGATTCGCAGACGATCGCCGCGTTGCGGCAGCAAGGAGTGGTGTGATGGCGCAATTCGTCCTGGTGCACGGGGCCTGGCATGGCGGCTGGTGCTGGCGCAAGGTGGTGCAGGCACTGGCCGGCGAAGGCCACCGCGTGCATGCCGTCACGCTCACCGGGGTGGGCGAGCGGGCCCACCTGCTGACGTCCGCGATCACGCTGGAGACGCACATCGCCGACGTCGCCGCCACCATCGAGGCCGAGGAGCTGGACCAGGTGGTGCTGGCGGTCCACTCCTATGCGGGCATGCTGGGCACCGCCATCGCCGACCGCCTGGGTGGACGGCTGCGCCATCTGGTGTACGTCGACGCCGTGGTGCCGCGCCCGGGCGAGAGCTGGAGCAGCACCCATGCGAGCGCCGTGCGCGAGGCCCGGCTGGCCGGCGCAGCGGCCTCGGCCGACTACAGCCTGGCCGCGCCGGACCCGAACAACTACGGCCTGCAGGGCGACGACTACGAATGGGTCCGGCGCCGGCTCACGGCCCATCCCGGCCACACCTACACGGCGCCGCTCGCATTCGACCCGGCGCGGGTCGCGGCGGTGCCGCGCACCTTCGTCAGCTGCATCCGCCCGCCGCTGCCGACCATCGACGCCATCCGGCCGCGGATGGCCGACCCGGGCTTCTGGGGCGGGGCCTGGCGGGGCGGCGCCGGCGCCCAGGTGGTCGAGCTGGCGACCGGCCACGACCCCATGGTCACCCTGCCGGCCGAGCTGGCCGGCATCCTGCGCGGCTGCGCTTGATCCGGCGCAAGGGCTGATAGCCCTGCGGCCCGCAAGCCGGCCGGTCGCCGCGTAAACTCGGGGCCATGAAAAAGGCATGGATCGGCTTCGTCGCGGCAGCCGTGGTGGCGGGCGCCGCAGCCGTCGCCCTGACCACCGGCAACGCCACGGCGCCGGCGTCGACCTTCGTGCTCCTGGACGGCTCCAAGCGCACCACCGAAGACCTCAAGGGCCGGGTCACGCTGGTCAACTTCTGGGCCACCAGCTGCGTCACCTGCGTGGGCGAGATGCCCAAGATCGTCGCCACCTACGACAAGTACAAGGGGCGCGGCTACGACACGCTGGCCGTCGCGATGAGCTACGACCCGCCGAGCTACGTCGTCAACTACACCGAGACGCGCAAGCTGCCGTTCCAGGTCGCGATCGACAACACGGGCAGCGTCGCCAAGGCCTGGGGCGACGTGCAGCTCACGCCCACCACCTTCGTGGTGAACAAGAAGGGCGAGATCGTCAAGCGGTACGTCGGCGAGCCGAACTTCGCCGAGCTGCACCAGCTGATCGAGAAGCTGCTGGCCGAGACCTGAGCGGCCCGGCACCATGCAAAAAGCCCCGCACGCGGGGCTTTTTTCGTGATGGCCGCCGGATCAGGCCGGCGGGCTCGCTCACTGGCTGCGGAAGTTGTCGTGGCAGGCCTTGCAGGAGGAGGCGGTGCTGCCGAAGGCGGTCTTTAGCGTGTCGAGGTTGTTGGTCTTGGCCGCCGCCAGCAGCTTGCCGGTCTCCCCGACCAGCTTGTCGCTGTGCTCCTTGAACCGGGCCTGTTCGCTCCAGACTTCGGACTTGGCCTTGGTGTTGCCCACCTTGTCGGTGCCGGCGGCGAAGCCGGCCCAGGGCAGCTTGGCCATGTCGGCCACGATCTCGGCATTCTCGACCGCCACCTTGGCGTCGTAGGGCGTGCGGCCGTTGACCATCGCGCCGACGCGGCCGAAGTGCTGCGCCATCACGAACAGGGCGTTCTGGCGGTACTTAACGGCATCCTCGGGCTTGGCGAACTGGGCCGACGCCGGCGCGGCGTAGGCCACGGCCAGTGCGACGGTCAAGTGGGCGGCGATTTTCATGCGTTCTCCTGTCGTGGAAAGTTGTTGTGCTGGCTTGAAGACCACGGTTTGTATCAAAAGTTCGTGACCTCCCGCCCGGGGCAGGGTAACTCCTGAGCCAGCGGCCCGGCGGCGAATCCAAGCACAATCCGCACCCAAGGAGGACAAGCCATGCCGACCACCGTCCGGGTCTGGGACCTGCCCACCCGCTGCTTCCACTGGGCACTCGCCGCCTGCGTGCTGGGCTCGCTCGCGACCGCCTGGGCGCCCGGCTCCTGGGTCGAGTGGCACGCACGCCTGGGCTACGTGGCGCTGACGCTGCTGGTGTTCCGCCTCCTGTGGGGGCTGTTCGGCGGCCGCTGGTCGCGCTTCACCTCGTTCCTGTATTCGCCGCGCAGCGTGCTGGCCTACCTGCGCGGCACCCCGCACCCGGACCACCTCGTGGGCCACAACCCGCTGGGCGCCGGCTCGGTGCTGGCCATGCTGGTGGTGTTGCTGGTGCAGGTCGGCACCGGGCTGGTGAGCGACGACGAGATCGCCTTCCAGGGACCGTTGAACCGCTTCGTGTCCAGCAGCAAGGGCCTGGCCGCGACGGCGTACCACAAGGACATCGGCCAGTGGCTGGTGCTGGCGCTGGTGCTGCTGCACGTGGGCGCCATCGCCTTCTACCGCCTGAAGAAGGGCGAGAACCTGGTGCGCCCGATGCTGGTCGGCGACAAGGTGGTGCCGGGGGCCGTGGCGTCGTCGCGCGACGACGCCGCGATGCGGCTGCTCGCGCTCGTGGTGTTCGCCGCCTGCGCCGGCGGCGTGGCCTGGCTGGTGACGCGCTGACGAACGGCACGTCCTGATGAGGTTGCCGGCTGGCCCGGCTTGGCTAAACTGACCAGCCCTCCACTTCCCCGCATTGCCTTGCCTACGGCCGAGTTACCGGTGATCGACCTGGTCACCCCCCGCAGTTCCGACGAACTGCAAGCCACACGGGCCATCTTCCTGGAGTACGCCGCAGCGCTGGGCGTCGACCTGTGCTTCCAGGGCTTCGACGAGGAATTGGCCACCCTTCCGGGCGAGTACGCCGCACCGCGCGGTGCGCTGCTGCTGGCACTGGTGGACGGCGGCGTCGCCGGCTGCTGTGCCCTGCGGCCGCTCGATTCCAGCGACTACCCCATTGCGGCCGAAATGAAGCGCCTGTACGTGCGCAAGGCGTTTCGTGGCTTCGGCCTGGGCCGCCAGCTGGTCGAGGCGACCCTGGACGCTGCCCGGGCCGCCGGCTACGCCAGCGTGCTGCTGGACACGCTGGACGACATGGAAGCCGCGCGCGCCCTGTACGAGGACCTGGGCTTCGAGCCCATCGAGCCCTACTACCACAACCCCATCCCGGGGGCGCACTACCTCAAGGTCGACCTCTGAGGCGGGCGCCGCCGGGCGCTCAGGCCTTGGCTTGCGCCAGCAGGGTGTCGGCGTCGCTGACCTCGAACTTGCCGGGGGCCTCGACGTTGAGGGTCGCCACCTTGCCGTCCTTGACCAGCATCGAGTAGCGCGTGCTGCGCAGGCCCATGCCGCGGGCGTTGAGGTCCAGCGTCAGGCCGGTGGCCTTGGCGAAGTCGGCGCTGCCGTCGGCCAGCATGCGGACTTTGCCGCCGGACTTCTGGTCGCGCGCCCAGGCGCCCATCACGAAGGCGTCGTTGACGCTCACGCACCAGATCTCGTCGACGCCGGCCTTCTTCAGGTCGTCGAACTTCTGCACGAAGCCCGGCACGTGCTTGGCCGAGCAGGTGGGCGTGAAGGCGCCGGGCAGGCCGAACACCGCGATGGTCTTGCCGGCCGCGACGTCCTTCACCTTGACCGGGTTCGGCCCGATGCTGCAGCCGTTGCCTTCGACTTCCGAATACTCCTGCAGGGTCACATCCGGCAGTGCATCACCAACCTTGATCATGGCGTCATCTCCTCGTGGGTGGAAAAACGAAAACGGCCCACATTGTGGGCCGTTTCCAGGGGCTGCGCAGGCGTCGGCTTAAACCGCGACGGCCTTCTCGACCAGGCGGGTCGCGACCCAGTTCTTGGTCTTGGAGATGGGGCGGCTCTCGGTGATCTCGATGAGATCGCCGACGTGGTACTCGCCCTTCTCGTCGTGCGCGTGGTACTTGCTCGACTTGGCAACGATCTTGCCGTAGAGCTCGTGCTTGACGCGGCGCTCGACCAGGACCGTGACGGTCTTGGCGCGCTTGTCGCTCACCACCTTGCCAACGAGGGTGCGCTTGAGGGAGGTCTTGGCTTCCGTCATGGGCTAGTCCTTACTTGGTGGCGGATTGCGCGCGCTTCTGGGCCAGGATGGTCTTGGCGCGCGCGATGTCGCGGCGCGTGACGCGCAGCGAACCGGTGTTGGTCAATTGTTGCGTGGCCTTCTGCATGCGCAGCCCGAAGTGGGCGCGCTGCAGGTCCTTGACCTCGTTCTCGAGGCCGGCAACATCCTTCTGGCGCAGGTCGGCAGCTTTGGTCATGTCTTCTCCTTAAGCGCCGATCATGCGGGTGACGAAGGTGGTGCGCAGGGGCAGCTTGGCCGCGGCCAGCTTGAACGCCTCGCGCGCCAGCTCCTCGGGCACGCCCACGATCTCGTACAGCACCTTGCCCGGCTGGATCTCGGCGACGTAGTACTCGGGGTTGCCCTTGCCGTTGCCCATGCGGACCTCGGCAGGCTTCTGGCTGATCGGCTTGTCCGGGAACACGCGGATCCAGATGCGGCCGCCACGCTTGACGTGGCGCGAGATGGCGCGACGCGCGGCTTCGATCTGGCGCGCCGTGAGGCGGCCGCGATCGGTGGACTTCAGGCCGAAGTCACCGAACGCCACCGAGTTGCCCCGGGTGGCGATGCCGGTGTTGCGGCCCTTCTGCTCTTTGCGGTATTTGCGGCGAGCGGGTTGCAGCATGTTTACTCTCCTTTACCGTCGGCCGCGGGAGCGGCCGGCGCGCTGACCTTGCGGGGAACGCGCTTAACGGTGCTTTTCGGTGCGTCAGCACCTCCAGTGGTGGCCTCTGCAGGCTTGTCGCTGCCGTCGGCCGGCGCGGCATTCGTGGTGCCGGTGGCACCCGCGGTGCGCGGGCCGCGCGACGGCGGGCGGCGGTCGCCGGAGGGGCGACGGTCGCCGTCACGGCGCGGGCCACGCGGACCGCGACGCTCCTCGCCCTCGGGGCGCGGCGTGCTGTCCAGCGACGGGGCGTCGTTGCGGCCCAGGGTGTCGCCCTTGTAGACCCAGACCTTGACGCCGATGACGCCGTAGGTGGTCTTGGCCTCGGAGAAGCCGTAGTCGATGTCGGCGCGCAGCGTGTGCAGCGGCACGCGACCTTCGCGGTACCACTCGGTGCGGGCGATCTCGATGCCGTTCAGGCGGCCGGCCGACATGATCTTGATGCCCTGGGCACCCAGGCGCATGGCGTTCTGCATCGCGCGCTTCATGGCGCGGCGGAACATGATGCGCTTCTCGAGCTGCTGGGTGATCGAGTCGGCGATCAGCTGGGCATCGACTTCGGGCTTGCGCACTTCCTCGATGTTCACGGCCACCGGCACGCCCAGGCGGACGGCGAGTTCCTTCTTCAGGTTCTCGATGTCCTCGCCCTTCTTGCCGATCACCACGCCCGGACGGGCGGAGTAGATCGTGATGCGGGCGTTCTTGGCCGGACGCTCGATCATGACGCGCGAGACGGCGGCGTTCTTCAGCTTGGCCTTCAGGTACTCGCGCACCTTGATGTCCTCGGCCAGCATGCCGGCGAAGTCGCGGTTGTTCGCGTACCAGCGGCTGGCCCAGTTGCGGCTCACCGACAGACGGAAGCCGGTGGGGTGGATTTTCTGTCCCATATTCTTCCTGGCCTCAGTTACCGACGGTCACGTACACATGGCACGTGGGCTTGCTGATGCGGTTGCCGCGGCCCTTGGCGCGAGCGGTGAAACGCTTGAGCGTCGCGCCCTGCTCCACGTAGATGGTCTTGACCTTGAGCTCGTCGATGTCGGCGCCGTCGTTGTGCTCGGCGTTCGCGATCGCGGACTCGAGCACCTTCTTGACGATGACGGCGGCCTTCTTCTGGGTGAATTCCAGGATGTTCAGCGCCTGGTCCACCTTCTTGCCGCGGATCAGGTCGGCCACCAGCCGGCCCTTGTCGACGGACAGGCGGACGCCACGGAGGACTGCACGGGTTTCCATGTCTGCTCCTTATTTCTTCTGGACTTTCTTGTCCGCGGGGTGACCCTTGAAGGTGCGCGTCAGGGCGAATTCGCCCAGCTTGTGGCCCACCATCTGGTCGGTGATGTAGACCGGCACGTGCTGCTTGCCGTTGTGCACGGCGATGGTCAGCCCGATGAAGTCGGGCAGGATCATCGAGCGGCGCGACCAAGTACGGATCGGCTTCTTGTCCTTGGCGGAGACGGCCTTGTCGACCTTCGCCACCAGGTGGTGGTCCACGAACGGACCCTTCTTGAGAGAACGCGTCATCTGTGCGACCCCTTACTTCTTGCGACGCGAGACGACGAAGGTCTGCGTGCGCTTGTTGTTACGCGTGCGGTAGCCCTTGGTCAGGTTGCCCCACGGATCCACCGGCGGCTTGCCCGTGCCGGTGCGGCCTTCGCCGCCGCCGTGCGGGTGGTCGATCGGGTTCATCGCGACGCCGCGCACCGTCGGGCGGATGCCCATGTGGCGCTTGACGCCGGCCTTGCCGAGCTGGCGCAGGCTGTGTTCCTCGTTGGCAACCTCGCCGATCGTGGCGCGGCACTCGACGTGCACACGGCGCACTTCGCCGGAGCGCATGCGGACCTGGGCGTAGGTGCCTTCGCGCGCCAGCAGCGTCGCGGAGGTGCCGGCCGAGCGCGCGATCTGCGCGCCCTTGCCGGGCTGCAGCTCGATGCAGTGGATGGTCGAGCCCACCGGGATGTTGCGGATCGGCAGCGTGTTGCCGGCGCGGATCGGGGCTTCCGAACCCGACACCAGCTGCGCGCCGACTTCCAGGCCGCGCGGGGCGATGATGTAGCGACGCTCGCCGTCGGCATAGCACACCAGCGCGATGTGGGCCGTGCGGTTCGGGTCGTACTCGATGCGTTCGACCTTGGCCGGCACGCCGTCCTTGTTGCGACGGAAGTCGACCACGCGGTAGTGGTGCTTGTGGCCACCGCCCTTGTGGCGGGTGGTGATGTGGCCGTTGTTGTTGCGGCCGGCCTTCTGGAACTGGGGCTCCAGCAGCGGCGCGTACGCGTCACCCTTGTACAGGTGGTCGCGGGTGACCTTGACCACGGCGCGCTGGCCGGGCGAGGTCGGTTTCATCTTGACGACTGCCATGGTTTACGCGGCCTCCCCGGAGAGGTTGAGTTCCTGGCCCGGCTTGAGCGTCACGTAGGCCTTGCGCACGTTGTCGCGGCGGCCCACCGAGCGGCCGAAGCGCTTGGTCTTGCCCTTGGTGTTCACCACGGAAACGCCCTTGACCTCGACCTTGAACATCAGTTCAACGGCGGCCTTGATCTCAGGCTTGGTCGCGTTCTGCAGCACCTTGAAGGTCACCGAGTTGGCCTTGTCGGCCACGTGCGTCGCCTTCTCGGAGACGATCGGGGCGACCAGCACGGACATCAGGCGGCCTTCGTCGAACTTGCGTTCGGCGGGAGTGGGGTTCACACGACTCATGCGAACATCTCCTTGAGCTTGTCGATGGCACCCTTGGTGACCAGCACCTTCTTGTAGTGCACCAGCGACAGCGGATCGGCGTAACGCGGCTCGACCACGAGCACGTTCACCAGGTTGCGGGAGGCAAGGTACAGGTTCTCGTCGACCTCGTCGGCGATCACCAGCACCGAGTCAAGGTTCATGGCCTTGAACTTGGCAGCCAGCTGCTTGGTCTTGGGCGAATCCACCTTCAGGGAATCGACCACCGCCAGGCGGCCCTCGCGGGCGAGCTGCGAGAAGATGGACGCCATGCCGGCGCGGTACATCTTCTTGTTGATCTTCTGGGTGAAGTTCTCGTCCGGGCTGTTCGGGAAGATGCGGCCGCCGCCACGCCACAGCGGCGAGGAGGTCATGCCGGCGCGGGCGCGGCCCGTGCCCTTCTGCTTGAACGGCTTCTTGGTCGAGTGCTTGACCATCTCGCGGTCCTTCTGGGCCCGGGTGCCCTGGCGGGCATTGGCCTGGAAGGCGACGACGATCTGGTGCACCAGGTCTTCGTTGTATTCACGACCGAACACGGTCTCGGGCGCGTCGACCTTCGACGCGGCCTGGCCCTGCTCGTTCAGGAGTTCGAGTTGCATTACTTCGCTCCCTTCTCGGCGACCGGCTTGGCCTTGACCGCCGGGCGCACGGTGACGAAGCCACCCTTGGAGCCCGGGACGGCGCCCTTGATCAGCAGCAGCTGGCGGGCTTCGTCGATGCGGATGACGTCGAGGTTCTGGGTGGTGACGGTCTCGTCGCCCATGTGGCCGGTCATCTTCTTGCCCGGGAACACGCGGCCCGGGTCCTGCGCCATCGAGATCGAGCCGGGCACGTTGTGCGAACGGCTGTTGCCGTGCGAGGCGCGCTGCGAGCTGAAGTTGTGGCGCTTGATGGTGCCGGCGAAGCCCTTGCCGATCGAGGTGCCCTGCACGTCGACCTTCTGGCCCACGGCGAACACGTCGGTCACGGGGATGGTGGCGCCGGCGGCGTACTTGCCGGCGGTGTCCGCGGTGGCGCGGAATTCCTGGATGATCTCGCCCGGCTCCACGCCCGCCTTGGCGAGGTGGCCAGCCAACGGCTTGGTCACGCGCGAGGTCTTGCGCTTGCCGAACGTGACCTGCAGGGCCACGTAGCCGTCGTTGTCCTGGGTCTTGACCTGGGTGACGCGGTTGCCCGACACGTCGACCACCGTGACAGGAACAGCGTCCCCGTCATCGGTGAACAGGCGCATCATGCCCACCTTGCGGCCCAGCAACCCGAGGGAGTTGCTCTGACTCATGTTGTTGCTCCGTTGCTTCCGCCGCAGCCGCTGCAATTGGCTTCTGCGTTTGACGCTCCCCGAAGGAAGCGGCGAAAGAAGGTTGATAAAAGCTCCGCGCCTCGTCAAAAAGCGCGGAGCCCGAAATTATAGCCCGCTCTTGCCAAGCCTGGCAAGAGCGGGCACTGACTTCCTGTCGAGGACGGCTTACTGCAGCTTGATCTCGACGTCCACGCCGGCCGGCAGGTCGAGCTTCATCAGCGCGTCCACGGTCTTGTCGGTCGGGTCGACGATGTCCATCAGGCGCTGGTGCGTGCGGATCTCGAACTGGTCGCGGCTCGACTTGTTGACGTGCGGCGAGCGCAGGATGTCGAAGCGCTTCATGCGCGTCGGCAGGGGCACCGGGCCCTTGACGATGGCGCCGGTGCGCTTGGCGGTGTCGACGATCTCGGCGGCGGACTGGTCGATCAGCTTGTAATCGAAGGCCTTGAGGCGGATGCGGATCTTCTGTTGGGTGGCCATGCTGTTTCGCCTTATTCCATGATCTTGGCGACAACGCCGGAGCCGACGGTCTTGCCGCCTTCGCGGATGGCGAAGCGCAGGC
>NZ_WSEL01000007.1 GCF_009758015.1 Ramlibacter pinisoli
GCTGTTCTACAAGGACAACAACCGCATGCTGTTCGGCGACGCCAAGAAGATGCTGGACGAGGTGCTGATCGCGCTGCACGCCTGAGCGCGGTGGCCGCGGAACCTGCGGCCACCGCAGCGGCAGCCGGTCCGGGCCGGTCCGGGCCTCGCCCCGGAACCCGCGCGCAGGACGTCCGGCCTAGGGAAAACAGAAGGCTGTCCTGATGAGTCGCGCGACACAATCGCCGTGCCACCAGGACCCCAGGAGACACCAGAATGAGTACTCGCCCCTGGCTGGGCGCCTACCCGGCCGGCGTGCCGGCCGAGGTCGATGCGTCCGCCTATGCCTCGCTGGTCCAGCTGATGGAGCAGAGCTTCGGCAGCTACGCCGACCGGCCCGCCTACAGCTTCATGGGCCAGGACGTCAGCTACCGCCAGGTCGACACGCTCAGCCGCGCGCTGGGCGCCTACCTGCAGGGGCTGGGCCTGGCCAAGGGCGACCGGGTGGCGGTCATGATGCCCAACGTGCCGCAGTACCCGGTGGCGGTGGCGGCCATCCTGCGCGCCGGCCTGGTGGTGGTGAACGTCAACCCGCTGTACACCCCGCGTGAACTCGAGCACCAGCTGCGCGACTCGGGCTCCAAGGCCATCATCATCATCGAGAACTTCGCCGCCACGCTGCAGCAGTGCATCGCCTCCACCCCCGTCAAGCACGTGGTGCTGGCGGCGATGGGCGACCTGCTCGGGCTGCTCAAGGGCACGCTGGTCAATTACGTCGTGCGCAGCGTCAAGAAGATGGTGCCGGCCTACGACCTGCCCGGCGCCGTGCGCTTCCGCGAGGCGGTGGCGCAGGGCGGGCGCGCCGCGCTGCGCCCGGTGGCGCTGGGCCCCGACGACGTCGCGGTGCTGCAATACACCGGCGGCACCACCGGGGTGTCCAAGGGCGCGGTGCTGCTGCACCGCAACGTCATCGCCAACGTGCTGCAGTCGGAGGCCTGGAACCAGCCGGTGGTCGGCCGCGTGGCGCACGAGCAGGTCACGGGCGTCTGCGCGCTGCCGCTGTACCACATCTTCGCCTTCACCTGCTCCATGATGTTGTCGCTGCGCATGGGCGGCAAGCAGATCCTGATCCCCAACCCGCGCGACCTGGCCGGCACGCTCAAGGAGCTGTCGCGCCACACCTTCCACAGCTTCCCGGCCGTCAACACGCTGTTCAACGGCCTGGCCAACCACCCCGACTTCGGCAAGGTGGACTGGAGCAACCTGAAGATCTCGATCGGCGGCGGCATGGCGGTGCAGGGCGCGGTGGCCCAGCTCTGGCTGGACCGGACCGGCTGCCCGATCTGCGAGGGCTACGGCCTGTCGGAGACCTCGCCCTCGGCCAGCTGCAACCCGGTCACGAGCACCCAGTACACCGGCACCATCGGCGTGCCGCTGCCGTCGACCGACATGAAGCTGATCGACGACGAGGGCCGCGACGTCCCGGTTGGCCAGCCCGGCGAGATCGCCATCAAGGGCCCGCAGGTGATGGCCGGCTACTGGCAGCGGCCCGACGAGACGGCCAAGGTCATGACGGCCGACGGCTACTTCAAGACCGGCGACGTCGGCCTGATGGATGAGCACGGTTATTTCAGGATCATCGACCGCAAGAAGGACATGGTGCTGGTGTCCGGCTTCAACGTGTACCCCAACGAGGTCGAGGACGTGGTGGCCCGGCTCGACGGCGTGCTGGAGTGCGCGGTGGTCGGCGTGGCCGACGAGAAGACCGGCGAGGCCGTCAAGCTGGTGGTGGTGAAGAAGGATCCGGCGCTCACCGAGGAGCAGGTACGCGACTACTGCCGCGCCAACCTCACCGGCTACAAGCAGCCGCGGGTGGTGGAGTTCCGCACCGACCTGCCCAAGACCCCGGTCGGCAAGATCCTGCGCCGCGAACTGCGCGAGCGCAGATAGCGCGGAGTAGAGTCTCCAGCACCCGCTCCGCGGGCGGCGCCGGCCGCCCCTGCACCATGCCCCGTCTCGCCATCGTCTCCGCCATGCACGAGGAACTGGCCGCCGTGCTGGCCCTCATGCCCGACGAGAGCCGGCAGGCCGTGGCCGGGCGCGAGTTCTGGGTCGGCCACCTGCACGGCCAGGAGGTGGTGGCGGTGCTGTCGCGCATCGGCAAGGTGGCGGCCGCGACCACGGCGGCGGTGCTGGTCGAGCGCTTCGGCGTCGACCGGATCGTGTTCACCGGCGTCGCCGGCGGGCTGGCGCCGGGGGTCGAGGTCGGCCACGTGGTGGTGGCCGACGCCTTCCTGCAGCACGATCTCGACGCCTCGCCCATCTTCCCGCGCTACGAGGTGCCGCTGTACGGCACCGACCGCTTCGCCACCGACGGCCCGCTGAGCGAACGGCTGGCGGCGGCCGCGCAGCGGGCGTTGCCGGGCACGCGCCTGCACCGCGGGCTGGTGATCAGCGGCGACCGGTTCGTCTCCACCGACAGCGAGAGCCGGCACCTGCAGGCGGTGTTGCCGCAGGCGCTGGCGGTCGAGATGGAGGGGGCGGCGATCGCCCAGGTCTGCCACGACTACGGGGTGCCGTTCGCCGCCGTGCGCACGGTCTCCGACCGCGCCGACGATGCGGCCCACGGCGACTTCACGCGCTTCGTGCGCGAGGTCGCCAGCCGGCACTCGGCCGCCATCGTCCAGGCACTGCTGTCCTGAGGGTGGCGGGATGCGCAGCAGCGGGCCATGTCGGCAGGACCGGGCGCTCGGCCGTTCTACGTGCTTCTACGGATTCAACGGGTCAGGGGAGGGTCAGTGCTTGCCGGTGATAAACAGAGCATGAGATTCGGACAGTGGTGGCTGGCTGCCTGCCTGGTGCTGCCGGCCTGGGCGTGGGCGCAAGCCGCCCCGCAGGTATTGACGCTTGCCCAGGCGCTGCAGGTGGCGCGCGAGAACGTCGACGTGTCGCTGGCGCGACGCGCGCTGGCGTCGGCACGCGCCGACGTGGTGGCGGCCGACCATGCGCCGATCCCGGTGGTCATCGCCAAGGCCTCGCAGCTCGACCTGGCCAACGGCATCGGCAGCGGCAGCGTGCTGGGCAGCAAGCGCATCGACAAGTCGCTCGGCGTCGACTGGACCTACGAACGCGGCAACAAGCGCGAACTGCGCACCCGCGCCGCCGAGGGCGTGGCCGGTGCGGCCCAGCACGACGTCGCCGACGTGGTCGTGCAGCAGCAGATCGCGGTCGCCTCGGCCTACTTCGACCTGCTGGCCGCGCAGGAGCGGGTCGAGCAGGTCGGCGCCATGGAGCGCGGCGCGGCCGAGCTGGCCGGCGCCTCGCAGCGCCGCCAGCGCGCCGGCGACATCTCGCTGCAGGAGAGCCTGCGCACCGAGATCGAGGCGCGCCGGGCCCAGACCGAGCTGCGCGGCGCCCAGGCCGACCGCCAGCGGGCCGCGCTGACGCTGGCTCAGCTGCTCGGCCTGCAGGGCGAGCTGCAGGTCGAGCCGGCCTGGCCACCGCTGGTGGCCGAGCAGCCCGGCCTGCCCGACATCGAGCAGCGGGCCGACGTGCTGGCGGCGCGCCGGCGGGTCGAGGCGGCCCAGGCCGCGTTCGACGCCGCCGCCGCCCTGCGCCGCAACGACCTGACCCTGGGCGCCTCGCTCGACCACTTCCCCGGCACCTCCAGCCGCCTGCTCGAGTTGCGGGTGTCGGTGCCGCTGGGCGGCATGCTCGGCGCCTACGGCTACGACGGCGAGATCGCCCGCGCGCGCGCCACGCTCGACAGCACCCAGGACCAGCTGGAGAAGGTGCGCCGCCAGGCCCGGGCCGAGAGCGGCCGGCTGGCCGAGGACCTGCGTTCCGCCGCTGCCCGTGCGGCCGAGTTCGAGCAGGCCATCGTGCCGCGCGCGCGCCAGGTCGCCGGCATGGCCGAGCTGGCCTACTCGCGCGGCGCACTGCCGCTGGTCGACCTGCTCGATGCCCGCCGCACCCTGCGCAGCGTGCTGCTCGACGACCTCGCCGCGCGCGCCGACTTCGCGCGCGCTTCCACCGCCTGGCAGCTGCGCCAGCAACCGCCGACCCCCTGACTTCCCGCCCCGGACCGCGATCGTGACCCGTTCCCTTCTCTCCCTGCTGCTGCCGGCGGCGCTCGCCCTGGCGGCCTGCCGCGAGGCCCCCGCGCCGGCGGCCGCGCCGCCGACGCCGGTGCTGCAAGGCACCCAGTTCCGCTACCCGCCCGGCCATCCGCAACTGGCCCAGCTGGGCGTGGTGGCGGCGGCCCCGGCCAAGACCCTCACCGTGGAACTGCCGGCGCGGCTGGTCTGGAACGAGGACCGCACCCAGCGCATCTACCCTGCGTTCGCCGGCCGGGTCGTGCGCATCGCCACCGACGTCGGCCAGCCGGTCAAGCCGGGCACGGTGCTGGCGCAGCTGGCCTCGCCCGACTTCGGCGTCGCCCAGGCCGACACCGCCAAGGCCGGCGTCGACGAGCGGCTGGCGCAGAAGACGCTGGCGCGCCAGCGCGAGCTGTTCGAGGCCGGCGTCATCGCCCGCAAGGACCTGGAGCAGGCCGAAGCCGATGCCGCCCGCACCCAGGCCGAGGTGCAGCGCACCGCCGCGCGCACCCGGCTGTACGGCGCCGCCGCCGGCGGCGGGGTCGACCAGCGGCTGGCGCTGGTCGCCGGCATTCCCGGCCTGGTGGTCGAACGCAACCTCACCCCGGGCCAGGAGCTGCGCCCCGACCAGATGGGCCCGGGCGTGCCGCCGCTGTTCGTGGTCAGCGACCCGACCTCGCTGTGGGTGGTGATCGATGCCCGCGAGAGCGAGGCCGGCACCCTGAAGCCGGGCGCCCACTTCGAGCTGGTCGTGCCGACGCTGCCGGGCCAGAAGTTCGAGGGCCAGGTGATCGCGGCGGCCGACTTCATCGATGCCAGCACCCGCACCATCAAGGTCCGCGGCCTGATCGCCAACCCGGAGCGCAAGCTCAAGGCCGAGATGCTGGCCACCGCCCGGATCGAGCGCACGCCGGGCGCCGGCGTGGTCGTCCCGGCCCAGGCGGTCACGCTGTCCGGCACCCGCCATTCGGTGATGGTCGAGGTGCAGCCGGGCGTGTTCGAGCAGCGCGAGGTGGTCCTGGGCTGGCAGGGCCCGACCGAGGCGCTGGTCAGCCGCGGCCTGGAGGCCGGCGAGAAGGTGGTCACCGACAACCTGCTGATGCTGATGCGCCAGTACCGCATCGCGCTCGACGACGCCCGGCCGTCCGATCCGTCGAAGATGGGCGCCGACGGGGCTGCCACCGACAAGGCGGCGGCCGCGCGATGAGGCGCCTGATCCACTTCGCGCTGCACCAGCCCCTGTTCGTGGTGCTGGGCACGCTGCTGTTCGCGCTGGCCGGCGTCATCGCCTTCAGCAACCTGTCGGTCGAGGCCTTCCCGGACGTCACCGACACCCAGGTGACGGTCATCGCCCTGTACCCCGGCCGCGCAGCCGAAGAGGTCGAGAAGCAGGTCACGCTGCCGATCGAGGTGGCGCTGTCGGGCCTGCCGAACTCGATCCGGGTGTTCTCGCACACCCAGTTCGGCCTGTCGTTCACCGTCGTCACCTACGACGACAAGGCCGACGTGCTGGCGGTGCGGGCCCAGGTCAACGAGCGGCTGCGCTCGATCGACCTGCCGCCCGGCGTCGAGGCCAACATCGCGCCCAACGCCACGCCGGTGGGCGAGATCATGCGCTACCGGGTGCGCGGCGACGGCCTGAGCACGACCGAGCTGCGCACCATCGAGGACTGGGTGGTCGAGCGGGCGCTGCGCCAGGTGCCCGGCATCGCCGACGTGGTGGCCATGGGCGGCTTCATCAAGCAGTACGAGGTGCAGCCCGACCTCGACAAGCTGCGCGCCACCAAGCTCACCTTCCAGAACCTGCTCGACGCGCTGGGGCGCGGCAACTCGAATGCCGGCGGCAGCTACGTCGCCCAGGGCTCGCAGCAGTACGCCATCCGCGGCATCGGCCTGCTGCGCTCGCCCGACGACATCGGCCGCATCGTGGTGGCCGCGCGTGGCGGCACCCCGATCCTGGTGCGCGACGTCGCCCAGGTGAACGTCGGCGCGGTGCCGCGCCTGGGCACCGTGGGCCAGGACGGCGACGACGACGTGGTCACCGGCATCGTGGTCATGCGCAAGGGCGAGAACCCGAGCGTGGTGCTCAAGGCGGTGAAGGAGAAGATCGCCCAGCTCAACGCCCGCGGCCTGCCCAAGGGCGTGCAGATCGTGCCGTACTACGACCGCACCTGGCTGATGGGCAAGACCCTGTCGACGGTGTTCCGCAACCTGGTCGAGGGCGCGCTGCTGGTCTCGCTGGTGCTGTACCTGTTCCTGGGCAACGTGCGCGCCAGCTTCGCGGTGGTGGTGGTGATCCCGCTGGCCCTGCTGGCCACCTTCATGGGCCTGAAGATCATGGGCGTGCCGGCCAACCTGCTGTCGCTCGGCGCGATGGACTTCGGCATCATCGTCGACGGTGCGGTGATCGTGATCGAGAACATCATGCACCGGCTGGCCGAGAACAAGGAGGAGCTGCGCGAGTCCGACCGCAAGGCCACCATCATCGACGCCGCCAACGAGGTCGGCCGGCCGACGCTGTTCTCGATGCTGATCATCATCGCGGCCCACATCCCGATCTTCGCGCTGCAGCGCCACGAGGGCCGGATCTTCCAGCCGATGGCGCTGTCGGTCACCACCGCGCTGATCGGCTCGCTGGTGTTCTCGCTCACGCTGGTGCCGCTGCTGGCCTTCTGGATGCTGCGCCGCAAGCTGCCGCACGGCGACAACCGGCTGGTGGCGGCCTGCAAGAACCTGTACGAGCCGCTGCTCGACTGGGCGCTGGCGCGGCGCAAGCTGGTCATGCTGATCGCGCTGGCCACCTTCGGCGCCGGCATGCTGGCGGCCTCGCGGCTGGGGTCGGAGTTCCTTCCCGAGCTGAACGAGGGCACCATCTGGGTCAACCTGCGGCTGCCTTCCAGCATCTCCAACGACGAGGCCGCGCGCGTGCTGCGCAACGTGCGCAAGGCGCTGCTCACCGTGCCCGAGGTGCGCACCACCGTCTCCAAGGCCGGCCAGCCGGAGGACGGCACCGACCCCAAGACCATCAGCATGGCCGAGGTGTTCGTCGACATCAAGCCGGCCGAGGAGTGGCGGCCCGGGCTCACCCACGAGAAGCTTCTCGAGCAGATGGACCGCGCGGTGTCGGCGGTGCCTGGCGTGCAGCCCAGCTTCTCACAGCCGATCCGCGACAACGTGCTGGAGTCGATCTCGCAGATCGACGGCCAGATCGTCATCAAGGTGGCCGGCGACGACCTGGCGGAACTGCGCCGGGTCACCCAGCAGATCGAGCGCGAGATCAAGCAGGTCGCCGGCGTCTACCGGGCCGAGATCGACCGCCAGGGCGAACTGCCGCAGCTGGTGATCGACATCGACCGCGACCGCGCCGCCCGCCTGGGCCTGAACGTGCAGGACGTGCAGGACGTGGTGGAGGCGGCGCTGGCCGGCAAGGCCGCCACCCAGATCTGGGAGGGCGAGCGCAAGTTCTCGGTGGCCGTGCGGCTGCCCGAGCCGCGCCGCGTCATCGCCTCGCTGCCGCAGACGCTGATCCCGACCCCGGACGGCGGCTACGCCCAGCTCGGCGCGGTGGCCGACATCCGCGAGCTCAGCGGCGCGATGAACATCGCCCGCGAGAGCGGCCGCCGCACCATGGCCATCGGCATCTTCATCAAGGACCGCGACATGGGCTCGGTGGTCAAGGACATGCAGGCCCGCGTGAACGGCGCAGTCAAGCTGCCCGAGAGCTACACCGTCACCTGGTCGGGCGAGTTCGAGAACCAGGAGCGGGCCATGAAGCGGCTGTCGGTGGTGGTGCCGATCTCGCTGCTGCTGATCTTCGTGCTGCTGTTCGACGCCTTCAAGTCGGTGCAGCTGGCCACGCTGATCCTGGTCAACGTGCCGCTGGCGCTGATCGGCGGCTTCGTCGCCCTGTGGGTGTTCGGCATCCCGCTGTCGGTGTCGGCGGCGATCGGCTTCATCGCGCTGTCGGGGCAGGCGGTGCTCAACGGGGTGGTGATGCTGTCGGTATTCCAGCAGCTGCGCTCCCAGGGCGCCGACGTGCTGACCGCCGCCCGCACCGGCTCCATGCAGCGCCTGCGCACCGTGCTGATGACGGCCATGCTGGCGGCGCTGGGGCTGTTGCCGATGGCGCTGTCGCACGACATCGGCTCCGAGACCCAGCGCCCGCTGGCCATCGTGGTCATCGGCGGGCTGATCACCGCCACGCTGCTCACCCTGGTGGTGCTGCCGGTGCTCTACGTCGCCTGGTTCAGCCGGCGCGGCGCGGCGGCCCGCGAGGCGGCGGCGACCCCGGCGGCGCTGCTGGAAGAACCGGTCTGACGCGGCGGCGCGGGCCCGCCGCGGCCGCGCCACCGTGGTCTACAGTGCGCCCATGGACGGGCTGCACCTCACCGCCGACCTGCACGGCTGCCGTTGCGACGCGCACTGGCTGACCGATGCGCCGCGCCTGCTGGCGTGGTGCCGGGCGGCGGTGCAGGAGGCCGGCCTGCAACCGGTGGCGGAGCTGGCGCACGCCTTCCCGGCCAGCGCCAGCGGGGCCGGCGGCGTCACCGCCACCGTCCTGCTGGCCGAGTCGCACCTGTGCCTGCACACCTGGCCCGAGCTGGGCGCGGTGACCGCCGACGTCTACGTGTGCAACTTCGGCGCCGACCACTCGGCCCGGGCGCGGGCCCTGATGGACGCCGTGCTGCACCACTTCCGGCCCGCGGCCGTCGACGAGCGCGACCTGCGGCGCGGGCGCGCACCGCGCGCGTTGCCCTGACAAACGGCGCGGGTATCATGGCCCGCACCGCCAAGGAGTGACCATGGGCCTGATGGATTTCGTCAAGAAGCAATTCATCGACGTCCTGCAGTGGACGGAGTCCGGCGACGGCACGCTCGCCTGGCGCCACCCGATGGCGGGGATGGAAATCCAGTACGGTGCCGCGCTCACCGTGCGCGAGTCGCAGATGGCGGTGTTCGTCAACGAGGGCAAGGTGGCCGACGTGTTCGGCCCCGGCCTGTACAAGCTGACGACGCAGACCATTCCGGTGCTGACCTACCTGAAGAACTGGGACAAGCTGTTCGAGTCGCCGTTCAAGAGCGACGTCTACTTCTTCAGCACGCGCCAGCAGGTCGACCAGCGCTGGGGCACGGCGCAGCCGATCACCATCCGCGACAAGGACTTCGGCGCCGTGCGGCTGCGCGCGTTCGGCAACTACAGCTTCCGCATCGCCGACCCGCGGCTGTTCCACACCGAGATCTCGGGCACCCGCGACAGCTACACCGTGGCCGACCTGGACGGCCAGCTGCGCGGGCTGGTGCTGCAGCACATGTCGGATGCCATCGCCAAGAGCGGCATCCCGTTCCTGGACCTGGCGGCCAACCAGGTCGCCTTCGCCCAGGCCCTGGCCAAGGAGCTCGGGCCTGCGTTCGCCGCCCTCGGGCTGCAGCTGGAGGGGCTGACGGTGCAGAACCTGTCGCTGCCCGAGGAGCTGCAGAAGGTCCTCGACCAGCGCATCGGCATGGGCATGGTGGGCAACGACATGGGCCGCTTCATGCAGTACCAGACCGCCCAGGCCATCCCGGAGATGGCCAAGGGCGGCGGCGGCAGCGGCATCGCCGGCGACGCCATGGGGCTGGGCGCCGGGGTGGCGCTGGGCCAGGTGCTGGCGCAGAACCTGCAGCAGGGGCTGCACGGGGGCACCGCCGCCCCGGCCGGCCAGCCGGCCGCCGGTGCCCCCGGCGCCGGCGTGCGGCCGGAGGACGTCATGGCCACGCTGGAGAAGCTGGGCGAACTCAAGGCCAAGGGCATCCTGACCCAGGACGAATTCGATGCCAAGAAGGCCGAGCTGCTGAAGAAGCTAGTCTGATCGCACCGCGCCCGGCACCGCCCGCGCCCTGCCGGCGGGCCAGCCCGGGCCCAACGGCTGAGCCACTTGCCCACCGAGACCCCCCAGCGCAGCTACCGTGCCCCGTGTCCGGGCTGCGGCGCGCCGGTGGAGTTCCGCAGCGCCCAGTCCACCCACGCGGTGTGCAGCTATTGCCGCAGCACCGTGGTGCGCGCCGGCGACACGCTGGCCCGGGTGGGCAAGATGGCCGAGCTGTTCGACGACCACAGCCCGTTGCAGCTGATGGCCAGCGGCCGCTTCGACGGCCGCGCCTTCACCCTGGTGGGGCGCCTGCAGTACCGCAGCGGCAGCGGCACCTGGTCGGAGTGGCAGGCCCTGTTCGACGACGGCGCCAGCGGCCAGCTGGCCGAGGACAACGGCGCCTACGTGTTCTCGTTCCCGGCCTCGCTGCAGCGCGAGGTGCCGCAGCCCGCGCAGTTGCGGCTGGGCGCGACGACGGCGGTGGCCAGCAAGCGCTTCACCGTCACCACCAACGACCAGGCCGTGCTGCTGGCGGCGCAGGGCGAACTGCCCAAGCTGCCGCCGCCGGGCCAGCCGTTCGCGGTGGTCGAACTGCGCAGCGACGACGGCGAGGTGCTGTCGATCGACTGGGGCGTGGCACCGCCGCCGGTCGGGCGCGGGCGCGAGGTGCGGCTGGACGACCTGCAGCTGGCCGGGCTGGCCGGCGAGAGCGCACGCGAGGAGAAGGCGCGCCAGTTCGCCTGCCCGAACTGCGGCGCGCCGGTCGAGGTGCGGCTGGAAGGCACCCGCAGCATCACCTGCGGCAGCTGCCACAGCCTGATCGACCTGTCGCAGGGCGTCGGCGGCGAGCTGCGCCATGCCCTCCAGGACGAGCCGGTGCAGCCGCTCATCCCGCTCGGCGCGCTCGGCACGCTGCAGGGGGCCGAGTGGCAGGTGGTCGGGTTCCAGCACCGCATGGGCTGGCTGGCGGGCGAGGAGGACGAGCGCTTCGGCTGGAGCGAATACCTGCTCTACAACCGCAAGCGCGGCTTCGTCTTCCTGGTCGACGCCGAGGACGGCTGGAGCCTGGTGCGGCCGGTGACGGGCGCGCCGACGCTCGCGCCGGGCGGCAGCGAGGCGACCTACCTGGGCACCCGCTACACCCTGCGCGAGAGCTACACGGCCGAGACCTTCTACGTGGCCGGCGAGTTCTACTGGCCGGTGGAACGCGGCCAGCGCACCGCCAACCGGGACTTCGCCAGCGGCAAGCGGCTGCTGTCGATGGAGCAGTCGGCGCGCGAGGTCACCTGGTCCAGCGGCGGCGCGCTGCCCAGCGCCGCGGTCGTGCAGGCGTTCGGGCTGCAGGGCAAGGGCGACCAGCTGCGGCGCGGCGACGCCGGGCCCACCAGCACCGGCGGTGGCGTGGGCTGCGGCTGCGCCACCATCCTCATCATCCTTGCCGTCATCATCCTGCTCGTGGTGCTGTTCGCGCTGCTGCGGGACGACGGCGGTTCCGGCGGCTCCGGGAGCGCGCGCAGCAGCGGCGGTTCCTGGGGCGGCTCTTCCAGCGGGGGTGGCCACAAGTGAGCCCCTGCGCCAACGCGTTCCGTTCCCGGAGGTCCCCATGGGCATCGAATGGCTGAAACCCGCCGTCGTCGTCGGCTCCATCGTCTACGCGCTGATCGGCATCGGCATCTTCTGGCTCAGCTTCCTGATCATCGACAAGCTCACCCCCTATGACCTGTGGGAGGAACTGGTCGAGAAGCAGAACCTGGCGCTGGGCGCCGTGGTCGCCGCCATGTGCCTGGGCATCTCCATCATCGTGGCCGCCGCCATCCACTGAGATGCCGGCGTCCGCGCACGCGCCGCGCCGCGCCGGCCCGCGGCCGCTCGAGGTGGCGCTGCTCGCCTCGGTGTTCACCGTCGCCGCCTGCGGGCTGGTCTACGAGCTGGCCGCCGGCGCGCTGGCGTCCTACCTGCTCGGCGACTCGGTGCTGCAGTTCTCCACCATCATCGGCACCTACCTGTTCGCGATGGGCGTGGGCTCCTGGCTGTCGAAGTACTTCGAGCGCCAGCTGCCGGCGCACTTCCTGCGCATCGAGCTGCTGGTGGCGCTGGTCGGCGGCAGCCTGCCGGCGCTGCTGTTCCTGGCCAACGCCTGGGCGCCGCACGG
Organism: Ramlibacter pinisoli; assembly: GCF_009758015.1. Classification (NCBI taxonomy): domain Bacteria; kingdom Pseudomonadati; phylum Pseudomonadota; class Betaproteobacteria; order Burkholderiales; family Comamonadaceae; genus Ramlibacter; species Ramlibacter pinisoli. The sequence continues at coordinate 12,078 of NZ_WSEL01000007.1, forward strand.
CTTCCGGCCGCTGCTGTACGGGCTGGTGCTGGCGGTCGGCCTGTTGGTCGGGCTGGAGATCCCGCTGGTGATGCGCATCCTGCGGCGCGACGTGGCGCTCAAGGAGCTGGTGTCGCAGGTGCTCACGTTCGACTACCTGGGCGCGCTGGCGGTGTCGATCGCCTTCCCGCTGTTCTTCGTGCCGCAGCTCGGGCTGGTGCGCACCGGGTTCGTGTTCGGCCTGCTGAACGCGGCGGTGGCGACCTGGGCGCTGTGGCTGTTCCGGCACGAGCTGCGCCGCCTGCCCGCCCACGCGCTGGCCTGCGCGGCGACGCTGCTGCTGCTGGCGGGCGGGCTGGCCGGCGCCGGCCGCATCACCTCGCTGGCCGAGGACCGCTTCTACCAGGACCGCATCGTGCTGGCCGAGAGCTCGGCCTGGCAGCGCATCGTGGTGACGCAGGGGCGCGCCGGCCTGCGCCTGTTCCTCAACGGCAACCTGCAGTTCGCCGAACGCGACGAGTACCGCTACCACGAAGCGCTGGTGCACCCGGCGATGGCGGCGCACGGCCACCCGCGCAAGGTGGCCATCCTGGGCGGCGGCGACGGCATGGCGGCGCGCGAGGTGCTGCGCCATCCGGGCGTCGAGAGCGTCACGCTGGTGGAGCTGGACCCGCACATGACACGCCTGTTCAGCCAGAACCCGGCGCTGGTGCGCCTGAACGGCGGCGCGCTGACCTCGCCCAAGCTGCGCGTGGTGCAGGCCGATGCCTTCCGCTGGCTGGAGGAGGGCGACGAGACCTACGACGTGGTGATCGTCGACTTCCCCGACCCGACCAACTTCTCCATCGGCAAGCTGTACACCGCGTCCTTCTACGCCCTGCTGGACCGGCGCCTGGCCGCCAGCGGCTACGCCGTGGTGCAGACCACCTCGCCGCTGGTGGCGCGCCAGAGCTTCTGGACCGTGGTGACCACCATCGAGTCGGTCGGCCTGCGCGCCACGCCCTACCACGCCCATGTGCCCAGCTTCGGCGAATGGGGCTACGTGCTAGCCAGCCGGCGGCCGTGGCGGATGCCCGAGGCGTTGCCGGACGGCCTGCGCTTCCTGACGCCGCCGGGCCTGGCGGCGCTGTTCGACTTCCCGCCCGACATGCAGCGGGTGCCGGCGGCGGTGAACCGGCTGTCCAACCAGACCCTGGTCACCACCTACGAGCGCGAGTGGGGCCGGGTCCAGCCATGAGCCTGCGGCGCCGTGCGCTGCTCGCCGGCGCGGCCGTGGTGCCGCTGGCCGGCTGCGGCACGCGGGCGGTCGAGGGCGGCTTCGTCGCCGGCCACCCCGAGCGTGGCCACCTGCTGCGCGATGGCGTGGCGCCCGGCGGCCCGCCGGTCGCCCGGCGGGCGCAGGTGGTGGTGGCCGGCGCCGGCGTGGCCGGCCTGGCGGCGGCGCGCGCCCTGCGGGCCCGTGGGATCGAGGACCTGGTGGTGCTCGACCTGGAGGACGAGGCCGGCGGCAACAGCCGCGCCGGCGTGCTCGGTGGCCTTGCCTGTCCCTGGGGCGCGCACTACCTGCCGCTGCCCGGCGACGACGCGCGCGAGGTGCAGGACCTGCTGGAGGAGGTCGGGCTGCGGCGCCGCGTGGCCGGCCGCTGGCGCTACGACGAGCGCCACCTGTGCCACAGCCCGCAGGAGCGGCTGTTCAGCGGCGGCGCCTGGCACGAGGGGCTGCTGCCGGTGCACGACGCCGACCCGGCCACGCTGGCCCAGTACCGGCGCTTCGCCGCCGCCGTGCGCAGCGCCGCCCGCGCGGCCCGCTACACGCTGCCGGCCGGCGAGCCGCAACCGGCCCAGCTGGCGCTGGACGCCGAGCCGTTCGCGCGCTGGCTGGACCGCGAGGGCTTCACCGCCCCCGACCTGCGCTGGTACCTCGACTACTGCTGCCGCGACGACTACGGCGCCGGCACGGCGGTGGTCTCGGCCTGGGCCGGGCTGCACTACTTCGCCAGCCGGCACGGCTTCCAGGCGCCCGGCGAGGAGGGCGAGCGCGACGCCGTGCTGACCTGGCCGGAAGGCAATGCCTGGCTGGCGCGCCGGCTGGCCGCGCCGTTGGGCGAGCGGCTGCGCACCGGCCGCGTCGTGCTGCGCGTGGCCGAGGGCCGGCACGGGGTCGAGGTCGATGCGCTCGACCTCGCCAGCGGCGCGCTGGAGCGCTGGCAGGCCGCGCACGCGGTGCTGGCGCTGCCGGCCGCGGTGGCCGCGCGCCTGCTGGCGGCTGCGCCCGGGCCGCTGCGGGCGGCCGGCGCCGCCACCCGCTCGGCGCCCTGGGTGGTGGTCAACCTGCAGCTGGATGCGCCGCTGGCCGACCGGCCGGGCGCCGCACCGGCCTGGGACAACGTGCTGCAGGACGGCGCCGGCCTGGGCTACGTCGACGCCACGCACCAGCGGCTCGACCCGCGCCCCGGGCCCACCGTGCTGACCTGGTACCACGCCCCCGGCGAGGCGGCGCGCGGCGAGCTGCTGCAACGGCCCTGGTCGCACTGGCGCGACCTCGCCCTGGCCGACCTCGCGCCCGTCCATCCCGACCTGCCGCGCCGGCTGCAGCGGGTGGCGGTGGCGCGCTACGGGCACGCGATGGCGATCCCGGTGCCGGGCGCGCGCGCCCGGCTGGCCGGCCTGCCGCTGCGCGGCCCGCGGGTCAGCCTGGCGCACGCCGACTGGGCCGGCTACTCGGTGTTCGAGGAGGCGTTCACGCTCGGCCACCGGGCCGGCGAGCACGCCGCGCGGGCGCGCGCCCGCGCGGCCTGAGCGTCGGCGTCAGCGCAACCAGCCGCGCTTGCGGAAGTACCACATGGGCACCAGCGCGCTGGCGGCCATCAGCACCAGCACGTAGGGATAGCTGGCGGTCCCGAGCAGCTCGATCTCGGGGAACTTCAGGTTCATGCCGTACAGGCTGGCCACCAAGGTCGGCGGCAGCAGGGCGACGCTGGCGACCGAGAAGATCTTGATGATCTTGTTCTGGTTGATGTTGATGAAGCCGACCGTGGCGTCCATCAGGAAGTTGATCTTGTCGAACAGGAACGCGGTGTGGTTGTCCAGCGATTCGATGTCGCGCAGGATCTGGCGCGACTCCTCGAACTGCTCCTGCGACAGCATGCGGCTGCGCATCATGAAGCTGACCGCGCGCCGGGTGTCCATGACGTTGCGGCGGATGCGGCCGTTCAGGTCCTCCTGGCGCGCGATGTCGCCCAGCACCTCGCCGGCCAGGGTGTCGGTGACCTCGCCGGCCAGCACCTGCTTGCTCACCTTCTCCAGTTCGTCGTAGATGCCCTCCAGCGCGTCGGCCGAGTACTCGGCGTCGGCGTCGAACAGCTTGAGCAGCACGTCCTTGGCGTCCTCGATCAGGCCCGGCGCCCGGCGCGCGCGCAACCGGAGCAGCCGGAACACCGGCACGTCCTCGTCGTGGATGGAGAACAGCACGCCCTTGCTGCGCAGGGTGTCGTTGACCTCGTTGAGGATGAAGGCGACGCGCACGGCGCGCGGCTCCTCGTCGTCGGCGATCAGGAAGTCGCTGCGGATGTGGAGCTCGCCGTTGTCTTCCTCGTAGAAGCGCGCCGACTCCTCGATGTCCTCGTCCATCGCATCCTCGGGGATGGACAGGCCGTAGTACTGCTTGACCCAGCGCTTTTCCTCCAGCGTGGGCGACTCGAGGTCGACCCAGATCGGCTGGAAGCGCGAGAGCTCCTCGAGCGACTCGATCTCTTCCTGGAAGAGCCGGCCGTTGGCGAGCGAGAAGATGTTGAGCATGGGATCCCTGACGTGGCGGGTTGTTCGGCGGGGCGCGTGAGGTGCTTCCGACGCCGGTCAGGGGGCATCGAAAGCTACCGACTAGGGTAGGTGTCCAAGGCTCGTGCTCGTGGGGTGTGGCGAGGGTGCGGATTATGCCGCGCGGTCCCCGACGAAGGCCAGCAGTTCCTGCTTGCGCGCGTAGGCGTCCTGCTCGCCCAGCGTGATCAGCGCACCGATGAAGCCCGGCTCGAACAGCAGGTAGCTGGCCAGCGCGCCGCCGCCCTTGGCGGCGCCGAGGCCGCCGAGGGCGCGCCGCACCGCCGCCGGCAGTTCGTGCGCATGCGCTTGCGCCAGCGCATCGACCGACTGCGAGGGCTGGATCGCCAGCACGTCGACGCTGCGGTATGGCAGCACCGAGGTCACCTCGCGCGGCAGCTGCTGCAGCGTGCGGGTGACCCGCTGCGCCTGTTCGACGTCGGCCTGCAGGGTGTCGTGGAACACGCTGGCCAGGGCATGGCCGGCGATCGCGCCCAGGCCCGGTTCGGTGCTGGCGGCGGCACCGGCGAAGCCGGCCCGCTCCGGCTGGCCGCAGCCGACCACCAGCACCTTGTCGGCGCCCAGGTGCAGGGCCGGGGACAGTGGCGAGACCTGCCGCATCGAGCCGTCGCCGAAGTACTCGCGCCGGCCGTCGACCCACAGCGGCGTGGCCGGGAACAGGAACGGGATGGCGCTGGAGGCCATCAGGTGCTCGATGGTCAGCGGCTGGAACTCGGCGCGCCGGCCGGGCCGGTTCCAGGCCTCGCGGGTCGCGCCGTCGGCGCCCTGGCAGAAGGTCCAGTGCACGCCGGAGGTGTAGCTGGAGGCGGTGACGGCGACGGTGTCCAGCACCCCGCTGGCCAGCGCCGCCTCGATGCCGGCCAGCGAGACCACCCGGTGCAGGGTGTCCACCAGCGGCATGGTGTCGAGGATGGCGCCCTCGCGCCGCGCCCGGCCCCACAGGTTGACGGCCGCCACCAGGCGCGAGAAGCGCACCCAGCGCGGCACGTGCAGCGCGTAGACCTCGCGGCTGCGCAGGCGCAGCCAGAAGGCGCACAGCGCGTCGAAGGCCGCCAGCCCCGACGCCGCATGGCCGGCCAGCGCGGCCACGTTGAGGGCGCCGGCCGAGGTCCCGACCAGCAGCCGGAACGGGAAGCCCTCGGCGCGCCCCGGCTGCAGCCGCAGCATCGAGGCCAGCGCCTTGAGCACGCCGACCTGGTAGGCCGTGCGGGCGCCGCCTCCCATCAGCACCAGCGCCGGCAGCGGCCGCGCGGCGCGATGGGGGTTCGCAGGATGCATCGTCTCCGGGCTCATCCGGCCCATGGTAGAGCAGGGCGATGGTTGCCCGGACCACCGTCACGCCGACGGCGAGCCCGGCAGGGTGTCGCACTGCGGCACCGCCGCCATGGACTGCAGCGCTTGCGTCGGGCCTCGGCGATCTCGCCAGCAGCAGGCCGTGGAAGTCGGGCCGCGGAAAGTACGCGCTGACTCTTTGGTGGCTGGGGGGCCGGCGCAGGTCGGCGTGCTGGGCAGGGGAGGGCCGGCGGCGATCCGGGGCTGCCGGCGCGGCGGCCGCGCCGGCCGCCTGCTGCCCCATCCGCAGGAGGCGTCCTACACCGCTGGGCCGACCTGTCCGACACGGCCGATGAGGTCGTCTGCCTACGATGGATTTTCCATCGGGAGCGTCACGCCTTCCATGGAGCGCAAGGAGCCCTTCCCCCCATGATCCATCTCGCGAACGATCCGAACGCCAGTCGCCTGAGCTGGCGCCCGAGCGCCGCCACGGGCGGGAAGTCGGCTCCCAGTGAACAGCCGCTGCGGCGGGCCCGTCCGGGCCATGCGTGGCCATTCCTCAGTCCGCATGCCAACCGGGCCGACCGCCCGACCGGTGCGCGCAACCCCAGCAATGACAGCGGCAGCTAGGCGCCGCACTCCCGAGGTTTCCACCATGCTGACCGAATCCAAGAGCCCGAACAAGTTCGCCGACGTGCCGAGCGACAAGCCGCAAGGCGACCGCGTCGAGCACGCCAACCTGGAGCGCCCGGGCGCCCAGGCCCATCCGCGTGCCAAGGCCCGCACCGGCGACTGGAGCCAGTCCACCCGGCGTGCTGCCTGGCAGTGGCATTGAGACGGAGCCCGCGTGCGCACCTGTGACGCACCGACCAGCGAGCGGCCCTGCGGGGCCGCTTCGTTTTGGGGCCGGCAGCGGCGCTGCTTTTTTGTTTCCGCCTGCGCGAAGCCGTTGCTTTACCCGGGACCCCCGGGCATAGTGGGTCGCAAGTAGTACGCAAGACCGTCGTCCCTCGTCCCGCCGGTCGCCCGGTGGGCTTTCCAACCCGAGTGAACCAGGAGGCTATCAATGAACCTGACGATCAGCGGTCACCATCTCGAAGTTACCCCCGCACTGCGCAGTTACGTGACCACCAAGCTCGATCGCATCACCCGCCACTTCGACCAGGTGGTGGATATCAAGGTTCTACTCTGCATCGAGAAGCAAAAGGAGAAGGAACGACGACAGCGCGCCGAGTGCCGCATCCACGTCAAGGGCAACGACATGTTCGCCGAGAGCTCCCACGAGGACCTCTACGCCGCCCTCGACGAGCTGGTCGACAAGCTCGACCGGCAGGTGGGCCGCCACAAGACCCGCATGCAGGACCACCACCACCCCGCGCCCAAGCGCGTGATGTAGGCGGCCAACCGGCGCACCAGAGGGCCCTGCGGGGCCCTTTGTCGTTTTCCCGTCGCAAAGCTCGGCGGGATCGGTGGCCGTCCGGGTTTGCCCGGGGGCCGGGTGCATAATCGCCCCGGACCATGAACCGCCTCGCCGCCATCCTGCCTCCCGCTCAGGTGCTCGTGAGCGTCGAGGCCACCAGCAAGAAGCGCGCATTCGAAGAGGCGGGCCTGCTGTTCGAGAACCTGCACGGCCTCTCGCGCGCCCTCATCACCGACAGCCTGTTCGCGCGCGAGCGCCTGGGCTCCACCGGCCTGGGCCACGGCGTCGCCATCCCGCACGGCCGCATCAAGGGCCTGAAGGCGCCGATGGCCGCGCTGTTCCAGCTGGCCAACCCGATCGGCTTCGACGCTCCCGACGAGCAGCCGGTCAACCTGCTCATCTTCCTGCTGGTGCCCGAAGCCGCCACGCAGAAGCACCTGGAAATCCTGTCCGAGATCGCCGAGCTGCTGTCGGATGCGCCGTTGCGGGAGAAGATCAAGGCCAGCAACGACGCCACGCAGCTGCACCAGCTGATCGCCACCTGGCAGTCCGCGCAGCCCGCGTGACGTGAAGCCCACCGTCGTCAGCGCCGACGTCCTGTTCGAGGACCACCGGGCACAGCTGAAGTGGGAGTGGGTGGCCGGGCTCGGCGCTTCCGAGCGCCGCTTCGACGAGGTGGCCGTGCGCGCCGCCCGTTCGGGCGCCGACCTGGTCGGCTACCTCAACTACATCCACCCGTACCGAGTCCAGATCCTGGGCGAGCGCGAGGTCGCCTACCTCACCAACGCCACCGCCGACGACTGCGCCCGCCGGATCGCGCGCATCGTCACCCTCGAGCCGCCGGTGCTGGTGCTCACCGACGGCCAGGCCGCGCCCGAGGCCCTGCTGTCGATGTGCGAGCGGGCCCAGATCCCGATGTTCGCCACCCCGGAGCCGTCGGCCTTCGTCATCGATGTGCTGCGTGCCTACCTGTCCAAGCACTTCGCCGAGCGCACCTCGATGCACGGCGTGTTCATGGACATCCTGGGCCTGGGCGTGCTGATCACCGGCGAGTCGGGGCTGGGCAAGAGCGAGCTCGGCCTGGAACTGATCACGCGCGGCAATGGCCTGGTGGCCGACGACGCGGTCGACCTGTACCGGGTGAACCAGACCACCATCGAGGGCCGCTGCCCCGAGCTGCTGCAGAACCTGCTGGAGGTGCGCGGCATCGGCCTGCTCGACATCCGGGCCATCTTCGGCGAGACCGCGGTGCGCCGGAAGATGCGGCTGCGGCTGATCGTGCACCTGGTGCGGCGCGAGACGCTGGAGCGCGACTACGAACGGCTGCCCTACGAGCCGCTCACCCAGGACGTGCTGGGCGTACCGGTGCGCAAGGCGGTGATCCAGGTGGTGGCCGGCCGCAACATCGCCGTGCTGGTCGAGGCCGCGGTGCGCAACACCATCCTGCAGCTGCGCGGGGTCGACACCTACCAGGAGTTCGTCGAGCGGCACCGCCGCGCGATGGAAAAAGGCAGTTGAGGCCAGCCCTCGACTAGAAACGCGCGAGGCGCCGGCGCCTCAGCGCCGCACCGGCCGGTTGGGGCAGTCCTGCTTGGTGCAATGGGCGTACAGCGACAGCGCGTGGTCGGCGATCGCGAAGCCCTTGGCCTGGGCGACCGCGTGCTGGCGCTTCTCGATCTCGGCGTCGTAGAACTCCTCGACCCGGCCGCAGTCGAGGCACACCATGTGGTCGTGGTGCGTGCCCTCGTTCAGCTCGTACACCGCCTTGCCGCTCTCGAAGTGGCTGCGCGAGAGGATGCCGGCCTGCTCGAACTGGGTGAGCACGCGGTACACCGTGGCCAGGCCGATGTCGGAGCGCTCCTCCAGCAGCACGCGGAACACGTCTTCCGCCGTCATGTGCCGCTGCGATCCCTTCTGGAACACCTCCAGGATCTTCAGGCGCGGCAGCGTCGCCTTCAGGCCAGTGTTCTTCAGTTCGTCGATGTTGGTCATGGGGGTCTGCCGGGACGGGCCGCGAGGGGGTCCCGCTACAATGATTCGATCATATCGCCTGCCTGTTTCCCCATGCCCCCGCGCACCTCCCGCTTCCTGCGGCCCGGTCTCGTGCTGGCCGCCTGCGCGCTGGGCGCGGGCTGTGCCAGCGTCGACAACGCGACCCGGCCGATCGCCAACGCCATCACGCCCTACAAGGTCGAGGTGGTGCAGGGCAACTTCGTGTCGAGCGAACAGGTCGAGCTGCTCAAGCCCGGCATGTCGCGCCAGCAGGTGCGCGAGCTGCTGGGCACCCCGCTGCTGACCAGCGTGTTCCACGCCGACCGCTGGGACTACGTGTTCACGCTGCGCCGCCAGGGCGTCGAGCCGCAGCGGCGCAAGCTCACCGTGTTCTTCAAGGGCGAGGGCCTGGAGCACTTCGAGGGCGACAGCATGCCCAGCGAGGCCGACTTCGTCGCCTCCATCGGCAGCAAGCGCGCGCTGGGCAAGGTGCCGGTGCTCGAGGCCACCGAGGACCAGCTCAAGCGCAACAGCAAGCCGGCCGCGCCCGAGGCGGCGCCTGCGCCTGCGCCCGAGCCGCCGCTGCCCGCCAGCTACCCGCCGCTCGAGACCACGGGGCGCTGACCGCATGGCGACCAAGACCACGACTCCCCAGCACCAGGTCGCAGTGGCCGGCGCCACCGGCCGCATGGGCCACATGCTCATCGAGGCGATCCGTGCCGCCGACGACTGCCAGCTGGCCGGCGCGCTCGACGTCCCGGCCAGCCCGGCGATCGGCAACGACGCCGCCGCCTTCCTCGGCGTCGCCAGCGGCGTGCCGGTGGTGGCCGACATCCGCACCGGCCTGGCCCGGGCCAAGGTGCTGATCGACTTCACCCGGCCCGAGGGCACGATGGCGCACCTGGCGGCCTGCCGCGAGCTGGGCCTCCATGCGGTGATCGGCACCACCGGCTTCAGCGACGACCAGAAGGCCCGCATCGCCGAGATCGCGCGCGACATCGCCATCGTCATGGCGCCCAACATGAGCGTGGGCGTCAACGTGACCATGAAGCTGCTGGAGATGGCGGCCAAGGCGCTGTCGACCGGCTACGACATCGAGGTGATCGAGTCCCACCACCGGCACAAGGTCGATGCGCCGTCCGGCACCGCCCTCAAGATGGGGGAGGTCATCGCCGGCGCCCTGGGGCGCGACCTGAAGGAATGCGCGGTCTACGCCCGCGAGGGCGTCACCGGCGAGCGCGATCCGTCCACCATCGGCTTTGCCACCATCCGTGGCGGCGACATCGTGGGCGACCACACGGTGCTGTTCGCCGGCACCGGCGAGCGCATCGAGATCACGCACCGCTCGGCCAGCCGCGCCACCTACGCCCAGGGCAGCCTGCGGGCCGTGCGCTTCCTGGCCGGCCGGACCAGCGGCCTGTACGACATGTTCGACGTCCTCGGGTTGAGGTAGGCCGGGCGCCGGCCCCGGCGCGTTGAGGGGCGAGGGAGGAAGCCATGGATGCACTGCAGCTGTTCGGCCAGGCCGACGGGATCACCCGCGTGGTGGCACTGCTGCTGCTCGGCATGTCGGTGGCCAGCTGGGTCGTCATCCTCTGGAAGGGCTGGCTGCTGCACCGCGCCGCCGCCGACGTCGGCCGCTCCACCGCCGCCTTCTGGCAGGCTCCCGCCCTGGCCGAGGCGCGCCAGCGGGTGGCCGGTTTCGACCGCGAGCAGTTCGTGCTGCCGCTGGTCGATGCCACGGTCGCCCAGCCCGGCGGTTCGCTGGCCGCCGCCGGCGACCGCAGCCAGCAGCTCACGCGGGTGCTGCGCGACGCCCTGCACGGCATCCTCGACAAGCTGACATTCGGCCAGGTCCTGCTGGCCACGGTGGGTTCGACGGCGCCGTTCGTCGGCCTGCTCGGCACCGTCTGGGGCATCTACCACGCGCTCACCGGCATCGCCGCCGCCGGCCAGATCAGCATCGACAAGGTGGCCGGTCCGGTCGGCGAGGCGCTCATCATGACCGCCGCCGGGCTGGCCGTCGCCATCCCGGCCGTGCTGGGCTACAACATCTTCGGCCGCCGCATCGGCCGCATCGAAGCCGACCTGGAAGGCTTCGCCCGCGACCTGCGCGAGCTGGTGGTGCACCACCACGTCAACGGCGGGGAGACGGCCGCATGAGCTTCGGCCGCCTCGAGCGCAGCGAGGGGCCGCGCCCCATGAGCGACATCAACGTCACCCCGCTGGTCGACGTCATGCTGGTGCTGGTGGTCATCCTCATCATCACGGCGCCGCTGATGGCCAGTTCGCTGCGCCTGGACCTGCCCAAGGCCGAGGCGGCCAAGCCGGGCGATGCGCCGCGCTTCGTCACCGTCGGCCTGGACGCCCAGGGCGGGCTGTTCCTGGACGACAAGCCGGTCGATCCGCAGCAGCTGGGCGCCCGGCTGGCCGAGGTCGCGCAGCGCGGCCCCGACACCGAGGTCCAGCTGCGCGCCGACCAGGCCGTGCCCTACGGCCGCATCGTCGACGTGATGGGCGCGGCGCAGAAGGCCGGGCTGCAGCGCATCGGCTTCGTCGCCGACCCCGCCAAGTGATGCTGCCGCGCTGATCGCCCTGCGGGCGGCCGGCATGTCACCGGCGGCAACGCCTGAGGTCCCCGGCCTGCGCCGCCTAGAATTCCGCGCATGCAAGACAAGTACAACCACCTCGAGGTCGAGCGCGCAGCCCAGGCGCACTGGACCGGGCGCGATGCCTACCGCGTCGTCGAGGACGCGAGCAAGAAGAAGTTCTACGCCTGCTCGATGCTGCCCTACCCGAGCGGCAAGCTGCACATGGGCCACGTGCGCAACTACACCATCAACGACATGTTGACGCGGTACCTGCGCATGAACGGCTACAACGTGCTCATGCCGATGGGCTGGGACGCCTTCGGCCTGCCGGCCGAGAACGCGGCGCTGAAGAACGGCGTGCCGCCGGCCCGCTGGACGTACGAGAACATCGCCTACATGAAGGGCCAGATGCAGGCCATGGGCCTGGCCATCGACTGGTCGCGCGAGGTCGCCACCTGCGACCCCAGCTACTACAAGTGGAACCAGTGGCTGTTCCTGAAGATGCTGGAAAAGGGCATCGCCTACCGCAAGACCCAGGTCGTCAACTGGGACCCGGTCGACCAGACCGTGCTGGCCAACGAGCAGGTGATCGACGGCAAGGGCTGGCGCACCGGTGCCCCGGTCGAGAAGCGCGAGATCCCCGGCTACTACCTGAAGATCACCGACTACGCGGCCGAGCTGCTCGACCATGTGCAGCACCGGCTGCCCGGCTGGCCCGAGCGGGTCAAGCTGATGCAGGAGAACTGGATCGGCCGCAGCGAGGGCGTGCGCTTCGCGTTCCCGCACACCATCCGCGATGCCGCCGGCCACCTCATCGGCGACGGCCGCCTGTACGTCTTCACCACCCGGGCCGACACCATCATGGGGGTCACCTTCTGCGCGGTCGCGCCCGAGCACCCGCTGGCCACCCACGCCGCCCGCAACAACCCCAAGCTGGCCGCGTTCATCGAGGAGAGCAAGAAGGGCGGCACCACCGAGGCCGAGCTCGCGCTGCGCGACAAGGAAGGCCAGCCCACCGGGCTGCAGGTGGCGCACCCGATCACCGGCGAGCCGGTCGACGTCTGGGTCGGCAACTACGTGCTGATGGGCTACGGCGACGGCGCCGTCATGGGCGTGCCCGGCCACGACGAGCGCGACTTCGCGTTCGCGCTCAAGTACGACCTGCCCATCATGGAGGTGGTGCACGTCGACGGCGAGACCTACGACTACCGCCACTGGCAGGACTGGTACGCCGACAAGGAGCGCGGCGTCACCATCAACTCCGACATCTTCAGCGGCTTCGGCTATGAGGAGGCGGTGAACGCGGTGGCGCACGCCCTCGAGCAGAAGGGCCTGGGCGAGAAGAAGACCACCTGGCGCCTGCGCGACTGGGGCATCAGCCGCCAGCGCTACTGGGGCACGCCCATCCCCATCATCCACTGCGCCGAGCACGGCGCGGTGCCGGTGCCCGAGAAGGACCTGCCGGTGGTGCTGCCGCAGGACTGCGTGCCCGACGGCAGCGGCAACCCGCTGAACAAGCGCGAGGACTTCCTCGCCTGCGCCTGCCCGGTGTGCGGCAAGCCGGCGCGGCGCGAGACCGACACCATGGACACCTTCGTCGACTCGTCCTGGTACTTCATGCGCTATTGCGACCCGTCCAGCGACGACGCCATGGTGGCCAGCGGCTCGCAGTACTGGATGCCGATGGACCAGTACATCGGCGGCATCGAGCACGCCATCCTGCACCTGCTGTACGCGCGCTTCTGGACCAAGGTGATGCGCGACCTCGGCCTGATCGCCATCGACGAGCCGTTCACCAAGCTGCTCACCCAGGGCATGGTGCTGAACGAGGCGTTCTCGCGCACCACGACCGGCAAGCAGTACTTCTGGGCCCACGACCTGGACATCGTGCGCGACGAGCACGCCAAGGTGGTCTCGGCCACCGCCCGGGCCGACGGCAAGCCGGTGGCCTACGAGGGCTGGACCACGATGTCCAAGTCCAAGAACAACGGCGTCGACCCGCAGGACCTGATCGAGAAGTACGGCGCCGACACCGCGCGCCTGTACACCATGTTCACCGCCCCGCCCGAGGCCACGCTGGAGTGGAACGACGCCGCGCTGGAAGGCAGCTACCGCTTCCTGCGCCGGGTCTGGGCGTTCGGCCACCGGCTGGCGCAGGGCGACGCCGTCGCCGGCCAGGCCAAGGCGCTGCGCAACCTGGCCGGCCTGGGCAAGCCGGCCAAGGCCCTGCGGCGCGAGGTGCACGCGGTGCTCAAGCAGGTCGACTACGACTACGCCCGCATGCAGTACAACACCGTGGTCTCGGGCGCGATGAAGATCCTCAACGCACTGGAGGACGACAAGGGCTCCGGCGACGCCGGCGCCGACGCCGCCCGGGCCGAGGGCTTCGGCATCCTGCTGCGGGTGCTGTACCCGGTCACGCCGCACCTGACCCACACGCTGTGGCAGCAGCTCGGCTACGAGACGCTGCACGGCGACCTGCTCGACGCGCCCTGGCCGCGCATCGACGAACAGGCGCTGGTGCAGGAGGAGGTCGAGCTGGTGCTGCAGGTCAATGGCAAGCACCGCGGCACCATCTCCGTGCCGGCCACGGCCGACAAGGCCGAGATCGAGCGGGTGGCGCTGGCCAGCGAGGGCTACCAGAAGTTCGCCGCCGGCGCGACGCCCAAGAAAGTCATCATCGTGCCGGGCCGGCTGGTCAACCTGGTCGTGTGATGCGGCGCCGCCTGCTGCTGGCCGTCGCGCCCGCCGTCCTCGCCGGCTGCGGCTTCGAGCTGCGCCGGGCGCCTGACTTCGCCTTCAAGTCCATCCTCATCACCTCCGGCTCGGCGGTGTCGACCGACCTGCGGCGCAACCTGTCCTCGGTGCCCGAGATGCAGGTGCTGCCCCTGAGCGGGCGGCCCGACCAGGCGCAGGTCATCCTCGACGTGCCGGAGGAGCGGCGCGAGCGGGTGGTGGTGGGCGTGAACGCCTCCGGCCAGGTGCGCGAGCTGCAGCTGCGCATCCGGATGAAGTTCAAGCTGCGCACGCCGCAGGGCAAGGAACTCATTCCCGAGACCGAGCTGCTGCAGCAGCGGGACATCAGCTTCAACGAAACCGCGGTGCTGGCCAAGGAGGCCGAGGAAGGCCTGCTCTACCGCGACATGCAGAACGATTTGGTGCAGCAGTTGATGCGGCGCCTGGGCGCCATCAAGTCCCTGTAAATCCGGCCGGACGAGGCGTTCTCTGACGCCGGCCCGGGCCGTGCCGGCCTAGAGTGACTCAACCGGGGCTGCGTCCCCGAGGAGAGCCGCCATGGACAGCCAGGTCGGACCCGGCAGCCAGGACTTCGTCGCCCTCGAGGCGCGGTTCGGTGCCCGCAACTACCACCCGGTGCCGGTCGTGGTCGACCGCGCCCTCGACTGCCTGGTCTGGGACGTCGAGGGGCGCGAGTACATCGACATGATGGGCGCCTATTCGGCCGTCAGCCACGGCCACCTGCACCCGCGCGTCGTCGCCGCAGCGCAGCGCCAGCTGCACAAGGTCGCCGTCACCTCGCGCGCCTACCACGGCAACACGCTCGGACCCTTCCTGGCCAAGCTGTGCACGCTGGCCGGCTTCGAGCGAGCGCTGCCGATGAACACCGGCGCCGAGGCGGTCGAGACGGCGATCAAGTGCGCCCGCCGCTGGGGCCACCGCGTCAAGGGAATCCCCGACGGCCAGGCCGAGATCCTGGTGGCGCGCAACAACTTCCACGGCCGCACCACCACCATCGTGGGCTTTTCCAGCGAGCCCGAGTACCGCGCCGGTTTCGGCCCGTTCGCACCCGGTTTCCGTCACTTCGACTTCGGCGACATGGCCAGCGTGCGGGCGGCGGCCACGCCCAACACCTGCGCCGTGCTGGTCGAGCCGATCCAGGGCGAGGCAGGCGTTGTGCTGCCGCCGCCGGGCTTCTTCGCCGAGCTGCGGGACTGGTGCACGGCCCACCGCGTGCTGCTGGTCGACGACGAGGTGCAGGCCGGCCTGGGCCGCACCGGCAAGTGGTTCGCCTTCGAGCACGAAGGCATCCGCCCGGACGCGCTGATCCTGGGCAAGGCGCTCGGCGCCGGCCTGTTGCCGGTCAGCGCCTTCCTGGCCGATGCGCCGGTGATGGACGTGTTCGATCCCGGCAGCCACGGCTCCACCTTCGGCGGCAACGCGCTGGCGGCGGCGGTCGCCCTCGAGGGCCTGCGGGTGCTGGAGGACGAGCGGCTGGTCGAGCGCGCCGCCCAGCTCGGCCCGCACCTGATGCAGCGCCTGCAGGAGGTGCAGCAGGCAGCCGGGCCGCTGATCCGCGACGTGCGCGGGCGCGGCCTGTGGGTCGGCGTCGACATCGATCCGGCGCACGGCAACGCACGCCGACTGGTCGAGCAGCTGGCGCGCAACGGCGTGCTGTCCAAGGAGACCCACGAGACGGTGATCCGGTTCGCGCCGCCGCTCACGATCAGCGCCGCGCTGATCGACCGCGCGACCGCGATCTTCCGCGACACCGTCGCGGCCTGGAGGGCCGGCCGCGACTAAACTCGCGGCCATGCAGCTTGCCGCCGCCCAGCTGAACGCCCACCTGCAGAAGGGGCTGCGCTCGCTCTACACCCTGCATGGCGACGAGCCGCTGCTGGTGCAGGAAGCGGCCGACGCCATCCGCGCGGCGGCGCGCGTGCAGGGCTACACCGAGCGCACCGTGCACACGGTGGCCGGCGCGCACTTCGACTGGAGCGAGGTGCTGGCGGCGGGCGGCTCGCTCAGCCTGTTCGCCGAGCGCCAGATCGTCGAGATCCGCATCCCGACCGGCAAGCCCGGCAAGGAGGGCAGCCCGGCGCTGCAGCAGCTGGCCCAGGACGCCCAGGGCAACGACAGCACGCTGACCCTGGTGCTGCTGCCGCGGCTGGACAAGATGACGCGCGGCGGCGCCTGGTTCGGCGCGCTGGAGAACTTCGGCGTGACCATCCAGCTCGACCCGATCGAACGCGGCGCGCTGCCGCAGTGGATCGCCCAGCGCCTGGGCCGCCAGGACCAGCGCGTGCGCGGCGGCGAGGAGGGCCAGCGCACGCTGCAGTTCTTCGCCGACCGGGTCGAGGGCAACCTGCTGGCGGCGCACCAGGAGATCCAGAAGCTGGGGCTGCTGTACCCGGGGGGCGAGCTGTCGTTCGAGCAGGTCGAGAGCGCAGTCCTCAACGTGGCCCGCTACGATGTCTTCAAGCTGTCGGAGGCCGTGCTGGGCGGCCAGGTCGCGCGCGTGCAGCGCATGCTGGACGGCCTGCAGGCCGAGGGCGAGGCCGAGGTGCTGGTGCACTACACCCTGGCCGAGGACATCCGCGCCCTCAAGCGGGTCCGGGACGCGATGGGCGAGGGCCGGCCGCTGCCGGTGGCGCTGCGCGAGCAGCGCGTGTGGGGCCTGAAGGAGCGCCTGTTCGAGCGCGTCCTGCCGCGCCTGTCGGCCACCGCGCTGGACAACCTGCTGCACGGCGCGCACGTGGTCGACGGCATCGTCAAGGGCCTGAAGGCGCCCGGCTGGCCGACCGACGGCTGGCAGGCGCTGCAGCGCCTGGCCCTGCAGCTGTGCCAGGAATGCGGGGCCCAGCAGGGGCCATCCCCGCGTGGGAAAATCCCGGCGTGAACGCAAGAACGAACGCCTCCACGCTGGCGGCCGGTGCCGCTGCGCTGCCCCCCGACGAGGCCCTCGCGGCCAGGGGCGGCCCGGCGCCGCTCGACCTGCCCGACTACATGCAGGCGCTGGGCCGGCAGGCGCGCCAGGCCAGCGCGCGCCTGTCCGCCGCCAGCGCCGCCGAGAAGAACGCGGTGCTGCGGGGCATCGCCGTCCGGCTGCGCGCCTCGGGCGAGGCGCTGGCCGCCGACAACGCCCGCGACCTCGAGCGGGCCCAGGCCGCCGGCCTCGCCGCGCCGATGGTCGATCGGCTGCGGCTCACGCCGAAGATCCTGGAGACGCTGGCGCAGGGCTGCGAGCAGCTGGCCGCGATGCCGGACATCATCGGCGAGATCCGCGGCATGACCCAGCAGCCCAGCGGCATCCGCGTCGGCCAGATGCGCGTGCCGCTCGGCGTGTTCGGCATGGTCTACGAAAGCCGCCCCAACGTGACGATCGAGGCCGCCAGCCTGTCGATCAAGAGCGGCAACGCCTGCATCCTGCGCGGCGGCTCGGAGGCGATCGACTCCAACCGGGCGCTGGCCCGCCTGGTGCGCGCCGCGCTGGCCGACGCCGGCCTGCCCGAGGACGCGGTGCAACTGGTGCAGACCACCGACCGCGAGGCGGTCGGCCAGCTGATCGCCATGCCGCAGTACGTCGACGTCATCATCCCGCGCGGCGGCAAGGGCCTGATCGAGCGCATCAGCCGCGACGCCAGGGTGCCGGTCATCAAGCACCTGGACGGCAACTGCCACGTCTACGTTGACGACCCCTGCGACGTGGCGATGGCGGTCACCATCGCCGACAACGCCAAGACCCAGAAGTACAGCCCCTGCAACGCCAGCGAGGGCCTGCTGGTGGCGCGCGCCGTCGCCGCCGACTTCCTGCCGGCCATCGGCGCGGTGTATGCGGCCAAGGGCGTCGAGATGCGCTGCGACCCCGAGGCGGCCGCCATCCTGGCCCGCGTCGGCGGCGCCGACGTGCGGCCGGCCACCGAGCAGGACTGGTCCGAGGAGTACCTGGCGCCCATCATCAGCATCAAGATGGTGGCCGGTCTGGACGAGGCCATCGCCCACATCAACCGCTACAGCAGCCACCACACCGACGCCATCGTCACGCGCGACCACGTGCACGCCCAGCGCTTCCTGCGCGAGGTCGATTCGGCCAGCGTGATGGTCAACGCGAGCACCCGCTTCGCCGACGGCTTCGAGTACGGGCTGGGCGCCGAGATCGGCATCAGCACCGACAAGTTCCACGCCCGCGGCCCGGTCGGCATCGAAGGCCTGACCTCGCTGAAGTGGGTGGTGCTCGGCCAGGGCGAAGTGCGCACCTGACCGCCCCGATGGCTGACTATTGGCCCGGCTGCGGCTGGCAGTTCCTGCGCTCCGATGCCGACGGCCAGCTGGTCGTCACCGACGACTTCCTGCGCCACCTGCTGCAGCGCCCCGAACTGGCGCCGCTGCCCGAGTCCTGCGCCGCCGAACGCGCGCTGCACCAGGAGCTGCTGGCGCAGCCGCGCCAGGCGGTCGGGACGGCGCGGCTGGCCGCCCTGGCCGACCCCGATGCGGCGGACAACTACGCCGTCTGGCTGCGCTTCCGCGAGCGCCTGCTGGCGCGGCCGACGCTCGAGGGCAGCTACCTGCAGCTGTTCCAGCGCGACGTCGACGTGCCGCCGCTGCTGGTGCACCAGCTCACGCAGGTGCTGCTGCGGCAGGTGCTGGGCGAGGACGCGACGCCGTTCCAGGCCCGCGCCGCCGAACTGCTGTTCCGGCCCCAGCGCATCGCCGTCCAGGGCGACGGCCAGGTGATGGCGGCCGACGAGGAGACGGTGGAGAGCCAGGCGCTGGCCGCCACGCCCGGCTCGCTGGTCGACCTGCTGCGGCAGGCCGGCGCGACGCCGCGCGAGGCCGAGCTCGACGTGCTGGGCGAGGCCAACGCCGGCCAGTACTGGGAGCGCAGCGAGGCGCACGACCTGGTGGTGCAGCTCAATCACGGCCAGCCGGCGCTGGCCGCCCTGTGCGAGGTGATCGAGCGCTGGATCGGGCACTTCCTGGGCGTGCGGGTGCGGGTGGAGGTGGCGCGCGAGATCGACGAGGACCAGTGGGTCTGGCACGTCGGCCTGGACGCGCAGGCCACGGCGGTGCTCAACGCCCTGTACCGCGGCGAGGACGTCGACGAGGCCCAGGGCCGGCGCATGCTGTGCCTGTTCCGGCTCGAGTTCGCCGACCCGCACGTGCTGCGGCCCGAGGTCGCCGGGCACCCGGTCTGGCTGGCGATGGCGATGGACGAGGGCCAGCGCCTGCGGCTCAAGCCGCAGAACCTGTTGCTGAACCTGCCGCTGGCACGCCAGAGCTGACGCCGCCACGGCCGCGCCTTGCAAGCGCCGGCCGCGTCCCCAGCTTCCTACAATTCACCCACGGCGCGAGGCCGTCCTCGAGGGCTCCCATGGTTCCGCATCTCATCACCGCCCTCACGGGTCCGATCAACGAACTCGAGCAGCGCATCCTGGAGTCGATGCCGGCCATCGAGCGCTGGTTCCGGCTCGAGTGGATGGAGCACACGCCGCCGTTCTACACCTCGGTCGACGTGCGCAACGCCGGCTTCAAGCTGGCCCCGGTCGACACCAACCTGTTCCCGGGCGGCTGGAACAACCTCACCACCGAGATGCTGCCGCTGGCGGTGCAGTCGGCGATGGCGGCCATCGAGAAGATCTGCCCCGAGGCCAAGAACCTGCTGGTGATCCCGGAGAACCACACCCGCAACACGTTCTACCTGTCCAACGTGCTGCAGTTGAAGCGCATCTTCCACATGGCGGGCCTGAACGTGCGCATCGGCTCGATCAGCCCGGAGATCAAGGAGCCGACCACCTTCAACCTGCCCACCGGCGAGTCGGTCGTGCTCGAACCGGTGGTGCGCAGCCGGCACCGCCTGGGGCTGAAGGACTTCGATCCCTGCACCATCCTGCTCAACAACGACCTGTCGGCCGGCGCCCCCGGCATCCTGGAGGACCTGCACGAGCAGTACCTGCTGCCGCCGCTGCACGCCGGCTGGTCGGTGCGGCGCAAGAGCCGCCACTTCCAGAGCTACGAGGAGGTGTCCAAGCGCTTCGGCAAGCTGCTGGGCATCGACCCGTGGCTGATCAACCCGATGTTCAACAAGTGCGGCGAGATCGATTTCGCCTCCGGTGCGGGCATGGACTGCCTGACCACCAACGTCGATGCCCTGCTCACGCGGGTGCGCAAGAAGTACAAGGAATACGGCATCAACGAGAAGCCGTTCGTCATCGTCAAGGCCGACAACGGCACCTACGGCATGGGCATCATGACCGTGCGCGACGTGAAGGACCTGGACCAGCTCAACCGTCGCACCAAGAACAAGATGGCGGTCGCCAAGGACGGCCAGGAGGTGCACGACGTCATCATCCAGGAAGGGGTGCAGACGTACGAGCGCATCCACGACGCGGTGGCCGAACCGGTGGTCTACATGATGGACCGCTACGTGGTCGGCGGCTTCTATCGCGTGCACCCCGAGCGCGGCATCGACGAGAACCTCAATGCGCCGGGCGCCGGCTACGTGCCACTGGCGTTCGCCGAGAGTACGCGCTTACCTCAGCCGGGTGAGAAGCCGGGTGCCAGCGCGCCCAACCGGTTCTACATGTACGGCGTGATCGGCCGGCTGGCGATGCTAGCGGCGAGCTACGAACTCGAGGCCACCGACCCCGAGGCAGAGACCTACGACTGATCGGCCGGCGCCAGTTGCTGCGCTGCAACAAAAGGCGCGACGGGCGCAGGTGAGCGGCGCACAATAGCGTCCCCAAAGGAACCGGAACCCCCGCCGCCGCACCCGCGGCCCGAAGACGGGGGACCTTAGTGCAGAGCTCGAAATCCTCGCTCGCGGCGCTGACCCTCGCCGCCATCGGCGTCGTCTACGGCGACATCGGCACCAGCGTCCTGTACGCCGTCAAGGAGGTCTTCGGCTCCGGCCACGTGCCGTTCACGATGGCCAACGTGTACGGCATCCTGTCGATCTTCTTCTGGACGCTGACGGTCATCGTCTCGCTCAAGTACGTGGTGCTGGTGCTGCGCGCCGATAACCACGGCGAGGGCGGCCTGATCGCGATGCTGGCGCTGGCATCGCAGGCGGTGAAGGAAAAGCCCAAGCTGCGCAGGGTGCTGCTGGCGGTCGGCATCTTCGGCAGCTCGCTGTTCTACGGCGACGGCGTCATCACGCCGGCGATCTCGGTGCTGTCGGCGGTCGAGGGCCTGGAGGTGGTGTCGCCGCGCTTCAAGGAGGGCGTGATCCCGATCACGCTGGTGATCCTGTTCGGCCTGTTCGCGGTGCAAAAGCGCGGCACCGCCGGCATCGGCAAGTTCTTCGGCCCGATCACCGTCGTCTGGTTCGTCGTGATCGCCGTGCTGGGCGTCTCCAACATCGTGCGCCATCCCGAGATCCTGGTGGCCCTGAGCCCGCACCACGCGGTGCTGTTCATGTGGCACCACCCGGGCACCACCTTCGTCATCCTCGGGGCGGTGGTGCTGTGCGTGACCGGCGCCGAGGCGCTCTACGCCGACCTGGGCCACTTCGGCAAGCAGCCGATCCGGCTGGCCTGGTTCTCCGTCGTCATGCCGGCGCTGACCATGAACTACTTCGGCCAGGGCGCGCTGCTGCTCGAGAATCCCGACGCGGTGAAGAACCCGTTCTACATGATGGCGCCCGACTGGGCGCTGCTGCCGCTGGTGGTGCTGGCCACTGCCGCCACGGTGATCGCGTCGCAGGCCCTGATCACCGGGGCGTTCAGCGTCACCAAGCAGGTGGTGCAGCTGGGCTACCTGCCGCGGCTGCAGGTGCAGCACACCAGCGTGCGCGAGACCGGCCAGATCTACATCCCGTTCGTCAACTGGGGCCTGTTCGTGGCCATCGTGCTGGCGGTGGTGCTGTTCCGCTCGTCGAGCGCGCTGGCCTCGGCCTACGGCATCGCCGTCACGCTGGACATGCTGATCACCACGACGCTGACGTTCTTCGTCATCCGCTACAGCTGGAAGTACCCGCTGTGGCTGTGCGTGGCGGCGACCGGCTGGTTCTTCGTGGTCGACATCACCTTCTTCAGCTCCAACATGCTCAAGCTGCTGCACGGCGGCTGGTTCCCGCTGGCCATCGGTGGCTGCGTCTTCACGCTGATGATGACGTGGAAGGAGGGCCGCGGCATCCTGAACGAGAAACTGCGCGCCGACGCCATCGACCTCAAGAGCTTCCTGGAGTCGGTCTTCGTCAGCCCGCCCACGCGCGTCGAGGGCACGGCGATCTTCCTGACGGCCGAGCCCGGCACCGTTCCCAACGCGATGCTGCACAACCTCAAGCACAACAAGGTGCTGCACGAGCACAACCTGTTCGTCACGGTGCGCAGCCACGAGGTGCCCTGGATCGGCCTGGGCAAGCGGCTGGAGGTCGAGCCGCTCGGCCACAACTGCTGGCAGGTCGTCATCCACTACGGCTTCAAGAACGACTTCGACGTGCCGCGCGCGCTGGACCACATGCGCAACCGCGGCTGCGAGATCCAGGCCATGACCACCAGCTACTTCCTGTCGCGCGACGTGGTGGTGCCCACCATCGGCGGCGGCATGGCCACCTGGCGCGAGAAGCTGTTCGCCCAGATGCACCTGAACGCCAGCGCGGCCGCCGACTTCCTCAAGCTGCCGAACAACGCGGTGGTGGAGCTGGGCTCGAAGATCGAGATCTAGGACCACCCCGAAGCGCCTTCGGCGCCTCCCCTCGAGGGGCGCCACCAGCGGCCCGGCGAAGCCGGTTCCGCGGTGGCACGGGCCTGGTCTGCTGCGGCTTCATCGCCGCAAGAAAAAAGGGCACCCCGCGGCGCCCTTGTAGGGGCCCCGGCCTGCGCCGGGGCGGCGACCTTGCGGCCGCTGCGCGGCCTCAGGTCGCCGGCTTGTCGCTCTGGGCCTTCAGGTTGTCCTTCAGTTCGGGCGCCATCGGGAAGCCCAGGTTCATGTTGTTGGGCGGGATGGGCGAGGTGAACCACTTCGCGTACAGCTTCTCGAACTCGCCGCTCTTCATCATGTTGCCGATCACGCGGTCGACCAGCTGCTTGAACTGCGGGTCGTCCTTGCGCAGCATGCAGGCGTAGGGCTCGACCTGCAGCGGCTCGCCCACCACGTCCCAGTCGGCCGGGTTCTTGTCGTTGGCCTTCAGCCCGAACAGCAGTATGTCGTCCATGCCGAACGCCACCGAGCGGCCGCTCTCCACCAGCAGCTTGGAGTCGTCGTGGTCCTTGCCGGTCAGGATGTTCATGTCCAGGCCCTTGTCCTGGTTGTACTTGCGCAGCACCTGGAAGTTGGTGGTGCCGGCGGTGGTGGAGATGGTCTTGCCCTTCAGGTCGGCGTAGCTCTTGATGCCCGAGTTCTTCTTCACCAGCAGGCGGGTGCCGGTGTAGAAGTGGTTGATGGCGAACGCCACTTCCTTGCCGCGGGTGGAGTTGTTGGTGGTGGAGCCGCATTCCACGTCGATCGTGCCGTTGCTCAGCAGCGGGATGCGGTTCTGCGACGTGACCGCCTGCCAGGCGACCTCGAGGTTGGGTTTGTTGGTGACCTTCTTGACCTCGGCGGCGATGGCCTCGGACACCTCCACCATCATCCCCACCGGCTTGCCGGGGCCGGCCAGGTAGCTGAAGGGAACCGATGACTCGCGGTAGGCGAGCGTGAGCTTGTTGGTGTCGGCCACCTTCTTGAGCGTCTCCTGGGCCGACACGCCGGTGGCGGCCAGGGCGAGCACGAGGGGCAGCAGCGTCATGCGCTTCATCGGGAACTCCTCACGGGGATGGATTGGAGCCGCCGAGTGTAGACAGCCGAGCCGCACGCGGCATTGCCGTAAACCACGACGTCCGGCCGCCCGCCGCCGGCGGCGCGGCGTGCCGGCGCTAGCACGCCGCCAGTGCCCGCGCCGGCGCGGGCCCACTGCCCGCCGTGCTACGGTGACGGCCATGACCGACCTGTCCGCCTTCCCCATCACCCGCAAGTGGCCGGCCCGCCACCCCGAGCGCCTGCAGCTGTACTCGCTGCCCACCCCGAACGGCGTCAAGGTCTCGATCCTGCTGGAGGAGACCGGCCTGCCTTACGAGGTGCACCGGGTCGATTTCCAGGCCCACGACCAGCTGTCGTCCGAGTTCCTGTCGCTCAACCCGAACAACAAGATCCCGGCCATCCTGGATCCGGACGGCCCCGGCGGCCGGCCGCTGGCCCTGTTCGAGTCGGGCGCCATCCTGCTGTACCTGGCCGAGAAGACCGGCCGCTTCCTGCCCGCCGATCCGGCCGCCCGCTGGCAGGCCGTCCAGTGGCTGATGTTCCAGATGGGGGGCGTCGGGCCCATGTTCGGCCAGGTCGGCTTCTTCCACAAGTTCGCCGGCAAGGACTACGAGGACAAGCGGCCGCGCGACCGCTACGCCGCCGAAGCGAAGCGGCTGCTGGGCGTGCTGGAGGGCCAGCTGGGCCGGCACGCCTGGATCGCCGGCGACGAGTACACGGTGGCCGACATCGCCACCTTCCCCTGGGTACGCAACCTGGTCGGCTTCTACGGCGCCGCCGACCTGGTGGGCTTCGCCGACTTCCCGCAGGTGCAGCGCGCGCTCGACGCCTTCCTGGCCCGCCCGGCCGTGCAGCGCGGGCTGGCGATCCCGCCGGCACCGGCCAGGTGAGGCCGGCGCAGTCCCGCTCTTTTGTGCCACAGTGGCCCCGTTCCGCCCTACCTTTTCGCATGCGATGAACCTGCTCTTCGTGGCCGACCCGCTCGAGGTGTTCAAGATCTACAAGGACACCACCTTCTCGATGATGCGCGAGGCGCAGCGGCGCGGCCACCGCATCGCCGCCTGCGAACCGCGCCACCTGTCCTGGCGCTCGGGCGGGGTGGTGCAGGCCAGCGTGCGCGAGATCCGCCTGACCGGCGCGCCCGATGCCTGGTTCGAGCAGAGCGAGTCGGAGCTGGTGCGGCCGCTCAAGGAGTTCGACGCGGTGGTGATGCGCAAGGACCCGCCGTTCGACCCGGAGTACTTCTACGCCACCCACCTGCTGGAGCAGGCCGAGCGCGAGGGCGCCCGCGTGTTCAACAAGCCGGCGGCGCTGCGCGACCATCCCGAGAAGCTGGCCATCATGGAGTTCCCGCAGTTCCTCAGCCCGACGCTGGTGACGCGCGACCCGGCCGAGGTGCGCAGCTTCCACGCCGAACACCAGGACATCATCCTCAAGCCGCTCGACGGCATGGGCGGCACCGGCATCTTCCGGGTCCGTGCCGACGGCCTCAACCTCGGCGCCATCGTCGAAACCCTCAATGCCCAGGGCGCGACCACGCTGATGGTGCAGCGCTTCGTGCCGGCCATCGCGCAGGGCGACAAGCGGGTGCTGGTGATCGGCGGCAAGCCGGTGCCCTACAGCCTGGCGCGCATCCCGCAGGGCAGCGAGGTGCGCGGCAACCTGGCGGCCGGCGGCAAGGGCGTGGCCCAGCCGCTGTCGGCGCGCGACCTCGAGATCGCCCAGGCGCTGGGGCCGACGCTGGCCGCGCGCGGGCTGCTGCTGGTGGGGCTGGACGTCATCGGCGACGTGCTGACCGAGATCAACGTCACCAGCCCGACCTGCTTCCAGGAAATCACCGAGCAGACCGGCTTCGACGTGCCGGCGATGTTCGTCGACGCACTCGAGGCCGCGCTGGCGGGCTGACAAGGAGAGATCGCATGCGACAGATCGGACTGGTCGGGTTGGGCGCCATGGGCCTGGGCATGGCGCAGTCGCTGCGCCGCGCCGGGCACCACGTGCACGTGTACGACCTGCGCGCCGAGGCCTGCCGGGCCTTCGCGGCCGACGGCGGGACGGCCTGCGCCAGCCCGGCGCAGGTCGCGGCCGGCTGCGACGTGCTGGTCAGCGTGGTGGTGAACGCGGCCCAGACCGAGCAGGTGCTGTTCGGTCCCGACGGCGCCGCGGCGGCGCTCAAGCCCGGCAGCCTGGTCGCGATGTGCTCGACCGTGCCGCCCGAGTGGTCGGCCGCGCTGGAAGGCCGGCTGGCCGAGCGCGGCCTGCTGTACCTCGACGCCCCGATCTCGGGCGGCGCCGCCAAGGCGGCGACCGGCCAGATGACCATGATGACGGCCGGCCGGCCCGAGGCCTACGACAAGGCCGGCGGCGTGCTGGAGGCGATGGCGGCCAAGGTCTACCGGCTGGGCGAGCGGGCCGGCAACGGCAGCAAGGTCAAGATCATCAACCAGCTGCTGGCCGGCGTGCACATCGCGGCCGCCGCCGAGGCGATGGCGCTGGGGCTGCGCGAAGGGGTGGACGCCGCCGCCCTGTACGAGGTCATCACGCACAGCGCCGGCAACAGCTGGATGTTCGAGAACCGCATGAACCACGTGCTGGCCGGCGACTACACGCCGCTGTCGGCGGTCGACATCTTCGTCAAGGACCTCGGGCTGGTGCTGGACACCGCGCGCGCCAGCAAGTTTCCGCTGCCGCTGTCGGCGACGGCGCACCAGATGTTCCTGCAGGCCTCGGCGGCCGGCCACGGGCGCGAGGACGACAGCGCGGTGATCAAGATCTTCCCGGGCATCGAGCTGCCCGCCGGCAAGTCCTAGCGGCGCTCAGACCGAGCGCCGCGCCTGGGCCGGCAGGTCGGCGCCGGCGCCGTCGACGAACACCCGCAGCTCGCCCGGCTGCATCTGCACCCACTCTTCGTTCACCGTCAGCGGCGAAGTGACCACCACCGCCACCCGGTCGTCGGGCGAGGTGTTGCGCGAGAAGTCGACCGACAGGTCCTCGTCCTTCAGCTGCGCGTGCGCGAACGGATGGCGCCGCTCGACGTGGAACAGGTTGGTGGCGCAGTGCGCCCACAGCGCGTCGCCGTTGGACAGCAGGAAGTTGAACGGGCCGTGGCGGGCGATGCGCGGCGCCAGCTCGCCCAGCGTGAGCGTCAGCTCGGCGACGCTGGGCACGCCGGCGTGCGACTTCCACAGCTCCTGCATGATCCAGCAGAAGGCGCGCTCGCTGTCGGTGCTGCCGACCGGGCGGAAGTTGGCGTGCAGCCGCGGCTCGAAGTCCTTCAGGTCGCCGTTGTGGGCGAACACCCAGTAGCGGCCCCACAGCTCGCGCACGAACGGGTGGCAGTTCTCCAGCGCCACCTCGCCCTGGGTGGCCTTGCGGATGTGGGCGACGACGTTGCGGCTGCGGATGGGGTAGCGCTGGATCAGCTGGGCCACCGGCGACTGCGAGGCCGGCTGGTGGTCGACGAAGTGGCGCAGCCCGCGCCCCTCGAAGAAGGCGATGCCCCAGCCGTCGGCGTGGTGGTCGGTGCGGCCGCCGCGCTGGGCGAAGCCGGTGAAGCTGAACGTGACGTCGGTCGGCGTGTTGCAGTTCATCCCGAGCAGCTGGCACATGCGGTCATTCTCCGCCAGCGGGCCCGCTGCGTGGCGGGTCGCGCAGCTGCCAGGCGGCCAGGATCGCCAGCCCGCACACGGCCGCCAGCAGCAGGAACGATTCGTCGAACGCGGCCAGCCGCGCCGGGCTGGTCTGCGGGTTGGCCAGCGAGTCGCCGTGGGCCCCGATGCGCCACTCGAGCACGATGGCGCACAGGCTCACGCCGGCCGCGCCGCCGACCATGCGCAGGAAGTTGATCGTGCTGGCGCCCTGCGGGATCAGGTCCTTGTGCAGCGGTCGCATCGCGCCCAGGTTGAGCGAGGGCAGGATGAAGCCCAGCCCGATGCGGCCCAGGACGGCGAAGGTCACCAGCAGCACCAGCGGGGCGGTCGCGTCCACCGTGACCATCAGCCCGAACGAGGCCGTCAGCAGCACCAGCCCGATGGTCACCAGGATGCGGGTGGGCACCCGGTGGGTGAGGCGGCCGACGCCGCCGATGGTGAATGCCAGCACGATGCCGGCCGGCAGCAGGATGGTGCCCACGTGCGAGGCCGGCAGGTGCAGCGCCAGTTGCATGTAGACCGGCAGCAGGTAGGTCGAGCCGAACAGGGCGGTGCCGTAGATGAAGGCGACGATGCTGCCCATGGCGAAGGTGCGGTAGCCGAACAGCGCCAGGTTCATCAGTGGCGCGCGCCCGCTGGCGGCGGCGCGGCGCTGCCAGCCGACGAAGCCCACCAGCGCGGCCGCGGACAGGGCCAGCAGCGCGATGGCGCGGCCGTGGGCCTGGCCGTGCAGCTCCACCAGGCCGTTCAGCAGCGACAGGGTGCCGATCGTGGCCAGCACCAGCCCGCGCCAGTCCAGGCCGGCGCCGCGCGAGGCCTCGGCGCCGCCGGGTGCGCTGGTCGGCACGTAGCGGTACGCCAGCACCAGCGAGGCCAGGCAGAACGGCACCACCATGAAGAAGATCGAGCGCCAGCCGAACAGATCGACCAGCACGCCGCCGATGCTGGGCCCCAGGGCCGGCGCCAGCACCACGCCCATGCCGAACAGGCCGGACGCCCGGCCCTGTTCGTGCGGCTCGAACGCGCGCAGCATGATGATGGCGGGGATGGGCTGCACCACGCCGGCGGCCAGCCCTTCGGCAACCCGGGCCAGCAGCACGATCGGGAAATGCGCCGCCAGCCCGCCGGCCATGCCGCCGGCCAGCAGCACGAGCATGGTGCCGACGTAGGTGGCGCGGTAGCCGAAGCGGCCCAGCAGCCAGGGCGTGGTCAGCATCGAGACCGTCATCGCCACCATGAAGCCGGAGCTGACCCACTGGGCGCGGTCCTGGCCGAGCAGGAAGTGCCGGCTCATGTCGGGGATGGCGACGTTGACAATGGTCGACGACATCACCGAGGCCATGGTGCCGACCATGACCGACAGCAGCAGGAGCCAGCGGTAGCGCGGCCCGTAGCGGGCGCTGAGCTCGGCGAGGTTCGAGCCCCGGCCGCTCACGGCACAGTCGGCGCGGCGCAGGCGGCGCAGATGCAGGCCCGGCCGCGGTCGGCGGCGGGGATGCGGTCGAGCAGGTCGGGCGGGAAGCTCGCGCCCGTGCACCAGCAGGGCGGCTGGACCTGGCCGGTCAGCCGTTGCAGTTCCATCGCGCAGCCATTTCGGCCCGCGCACAGGGGGCAGCGGCCAGCGTCGGGCGCCGGCGAATCGGTATCCGGGGGCATGCGAAGCAGTCTACCGCCGTGCCGCCGCACGGTGGCCGGTGCCGTCAGGCAGCCAGCGGTTGCGGTTGCGGCTTCGACAGCGCGTCGATCGCGTGCTGGACCACCGCGTGGGCCTCGATCGGGCGCAGCAGCCGGCCGGCCACCAGCCGCTGCAGGCTGCGGCGCGTCATCGAATGCGGCTGGCCGCCCTCGCCGACGAACATGAACAGGGTGCGCCGGGTGCCGGTCCACACCAGGCGGGCCCGCCGCCATTGTTGGCGCGCGTGCAGGTCGACCCAGGTGCCTTCGGCCAGCTGCTCGATCACCGCCTCGGCCTCGGCCGCGGACAGCAGGTGGCCGGCCGCCGGCGCGGCGTCGGGCACCGGGGGCTCGTCGACCAGCACGGTGTCGCCGAAGCCGCAGGCCTGCGACTCGCCCGGGGCCAGCCAGAGCGCCGGCGCCTCCTGCGGCTTGCGCGCCGCCGCCGGCTGCAGCTGGGCCTCGTCGGCGACGGCCGCCGTCGGTGCCTCGAAGGCCTGCTGGCGGTGGCGCGCGCGCAGCTTGAGCACCGGCCGATGCAGCTGTTCGAGCGCGGCAAAGAAGCTCTGGGTGTCTTCCGGCGGCTGGCCGAGCAGGGCCATGCCTTCGCGCAGCTTGCCCAGTACGCGCGGGATGGCCACGAAGGCACGGGCCGGGTCGCGCAGCGCGGTCTCGCGCTTGACGCTCCACAGCAGGTCGCTGACCACGCCCAGGTAGCCTCCGGGGTCGACGCCGCCGGCGCCCTGCAGGCGTGCCTGCGCCACCACCAGCGCCCATTGCGTGAACAGGAAGTCCTGCACCAGCGCCGGCGCGCCGGCGAGGTCGCTGCGCTGGCTCAGGTCCCAGGCGATGCGCTCGGCTTCCTGCTGGCGCACCTCGGCCTGCCGCACCGCCTCCAGCATGCGCTGGCGCGCCGCCTCGTCGTCGCGGTCCTGCCGGCTCCAGCCGTCCTCCAGCGTGGCCAGGGCGGCCGCGAACGGCTGCGGATCCTGCAGCGGCTCGAGCCGGATCAGGGCATTGAAGCCGTCACGCACCGGGCCGAAGAACTGCTGGAACGGCTCGGCGAATTCGTCGTTGAAGCGGAAGCTGCGCTCGGCCACCCGCTCCAGCAGGCGGCGGGCCGGATGGGCGGCGTCGCCGAAGAACTGCGGAGAGTGCAGGGCCAGGCGCGCCAGCGCCGGCTCGAGCGCGACGATGGCCTCGCGCACCGGCGCCAGCAGGCGCGGGTCCTGCGCCACCTCGTCGAGCAGCTGCCGCACCACCTCCAGGCCGACCGCCTGGCCGACCTGGCGGGCCTGCTGCTTCAGGCGCGTGCGCACCAGCGAGCGCTGGCGTGGGGCACCGTACTCGCCCCATTGGGCGTCGTCCAGCGGCAGCCGGGTGCCGACCGCGCGCGCCGGCCGCTCCACCGGCGGCAGGTGGGCGTGGCGGGCCGCGGCGCCGGCGTCGTAGCGGTCCTCCTCGGGGCCCGACTCCAGCGAGGCCAGCTCGGCGTCGACCCGGGCATACCAGCCGGCATCGAGCGGTTGCTGCAGCGGCAGCTGGCCCGACGACAGGGCCTGGCCGCCGAGGAAATCGCGCAGCAGCGGCCCGCGCAGGGCCTGCAGCGCCGTCCCGACCCAGGCGCCGAAGCCGGTGGCCGGACGCGCCGCCGCCAGCGCCGCCGCACGCGACGGCGTCTCCAGCGGCGCGGCGCGCGAGGCGCGGGCCAGCGGGGCGGCGGCGGTCAGCAGCCGGTAGCCGGCGGTGGTGACGCCGGCCTGCTGCAGCAGCTTGCTGGCCGCCTGATAGATGCGCACCAGGTCGTGCGCCACCGGCTCGGCCATGTGGCGCATCCACAGCGCCGGCCAGCCCGGCTGCTCCGGGGCCGGGTCGGCCAGCACCGCGCGCAGGGTGGTCGTGAACACCTCGACGCGCAGCGGGTTGTGTTCGGGCTGGATGCCGTCCAGGCCGAGCGCCGCGCTCATCAGGCCGTCGAGTTCGGCGCGCGCGCCGTCGACCGGCCCGGACACGGCCTGTGCCAGGCGGGCCGATTCGATCGACTGCATCAGTTCGGCGTCGTCGACCAGCGTCAGCGAGGACGGCCGCATGCCGCCGCCGCTGCCCGCGGCCGGCGCCGGATGCTCGAGCGCGGCCCGCAGCTGGCGCGGGAAGCGGTCGAGCAGGGCGGCCCGGCGGCCGGCCAGCGCCCGGGCGGCTGCCTGGTGGTCACGCCAGTTGGCGCCGGCGCGGCGCGCCGCCTCCGCTTCCAGGGCGGCCACCGCCTCGTCGATCGCCCGTTCCATCAGCCGCGGGGCGCGGGCAACGGCTTCGTTCAGGCAGGGGCGGACGAGGTTGGGAACCGGCATGGCCGGACCAGTTTAAAGCTCATCCGTGGGGATGAATTGGCCGGTGCGGCGCGGCGACACCACACGGATTCAAATAGTCACAAAGGTTACCTTTAAACCTTGTTTCTTATGCCGCGGCTGCCGCCTTCACCCGCAGGCGCCAGGCGTGCAGCAGCGGCTCGGTGTAGCCGGACGGCTGCTCCTTGCCCTGGAACACCAGGTCCTGGGCGGCGCGGAAGGCCGACGACGTGTCCCAGTTGCCGGCCATCGGCCGGTAGGCCGGGTCGCCCGCGTTCTGCTGGTCGACCACCGCCGCCATGCGGCGGAAGGTCTCGCGCACCTGCTCCTCGGTGACCACGCCGTGCTGCAGCCAGTTGGCGATGTGCTGGCTGGAAATGCGCAGGGTGGCGCGGTCCTCCATCAGGCCCACGTTGTGGATGTCGGGCACCTTGGAGCAGCCCACGCCCTGGTCGATCCAGCGCACCACGTAGCCCAGGATGCCCTGCACGTTGTTGTCCAGTTCCTGCTGGCGCTCCTGCGCCGACCAGTTGGCCTGCGCCGCCACCGGCACCTGCAGCAGGCCGGCCAGCAGCGTGTCGCGCTCGGCGTCGGCGTCGATCGCCTCGAGCTCCTGCTGCACGGCGGCGACATCGACCTGGTGGTAGTGCAGCGCGTGCAGTGTGGCCGCGGTGGGCGAGGGCACCCAGGCGGTGTTGGCGCCGGCGCGCGGGTGGGCGATCTTCTGCTCCAGCATCGCGGCCATCAGGTCGGGCATGGCCCACATGCCCTTGCCGATCTGGGCCCGCCCGCGCAGCCCGCAGGCCAGGCCGACCAGCACGTTGTTGCGCTCGTAGGCCTGGATCCAGGGCGTGGTCTTCATTTCGCCCTTGCGGATCATGGGACCGGCCAGCATCGCGGTGTGCATCTCGTCGCCGGTGCGATCGAGGAAGCCGGTGTTGATGAAGGCCACCCGCGCCGGCGCGGCCGCGATGCAGGCCTGCAGGTTGACGCTGGTGCGGCGCTCCTCGTCCATGATGCCCAGCTTGACCGTGTTGGCCGCCAGCCCGAGCACCTGCTCGACGCGGGTGAACAGCTCGTCGGCGAAGGCCACCTCGGCCGGACCGTGCATCTTGGGCTTGACGATGTAGACCGAGCCCGTGCGCGAGTTGCGGATCCCGTTGGCGCCGTGGCCCTTCAGGTCGTGGATGGCGATCATGGTGGTCACCATGGCGTCCAGGATGCCCTCCGGGATCTCCTTGCCGCCGTCCCACAGGATGGCCGGGTTGTTCATCAGGTGGCCGACGTTGCGCACGAACAGCAGCGAACGGCCATGCAGCCGGACCTCGCCGCCGGCCGGCGCCGTGTACACCCGGTCGGGGTTGAGGCCGCGGGTGAAGCTGCGTCCGCCCTTGCTCACCTGCTCGGTCAGCGTGCCCTTCAGGATGCCCAGCCAGTTGGCGTACGCCAGCACCTTGTCCTGGGCGTCGACTACGGCCACCGAGTCCTCGAGGTCGAGGATGGTCGACAGCGCCGCCTCCAGCACCACGTCGGCGACGCCGGCCGCGTCGGTGCGGCCGATCGGGCTGCTGCGGTCGATGACCACGTCGAGGTGGATGCCGTGGTTGACCAGCAGCACCGACGCCGGGTTGGCGGCCTCGCCGCGGTAGCCGACGAACTGCGCCGGGTTGCGCAGGCCGCTGCTGGCGCCCCCGCGCAGCGCCACCAGCAGCCGGCCGGCCTGGACGCTGTAGCCGGTGGCGTCCCGGTGCGAGCCGCTGGCCAGCGGCACGGCCTGGTCGAGCACCTCGCGGGCGCGGGCGATCACCTTGGCGCCGCGCACCTCGTTGTAGCCGGGGCCCTTGTCGGCGCCGCCGGTCTCGGGGATGGCGTCGGTGCCGTACAGCGCGTCGTACAGCGAGCCCCAGCGCGCATTGGCGGCGTTGAGGGCATAGCGCGCATTCAGGATGGGCACCACCAGCTGCGGGCCGGCCTGCAGGGCGAGTTCGGCGTCGACCCGGGTGGTGGTGGCGCGGGCACCGCGGGGATGGGGCGCCAGGTAGCCGATCTGTTCGAGGAAGCCGCGGTAGGCGGCCATGTCGCGGATCGGCCCGGGGTGGGCGCGGTGCCAGCGGTCCATCTCGGCCTGCAGGCGATCCCGCTCGGCCAGCAGCGCGGCATTCTTGGGCGCCAGGTCGTGGACGACGGCATCGAAGCCCTTCCAGAACGTGGCGCTGTCCACGCCGGTGCCCGGCAAGGCCTGGTCTTCGATGAAGCGATACAGCTCGGTGGCGACTTCGAGGCGGTGGACGGTGGTGCGGGCGGTCATGCAGGGCTCCTGGAACAACGGAAAGCAGGCGGCGTGCCGCGGCACGTCGCTGCGGACAGGCCGGAACTGTATTCCGACCTTGAGCTTCTGTTTAGGCGACGGAAAGTGATTTGATTCGGGATCGAAATCGATGGAATCCGGATCGCTGCCCACGGCGTCGTACTGTCGCCGACGCGTGCGACGGAGCACAGCCGGCGGTGTTGCCTCTCGACTCAGCAGTAAAGACGGCGTCATTGCCCCCAATTGCGAACCTCCATGCCCATAATCTGCGGCAGCATGGACAAGCTCAAGCAACTCGAGTCCTTCGTCTCCGTTGCCACCCGGGGCAGCCTGACGGCGGCGGCCAAGGCCGAGGGCGTGGCGCCCGCGATCATGGGGCGGCGGCTCGACGCCCTGGAAGAGCGTCTCGGCGTCAAGCTGCTGGTGCGCACCACCCGCCGGCTGACCCTCACCCACGAAGGCAGCGCCTTCCTGGAAGACTGCCAGCGGCTGCTGGCCGATGTCGCCAACGCCGAGGCGAGCGTCAGCGCCGGCGGGGTCAAGGCCAGCGGCCACCTGCGCATCACGGCGCCGGCCGGCTTCGGCCGCCGCCACGTGGCGCCGCTGGTGCCGCGCTTTCGCGAGCAGCACAAGGACGTGACCATCTCGCTCAACCTGAGCGACCGCGTGGTCGACCTGGCCGGCGAGGGCTACGACTGCGCGGTGCGGGTCGGCGACCTGCCCGACTCGTCGCTGGTGACGGTGCGCATGGCCGACAACCGCCGGCTCTGCGTGGCCACGCCGGAGTACCTGCGCCGCCACGGCACGCCGCAGCACCCCAACGACCTGGCGCGCTTCGACTGCCTGACGCTGTCGAGCGACGCCTCCCAGGTGCGCGGCTGGGCCTTCCGGGTGCCGCGCGGCGCCCCCGGGGCCGCCGATGGCGCCGAGGCCGGGCGCAGCGAAGGCCACGAGCTGGTGCACCTCAAGCCGGCCGGGCCGCTCGATTGCTCGGATGGGCAGGTGCTGCACGACTGGTGCCTGCAGGGCTACGGCATCGCCTGGCGCAGCACCTGGGAGGTGGAGGGCGAGATTGCGTCCGGCCGCCTGGTGGAGGTGCTGGCCGGGTACGCCGCACCGCCGAACGGCATCTACGCCGTCTTTCCCCAGCGCAAGCACCTGCCGGTGCGGCTGCGGCTGTGGATCGACTTCCTCAAGCAGCACTTCGGCCAGCCCGAGTTCTGGAACGTTGCCTGAGCGCGCTCGCCCATGGCCACCGAAGCCCTGCTCGCCTACGCCCACCTGCTGGCCATCCTGACCCTGGTGGTGTTCATCGCCAGCGAGGCGGCGCTGTGCCGGCCCGAGTGGCTCAATGCCCGGGTGGTCGAGCGGCTGGTCACCGTCGACCGGGTCTACGGCATCGCGGCCGGCGCGGTGCTGCTGACCGGTGCGGCCCGGGTCCTGCTGGGCGCCAAGGGCGCCGGCTGGTACGGCCACAACTGGCTGCTGTGGCTCAAGCTGGCGCTGTTCGTCGCCGTCGGCCTGCTGTCGATCCGGCCGACGCGGCGCTTCCTCGGCTGGCGCCGGGCCTTGCGCGCGAGTGGCGCCCTGCCCGGGCCGGACGAGGTGCGCCAGGTGCGCCGCTGGGTCATGCAGCAGGCCCACATCATCCCGCTGATCCCGCTGGCGGCGGCCTTCCTTGCCAGGGGCTTCGGCGCCTAGCCGGGGGCGGCCGGGCCCGCCTCTTTAGAATCCCTCGATGCTCCTCGTGAAAGAAGAACTCCTGGGCGCGCTCGCGTCCGGGCTGGACCAGCTGTCGCCCGGTGCCGGCGCCAGGGCCGCATTCGAGTCGCCCAAGGTGGCGGCCCACGGCGACCTGGCCTGCACCGCCGCCATGCAGCTGGCCAAGCCGCTCAAGGCCAATCCGCGCCAGGTGGCCCAGACCCTGAAGGACCAGCTGCTGCAGGCGCCGGCGTTCCAGCGCTGGGTCGACGCCGTCGAGATCGCCGGCCCCGGCTTCCTGAACATCCGCCTGAAGCCGGCCGCCAAGCAGCAGGTGGTGCGCGAGGTGCTGCAGGCCGGCGACCGCTTCGGCACCCAGCCGGCCAACGGCCAGCGGGTGCTGGTGGAATTCGTCTCGGCCAACCCGACCGGGCCGCTGCACGTCGGCCACGGCCGCCAGGCGGCGCTGGGCGACGCGATCTGCAACCTGTACGCAAGCCAGGGCTGGGACGTCTGGCGCGAGTTCTACTACAACGACGCCGGCGTGCAGATCGCCACCCTGGCCACCTCGACCCAGCTGCGCGCCCAGGGCGTCCAGCCGGGCGATGCGGGCTGGCCCGCGGCGGCCTACAACGGCGACTACATTGCCGACATCGCGCGCGACTTCCTGGCCCGCCAGACCGTCAAGGCCGACGACCGCGAGTTCACCGCCTCCGGCGACCCCGCCGACCTGGACGGCATCCGCCAGTTCGCCGTCGCCTACCTGCGCCATGAGCAGGACCTGGACCTGCAGGCGTTCGCGGTCCGGTTCGACAACTACTACCTCGAGTCCAGCCTGTACACCAGCGGCAAGGTCGACGCCGCGGTGCGCCGGCTGCAGGAGGCCGGCAAGACCTACGAGCAGGACGGCGCGCTGTGGCTGAAGTCGACCGACTACGGCGACGACAAGGACCGCGTGATGCGCAAGTCCGACGGCACGTACACCTACTTCGTGCCCGACGTGGCCTACCACATCACCAAGTGGGAGCGCGGCTTCCACAAGGTGGTGAACATCCAGGGCACCGACCACCACGGCACCATCGCGCGGGTGCGCGCCGGCCTGCAGGCGGCCGGCGTCGGCATCCCGGCCGGCTACCCCGACTACGTGCTGCACACCATGGTGCGGGTGATGCGCGGCGGCGAGGAGGTCAAGATCTCCAAGCGGGCCGGCAGCTACGTGACGCTGCGCGACCTGGTCGAGTGGACCAGCAAGGACGCGGTGCGCTTCTTCCTGCTGTCGCGCAAGCCGGACACCGAGTACGTGTTCGACATCGACCTGGCGCTGGCGCAGAACAACGACAACCCGGTGTACTACGTGCAGTACGCCCACGCGCGCATCCAGTCGGTGCTGGCGGCCTGGGGCGGCGACCCGGCGACGCTGCCCGACGCGCAGCTGTCCGTGCTGGACAGCCCGGCCGCCCTGGCGCTGATGCTGCAGTTGGCCAGGTACCCGGAGATGCTGTCCGCCGCGACCGCCGACTTCGCGCCGCACGACGTCACCTTCTACCTGCGCGAGCTCGCCGCCACCTACCACTCCTACTATGATGCCGAGCGCATCCTGGTGGACGACGAGGCGCTGAAGCGGGCGCGGCTGGCGCTGGTCGCGGCCACCGCCCGGGTGCTGCGCAACGGCCTGGCCGTCCTGGGCGTGGGCGCACCGGACAAGATGTGAGCAACATGAACAGACAGCGCGGCAACGTCCTCGTGGGCATCATCATCGGCGTGGTGCTCGGGCTCGCGGCGGCCCTGGCGGTCGCCGTCTACGTCACCAAGGTCCCGGTCCCGTTCATGAGCAAGAACCCGGGCCGCACGCCCGAGCAGGACGCGGCCGAGTCCCGCAAGAACAAGGACTGGGATCCCAACGCGCCCCTGTACGGCAAGAATCCCGCCCGGCCGCTGCCACCGGCGCCGGCCGTGGCGCCCTCCGGCCCGGCGTCGGCACCGGTTGCCGCCACGCCCGAGCGGCCCGCCGCCGCGGCCGCCTCGGCACCCCGACCGGCTGGCGACCCGCTGGGCGAGTTCGCCGCCGCGCGGGCCGGCAGCGGCGCGCCGGA
This sequence comes from Ramlibacter pinisoli, assembly GCF_009758015.1. Classification (NCBI taxonomy): domain Bacteria; kingdom Pseudomonadati; phylum Pseudomonadota; class Betaproteobacteria; order Burkholderiales; family Comamonadaceae; genus Ramlibacter; species Ramlibacter pinisoli. Next base: position 49,414 of record NZ_WSEL01000007.1, read on the forward strand.
TCCCTTCCTCTACTTCGTGCAGACCGGCGCCTTCCGCACCGTCGACGACGCCGAGGCGCAGCGCGCCAAGCTGTCGCTCATGGGCATCGAGGCCAAGGTCACCGAGCGCGAGCAGTCCGGCCGCACCGTGTTCCGGGTCCGGGTGGGGCCGTTCGAGAAGAAGGACGACGCGGACCGCAGCAAGGAAAAGCTCGAGGCCGGCGGCATCGAGACCGCCCTGGTGCGCGTGCAGAGGTAGGGAACCAACGCCTGCTGTCCGGCTCAGAGCTGAACTCAAGGAGTGAAAGAGAGCATGAATCGACGTGAGTTTGCCGGCGTGTCCGGCGCGGCGGCCCTGGCCGGCCTGGGCCTGCCGCAGGTGGCCCAGGCCCAGAAGAAGCCCGAGGACGGCCGCGAGTTCAAGACCCTCGACAAGCAGGTCCCGGTCGAGGTGGCGGCCGGCAAGGTCGAGGTGATCGAGTTCTTCTGGTACAGCTGCCCGCACTGCAACGCCTTCGAGCCGCAGCTGGAAGCCTGGACCAAGAAGCTGCCGCCCGACGTGGTGCTGCGGCGCGTGCCGGTCGCCTTCCGCGACGACTTCGTGCCCCAGCAGCGCCTGTTCTACACGCTGGAGGCGATGGGCAAGCTGGACGACCTGCACCGCAAGGTGTTCAACGCCATCCACGTCGACAAGCAGCCCACCGCCAAGGAAGACCAGATCGTGGCCTGGGCCGAGAAGAACGGCCTGGACAAGGCCAAGTTCCAGGAGATCTACAACTCGTTCTCGGTCCAGACCAAGGCCCGCAAGGCCACCCAGCTGCAGAACGCGTTCCAGGTCGAGGGCGTGCCGGCCCTGGGCGTGGCCGGCAAGTGGTACACCGACGGGTCGATGGCCGGCACCATGCCGCGCGCGCTGCAGGTGGTGGAATTCCTGGTGGGCGAAGCCCGCAAGGCCCGCTGACCCCCTTCCGAGGCCGCCTTGCAGGCGGCTGTCGAGAGGCCCCGCAAGCCCGCCCCGGCGGGCTTTTTCCATGGGGCACCCGGAGCGGGCCGCTACAATGGGCCAGCAAGATTCATGCCTTTATGAGATCCACCCTTGTCGCCGTCCTGCTGGCCTTCGCGGCCGCCGCACCCGGGCTGCTGCACGCCGAAAAAGCCGATCGCGACAAGCCGATGAACATCGAGTCCGACGCGCTGCGCTACGACGACCTGCGCCAGGCCAGCGTGTTCACCGGCCGGGTGGTCCTGACCAAGGGCACCATCCTCATCCGCGGCGCGCGGCTCGATGTCCGCCAGGACCCCGAGGGCTACCAGTACGGCGTGGTCACCGCCGCCCCGGGCCAGCGCGCCTTCTACCGCCAGAAACGCGAGGGGCTCGACGAGTTCATCGAGGGCGAGGGCGAGGTCATCGAGTACGACGGCAAGGCCGACCGGGTGAAGTTCATCCGCCGCGCCGAGATGCGCCGCTACCGCGGCGCCACCCTGGCCGACGAGATGGCCGGCAGCCTGATCACCTACGAGAACACCACCGACGTCTTCACCGTCGACGGCGGCCCGGCCTCGCCGACGCCGGGCGGCCGGGTGCGGGCGGTGCTGGCCCCGCGCGAGAGCGCCTCGGCCCCGGCGGCGCCGCGCACGCCGGCCACGCCGCCGGCGCAGTTGCGCTCCAGCCCCGGGCTGCGCGGAGAGGCCCAGTGAGGGTCGACGCCCACGGGGCGGCCGAGCCGGCCGCCGCACCCGCCATGGAACGCAGCCGGCTGGAGGCGCGCCACCTGCAGAAGACCTACGGCAGCCGCAAGGTGGTCAAGGACGTCTCGCTCGGGGTCGACAAGGGCGAGGTGGTGGGGCTGCTCGGGCCCAACGGCGCCGGCAAGACCACCTCGTTCTACATGATCGTCGGGCTGGTGCGCGCCGATGCCGGCGAGATCACCATCGACGGCCAGCCGGTCGCCCACATGCCCATCCACCGCCGCTCGCGGCTGGGGCTGTCGTACCTGCCGCAGGAAGCGTCGATCTTCCGCAAGCTGAACGTTGCCGAGAACGTGCGCGCGGTGCTGGAACTGCAGCACGGCCCGGACGGCCGCGCGCTGCCGCGCGAGACCATCGAGGAGCGCCTGAGCGCCCTGCTGGCCGACCTGCGGGTCGACCACCTGCGCGACTCGCCCGCCGTGGCGCTGTCCGGCGGCGAGCGGCGCCGGGTCGAGATCGCGCGTGCGCTGGCCACCCAGCCGCGCTTCATCCTGCTGGACGAGCCGTTCGCCGGCATCGACCCGATCGCCGTCATCGAGATCCAGCGCATCATCGGCTTCCTCAAGGCGCGCGGCATCGGGGTGCTGATCACCGACCACAACGTGCGCGAGACGCTGGGCATCTGCGACCACGCCTACATCATCAGCGACGGGGAGGTGCTGGCGCAGGGCACGCCGGCCGAGATCGTCAACAACGTCGACGTGCGCCGGGTCTACCTCGGCGAACACTTCCGAATGTGACGGTGGCGCCATGAAGCAGGGACTGTCGCTACGCGTCTCGCAGCACCTGGCACTCACGCCGCAGCTGCAGCAGTCCATCCGCCTGCTCCAGCTGTCGACGCTGGAGCTGTCGCAGGAAGTCGAGCAGATGCTCGGGGACAACCCGTTCCTGGAAGTGACCCAGGAGGAGGCCCCGCGCGAGGAATTCGGCGTCGACCGCGCCGACCTGCCGGCGCCCGAGGGCGACCGCGATGGCGACGGGCCGACCGAGTTCGCGGCCTACGAGGGCAGCAGCGGCACGGCGGCGCCCGGCGAGGCCGACACGCCGGCGGTCGACGCCGGCCCGCAGGACTGGGAGGGCGACGGCAGCACCGAGGTCATTCCCGACGACGGCGAATGGGGCGGCGAGTCGCAGGCCCGGCGCAACAACCTGGGCGGCGACGAGGAGGTCGACGCCGCCGACCTGGCCCGGCCGCACGAGTCGCTGCAGGCGCACCTGCACCGGCAGGCACTGTCGCTGCGGCTGGCCGAGGAGGACCGGGCGGCGCTGCGCTTCCTGATCGAGTCGCTCAACGACGACGGCTACCTCGAGGAGTCGCTGGAGGAGCTGGCCGCCGGGCTGGCGCCCGACGACCTCGAGCAGCAGGAGGAGCTGGTGCACCGCTTCACGGTGGCCCTGCGGCTGCTGCACCACCTGGATCCGCCGGGCGTCGGTGCCCGCTCGCTGGCCGAGTGCCTGACGCTGCAGCTGCGGGTCCTGCTGGCCGACGACGGCGACGCCGAGGGTTGCGAGACCGCGCTGGCGATCTGCCGCCATCCGATGGACCTGCTGGCGCGGCGCGACGTCAAGCGGCTGGCCCAGCTGTGCGCCGAACCCGAGGCCCGCATCAAGGCCGCCATGGCCCTCATCACGCGGCTGGAGCCCAAGCCCGGGCGCCGCTTCGTCGACGTCGAACGCAACATCGTGGTGCCCGACGTGCTGGTCACCAAGGTCGGGCGCGGCAACCAGTTCCGCTTCCGGGTCCAGCTCAACCCCGACGTGATGCCGCGCCTGCGCGTGCACGACGTCTATGCCGGCGCGCTCAAGGCCCACAAGGGCGAGGGCCACCAGGCGCTGCAGCAGCGGCTGCAGGAGGCGCGCTGGTTCATCAAGAACATCCAGCAGCGCTTCGACACCATCCTGCGGGTGTCCAACGCCATCGTCGAGCGGCAGAAGAACTTCTTCGTCCACGGCGAGCTCGCCATGCGGCCGCTGGTGCTGCGCGAGATCGCCGACGAGCTGGGGCTGCACGAGTCCACCATCTCGCGCGTCACCACCGCCAAGTACATGAGCACGCCCTACGGCACCTTCGAGCTGAAGTACTTCTTCGGCTCGGCGCTGGGCACCGAGACCGGCGGCAACGCCTCCTCGACGGCGGTGCGGGCGCTGATCCGCCAGTTCGTCGCCTCCGAGGACGCCCGCAAGCCGCTGTCGGACAGCCAGATCTCCGACATGCTCAAGGAGCAGGGCATCGAGTGCGCGCGCCGCACCGTGGCCAAGTACCGCGAGGCCCTGCGCATCGCGCCCGCCAACCTGCGCAAGGCGCTTTGAATGAATGACCCCCACGCTTGTCCCTGCGTGTCCTGCGCTGCCCCCCGAGGGGGCCCTCGCGCCTTGGGGCGGCCCGGTGGCGCTCACCTCCCATGACTGACCTGCAGCTGTTCCTGCCCTGCGCGGCGGGGGTCGAGGACCTCCTGGCCGACGAGGTGCACCGGCTCACCGGCCTGGCCGGCGACGACCTGCTGGTCGGGCGCGCCGGCGTGCTGCTGCGCGCCGGCTGGCGCGACGCCCTGCGCCTGAACCTGCACAGCCGGCTGGCGCAGCGCGTGCTGGTGCAGCTGTCGCACACGCCCTACCGCGGCGAGGACGACCTGTACCAGGCCGCCGGTGCGGTGGCCTGGGAAGCCTGGTTCACGCCGCGGCAGCGCTTCAAGGTCGAGGTCACCGCCCAGCACAGCCCGCTCAAGAGCCTGAACTTCGCCACCCTGCGCATCAAGGACGCCGTCGCCGACCGCTTCCGCCAGCGCGCCGGCGCCCGGCCCGACGTCGACACCCAGCGGCCCGAGGTGCGCGTCTACGGCCACCTCACCTCGACCCACTGCACGCTGTACATCGACACCTCGGGCGAGCCGCTGTTCAAGCGCGGCTGGCGCGAGGACACCGGCGAGGCGCCGCTGAAGGAGACCCTGGCCGCGGCCATGCTGGCGGCCAGCGGCTGGGACGGCACGCGGCCGCTGTACGACCCCTGCTGCGGCAGCGGCACCATCGCCATCGAGGCGGCGCAGGTCGCCTGCGGCATCGCGCCCGGGGTCGGCCGGCGCTTCGCCTTCGAACGCATGCTGCCGCACCAGCCGCATGTCTGGACCCAGCTCAAGGACGAGGCGGTCGCCGGCCAGCACGCCCCGGCGGCGCCGGTGTTCGGCAGCGACGTCGCCTTCCGCATGGTCGACTTCGCGCAGCGCAACGCCGAGCGCGCCGGCGTCGCCCAGGCCGTGCAGTTCCGCGGCGGCGACGCCCTGCAGCGGCAGCCGCCGGCCGACGCGCCCGGCCTGCTGCTGGTCAACCCGCCCTATGGCGAGCGGATCGAGACTGCCGGGGTGGCCGGGCGCACGCGCGGCGGCCGCGAACGCGCCGAGACCGACGCCGGCCAGGACTTCTTCGTCCAGCTGGCGGCGCACTGGAAGCGCCACTACGCCGGCTGGACGGCCTGGGTGCTGACGCCCGACCTCAAGCTGCCCGGCCGCATGCGGCTGAAGGAGTCGCGCCGGGTGCCGCTGTGGAACGGACCGATCGAGTGCCGGCTGTTCCGGTTCGACATGGTGGCGGGCTCGGCCCGCGCGCGCGATGCCGCAGCCCCTGGTGCTTGACACCAACGTGGTGCTCGACGCCTTCGTCTTCGACGACCTGGCGGTGCGCCCGCTGCTGCCGGCCCTGGACGCGGGGCTGGTGCGCTGGCTGGCCACGGCCGCCATGCGCGACGAGCTGGCCCGCGTGCTCGACTATCCCAAGCTGCAGCCGCGGCTGGCCCGGCGCGGGCTGGCGGCGGCCGACGTGCTGGCCCGCTTCGACCGTCACGCCACCGTCGTCGGCGCGCCGGCCAAGGCGGCGGTCACCTGCGGCGATCCCGACGACCAGAAATTCATCGACCTCGCGGTCGCCAGCGCCGCCCTGCTGCTGAGCAAGGACGCCGAGGTGCTGGCGCTGCGCCGGCGCCTGGCCGGCCTGGCCGTCACCGCCCGCGCCCCGCTGCCGACCGAACCCCTCGTGCCATGACCCCTGCCACCCCCGATCCGGCGCCGCTGGCGGCCGACGACTACGACGCGCTCGACGCCGAGCTGGACCTGCTGCGCGAGCACGATCCCGAGACACCCGACTGGGAGTTCTGCGAGGGCTTCCTGGCCGCCCTGGTGTGCTGCCGGCGCGAGATCCCGCCCGAGGAGTACTGGCCGGCCCTGTTCGGCGACGCCTTCCGTCCCATGGCGCACATGGAACTCGTCTGGCGCTGGCACCGGCGGCGCCAGGAGATCGCCCAGGCGCTCGACGCCGAGGTCGACACGCTGGAGGACGAGCGCGCCCTGCAGCCCGAGGTGCTGGACGTACGCGGCGCCGTGCTGGCGCTGCCCGAGGGCGAGCGCGGCGACGCCGACCCGGCGCAGCTGCCGTCGTTCGGCCAGGCCTGGGCCGAGGGCTTCCTGCACGCGGTGCGCACCTGGCCGGCCGACTGGACGCCTCCGCGCGACAAGGAGGTGGCCGCGATGCTGGAGGAGGCGCTCGACGACGTCGCCGCCCTGGCCGGACCCGACAGCGGCGAGCCGGCCCTCAACATGCACACCGAGGGCGGCGCGCCGAGCGTGAGCGAGCATCGCCTGGACGTCTTCGGCGAGGCGATCTGGGCGGTGTACGACCTGCGCCAGCTCTGGAAGAGCCTGGGCCCGCGGGTGGAGCCGCTGCGCCAGGCGCCGCAGCCGGGCCGCAACGACCCCTGCCCGTGCGGCAGCGGCAAGAAATACAAGAAGTGCCACGGCGCCTGAGCCGCGCCGGGGTGCCCGTCAGCCGGCCAGGAAGCGCACCAGCTCCTGCAGCTGCTCGCCCACGATGCGCACGTGCCCGCCCGGGTAAGCGTGCAGCCGCTTGTCCGGCGTGCCCAGCGCGTCGAACAGGGCCAGCTGGCCCTCGCGGGTGAACAGCTCGTCGTCCCACTTCTGCTGGAACAGCACCGGGCAGCGCACCCGGGCCGCGTCGTCCAGCAGGCGGGCCGAGTTCACGAAGCTGGTGCCCCACATGCCGAGCACGGCGCGGCCGATGCGCGGCTCCACGGCCAGCAGCGGCAGGCCGTAGGCGGTGCCCATCGAGACGCCGAACCAGCGCAGCGGCGCGGCCGGCCAGGCCGCCGCGAGCTCGTCGACCAGGCCGCGCCAGCACGCCACGTGCTGCGCGACATGGCCGGGGTCGTGCTCCCAGGCATGGAAGAAGCGGGCCCGGTTGGCGGGGCCGTCGGCCGGCGTGCCGGCGGCCAGGCGGGCCCCGTGCACCGGGCCGTCGAGCGCCACCACCCGCCAGCCCAGGCGGCCGGCGAACGCGCCGGCGGCGTCCCAGATGTCCTGGCCCTCCTTGACGCTGCTGCCGCCGTGCTGGACCAGCAGCAGCGGCGCGTCGGCGGCCGGCGCGGCGCCGGCCGGCTCGTAGAGGGCCGCGGTCGGCCGCCCGCCGTCGGCCGCGGGCGAGAACACCCGGCACCGCACCCCATCGCGCACCTGCTCGGCGCCACTCCAAGCGAACATCGTGTCTCCTGTTGCAGGCACGACGCTAACCGGGCTGCGTGCGGCCGGCCATCAAGGTGGCGCAATGGCGGCATTGCGCGCGCTTGGCGTGCGCCGGTGCTCAGACCAGCTGCCGGATGTCGACGCCCAGGCCGGCCTGGCCGGGCACGATGGTGCGGATCCGCTCGCGCAGCCAGGCGTGCAGCGCCTGCCGGTGGGTGCGCTCGTGCCAGACCATCACCGTGTCGATGCTGGGCACGTCGAACGGCACCGCCGACAGCTGCAGCGGCAGCACGCCGGCGAAGTGCCGGCACAGCCAGGTGGGCAGGGTGGCGACATGGCAGGAGCCGGCGACCACGTAGGGAATGAGCAGCACCGACGAGACCCGTACCGTGCGCAGCCGGTCATGGCCGGCCGCGGCCAACGCGCGGCCGATCGTCGTCTCCAGCGTCGAGCGGGGCGAGAACGGCGAGCCGAACACGACATGGGTGCGGCGCAGGTAGCTGGCGAGGTCGGCCGGCGGCGGGCCGGCATGGCGGGCGCTGATGCAGGACAGCGGCTGCACGAACAGCGGGGTGCTGCGCAGGTCCGGGTGCAGGTCGGGAAAATGGCCGACGGCGATGTCGCACTCGCCCTCGCTCAGCCATTCGCGCAGGTGTTCGGGGTCGGGGGCGCGCACGTTCAGCGTCACGCCCGGCGCCTGCTCCGCCAGCGCCTGGGCCAGGGCCGGCACGATCACCATGCCCACCGACTCGGCCGCCGCCAGGGTCAGGGTGCCGGAGGCGTTCTGCAGGTCGAGGGGGCCCTCGTTCGAGAAGATGTCGTCCATCAGCTCGATGCCGCTGCGCACCTTGCGCGCGATGGCCTGGGCCCGTTCGGTGAGGAGGAAGCCGTTGCCCGAGCGGATCAGCAGCGGGTCGCCGGTGAGCTCGCGCAGGCGCGCCAGCGCGTTGCTCATGCCGGGCTGGCTCATCTCCAGCCGCTGCGCGGCGCGGGTGACCGAGCGCTCGGTGAGCAGCGCATCCAGGCAGATGAGCAGGTTGATGTTGCTGCGCTTCACGGGGGCGGCATCAGGTTCGGCTATGCGGCCATTGGGCGCGCTTGATTGTGGCTGGGCGGAGCCGGTGCTCGAATGGGAGCCCGACCACTTTAGCCGAGGTACCCGTGGCCATCTCCACCGTGAAACCCGCATCCGCCGACATGGAGGCCTGCGTGGCGCGCTTTGCCGACCTGCAGCGCTGCGAGACCGGGCTGCCCGACATGCAGCTGCCCGAATGCCGGCGCGCCTTCCTCAACGTGCTCGGGTTCGACCAGCCCAAGGGCGATGGCCAGTTCTCGCCCTTCGGCGACCGCGCCAAGGCGCGCGTCTCGCACCTGAAGGCGGGCTTCGGCGTGTCCTTCATCGCCGCCGCGCCGGGCAAGGGCGTGCTGATGCACACGCACGACACGGTCGAGACCTTCATGGTGATGAAGGGCACCTGGAAAGTGGAGTGGGAGGGCGACCAGGGCGACGCGCACGTGGTGCTGCAGCCGCTGGACTTCATCGCCGTCCCGGTCGGCGTGCAGCGCCGCTTCGAGTGCCTGCAGCCGGCTGCCGGCGAGGCCGAAGGCCTGCTGCTGGGCATGATCGGCGGCAATGCACCGGCGGCGGAGATCGCGCCCTCGGGCATCGAGCGCCTGATCGAAGCCGGCATCTTCCAGCGCGAGAAACTGGCGGCCTGAGCGGCCCCGCGCGACCGAGAGAGAGAACGAAGGAGACACGTTGATGACAAAGTTCCTGCAGCTGCTGCTCGCCGCCGTCGCCCTGGCGCTGGCCGCAGCGCCCGCCGCCGCCCAATCCGGCTATCCGTCCAAGCCCGTCAAGATCGTGGTGCCGGCGCCCGCGGGCACCGGCCCCGACATCATGGCCCGCCTGTACGCCGAGCACCTCGGGCGCGCGCTCGGCCAGCAGTTCCTGGTCGAGAACAAGGCCGGGGCGTCCGGCAACATCGGCGCCGAGGCGGTGGCGCGTTCGCCGGCCGACGGCCACACGCTGCTGTACGCCTACAACCAGATCCCGACCATGAACCCGCACCTGTTCGGCAAGCTCGGGTACGACATGCAGAAGGACCTGGCGCCGATCTCGATGACGCTGGCCACCGGCTACGTCCTGCTGGCCAACAACAACTTCCCGGGCAGCACCCTGGCCGAGGCGATCGCCTATGCCCGCAGCAACCCGGGCAAGGTGGCGTACGCGAGCTACGGCCCCGGCACCGCCTCGCACCTGGCATTCGAGATCATCCAGGACCAGACCAAGGCCGAGTTCCTGCACGTGCCGTACAAGCAGGGCCAGGTGACCGACGTCATCGCCGGCCAGGTCGCCATGGTGTTCGAGCCGTTCCCGTCGGCGCTGCCGTTCGTGGCCAGCGGCAAGACCAAGGCGCTGGCCGTCACCACGCCCAAGCGGCTGGCCGCCCTGCCGGGCACGCCGACGATGTCGGAGGCGGTGCCCGGCTTCGACCTGCTCGGCTGGCAGGGGGTGTGGGCGCCCACCGGCACGCCGCCCGAGGTGCTGGCCAAGCTGCAGTCGGAGTTCGCCCGCATCACGCAGCTGCCCGAGATGCAGAAGCGCATCCGCGACCTCGCCTCCGAGCCGGTCGGCAGCAGCAGCCGCGAGATGGCCCAGGCGATCCAGACCGAGTACGCCCGCTGGGGCCAGGTGATCCGGGCCAAGAACATCCGGCTCGACTGATGCCCGGGTTCCCCGACGCGGCCGGGGTGGCCGACTGGCTGCTGGACGAGCACCGGCAGCGGCGGCCGTTCGCGCCCTTCGCCGCGCGGCACGCGGTGGCGTCGCTGGAAGCCGCCTACGACGTCCAGCAGCACTACGTGCAGGAGACGGCGCGGCTGCGGCGCGCGCCGCCGGCCGGCTACAAGATCGGGCTGACCTCGCCGCCGATGCAGGCCCTGTGCGGCATCGACCATCCGGTGGCCGGGGTGGTGCTGGCCGACCGGGTGCACCCCAGCGGCGTGCGGCTGCGCCGCCACGACCACGGCCGCTTCGGCGTCGAGTTCGAGCTGGCCGTGCGGCTGGGGCGCGACCTGGACACCGCGGGCCGTCCGGCCGGCCTCGACGACGTGGCGCGGGCCGTGGACGCGGTAGCGCCGGCGATGGAGATCGTCGACGACCGGGGCTGCGACTACGCGACGCTCGACGTGCACTCGCTGGTGGCCGACAACGCCTGGAATGCCGGCGTGGTGCTGGGGGCGTTCCGGACCGACTGGCCGGACCTGGCGGCGGTCGAGGGGTGCGCCAGTGCCGACGGTGTCGAGCTCGGCCGCGGCCGCGGCAGCGACGTCCTCGGCCATCCCTTCCAGCCGGTGGCCTGGCTGGCCGACCACCTCGCCCGGCGCGGCGAGCGGCTGCGCGCCGGCCAGCTGGTCATGACCGGCAGCATGGTGCGCACCCAGTTCCCGGACGGCCCGCGCCGCATCCAATTCGACATCACCGGTCTGGGTGCGGTCGCGCTCGAGTTGGTGGACTGATCCGCAGCGCCGCGGCCAGCGACTCAGGGCGCGCTGCGGTCCAGGTGGCGGCGCAGGTTGGCGCCGGCCTGGGCCCGCACCTTGCGCCGCAGCAGCGGCGTCCACCCGAGCAGCAGGCCGGGTGCGCCCAGCGCCTGCCGCGACCAGCGCCAGAAATCGAAGCGGTCGCGGTGGACGGCGATGCGGCCGTCGGGCGCGAAGCGGAAGCTGGCGTCGATGCGGTTGTGCACCAGCCGTCCGGTGGCGCTGAAGCGGTACCAGGCTTCCCAGTGGGCCTGCCCGTTCGCGCCGTCGGCCTGGACGCCGGACCATTCGAGCCGCCAGTCGCCGGGCGCGTTGCGGCGGGTGGCCTCGCACAGCATGGTCCACATGCCCTGCACCTCGCGTCGGCCGCGCAGCGAGAACACCTCGTCGTCGAAGCTCGCGTCCGGCGCGTAGCAGTCGCCCATGGCGGCCGCATCGAGGCGGGCGAACGCCTGGTACAGGCGTTCGATGGTCTGGCGCTGGGCGTCCATCGCAAGCTCCCGGCTAGGCATCGGCGCGCAGCAGCGCCAGCAGCCGGGTGAGCGCGTGCCGCACCGTCGCCTGTCGCACGGCGGCGCGGTCGCCGTCGAAGCGGACCATCTCGCTGGACAGGCGGCCGCCGACCGAGAACCCGAACCACACCGTGCCGACCGGCTTCTCGTCGCTGCCGCCGCTGGGGCCGGCGACGCCGGTCACGGCCAGGCCGACCTGGGCGCACGAGTGGCGCACGGCACCGAAGGCCATCGCCCGCGCGACCACCTCGCTCACGGCGCCGTGGTCGGCGATCAGCGCCGCGTCGACGCCTAGCGATTCGGTCTTGGCGGCGTTGGAGTAGGTGACGAAGCCGCGCTCGAACCAGCGGCTGGAGCCGGCCAGGTCGGTGCAGGCGCCGGCGATCAGCCCGCCGGTGCAGCTCTCGGCGGTGGCCAGCATCCAGCTCTGGGCGAGCAGGATGTCGGCGAGATCGGCGCAGAGCGCCGACAGCGGTGCGGTCATGTGAACAGCCTCCACAGGGCGAGCAGGAGCAGGGTGCAGAACGCCGCCACCAGGTCGTCGAACACGATGCCCCAGCCGCCACGCCAGCCGCCGCCGTGGAAGCGGCGGTCGGCCCAGCCCACCGGGCCGGGCTTGGCGCCGTCGAGGACACGGAACAGCGCGAAGGCCGCCAGCTGCGTGCCCCAGCCGGCCGGCAGCAGCACCCACAGCACGGCCCAGAACGCCACCACCTCGTCGACCACGATGGCGCCCGGGTCGAGCACGCGCAGGTGGCGCGCGGTGACGGTGGCGGCCCACCATGCCAGCGGCACGGTGGCCAGCACGACCCAGCCCAGCAGCGCCGGCGGCAGCCAGGCCTGCAGCACCAGGAACGCGAGCCAGGCCCACAGGGTGCCCACCGTGCCCGGTGCCACCGGGCTGAGGCCGGAGCCGCAGCCGAGCGCGATGAAGTGGGCCGGATGCGCGAGCAGGAAGCGCACCGTGGGCCGGCCAGGGACCTGGGCCTCGCCGTCGGGATTGGCGCCGGTTGCCGTCATGCCCGCTGCGCCTGCGGCTGCTGCAGCTGCGCGACCCATTCGGCCCACCAGTCGATGCAGGCGCGGATCTTGGGCAGGCGGTGGCGGGCACCGGCGGTGACCGCGTACATGGGCACCGGCTGGCGGTCGACCAGCGCCGGCAGCACCGGCACCAGCCGGCCCTGGCGCACCAGCTCATCGCCGACCAGCGAGGCCAGCCGGCCGATCCCCAGTCCCTGCAGCACCAGCCGGGCCGCCATGTTGGTGTCGTTGGTGCGCCACTGGCCCTCGGCCGCGAAGCGCACCGCCTTGCCCTTCACCTGGAACGGCCACTGGTTGAGCATGGGCACGGCGTTGTTGGTGACCAGCGGGCACGCCGGCAGGTCCTCGACCCGGCGCGGCAGCCCGTGGCGGGCCACGAACGCCGGCGCGGCATAGAGCGCGCGCCCCAGCGTGCCGATCTGCCGGGCGACCACGGTGTCGGGCAGGCTGGTCGCGGTGCGGATGGCCAGGTCGATGCCGTCGCGCGCCATGTCCACCAGCCGGTCGCCGACCTCCAGCTCCACCCGCAGGCGCGGATGGCGCTCGGCCAGGCCGGGCAGGCCCGGCACCAGCAGGTAGTGCGCGACCACGGTGCTGGCCGCCATGCGCACCACGCCGACGGCCTCGCGCGAGCTGGCGGCGAACTCGCCTTCCAGCTCGTCCAGCGTGCCCAGCATCCGGCGCGCGTAGTCGAGCAGCGTCTCGCCTTCGGCGCTGAGCGACAGGCCGTGCGTGGAGCGGTGGACGAGGCGGGCGCCGCAGGCAGCCTCGATGCGGGCGAGGGCGCGCGAGACCTGGCTGACCGGCACGTCGCGCTCGCGCGCGACGGCCGACAGCGTGCCCAGGTCCGCCACCCGGGCGAACAGTTGCAGGTCGTCGAAGGCCAGCGCGCGCATCGGTCCAATGGTAGCCCTGCGGGGCTTGGTGTTGCAGCCGCTGCAAGGCCGCTTTGCGCGCGCTGCCGTTTCGCGCCCGGCCCGGGCTTCCTAGAGTGGCGGGACCGTCAACCAAGAGGCCGCGTCATGAGCACCCACGCCACCGTCACCGCCAACAAGCTGCTGCGCGAGCAGGCCCTGGCGCGCGCGCAGGCGTTGCGGCGCGAGGCCCTGCGCGCCGCCTGGGATGCGGTGGGCAGCGCCTGGCGCCGGTTGGCCGCCGGCCGCGCGGCGCGCCGGCCGGACCGCATCGGCTAGCGGGTGTCGCCGTGCGGGCAGCTGCCGTGCTGCTTGCGGAACGAGCGCGGCGGCTGCGGCTGCGACTGCGACCACAGGCCGCGCCGGGCCTGCTGCGCCTGCGCCTGCAGGTCGTCGTAGGGCCCGCGCCGGCGGCCGAAGCCAGCCGACCAGGCCAGCCCGGAGAACACCAGCCAGCCGCCCACGTCCAGGCCGTTCCACTCCAGCCGCGCCAGCGTGCGGCCGTAGTCGTCGCGGCCGCGCTCGGCCACCGTCACCGGCTGGTGCAGCACGCGCGCGGCCAGCGCCTGGCGGGCCTGCGGGCCCCAGGCCTGGCAGCGCTCGGGAGCGTCGATGCCCTGCAGCCGCACCGCGATGCCGTCTGCCGCCCAGGGCGGGCGCAGCCAGACGCTGTCGCCGTCGGTGACCCAGGAGACGGTGGCCAGGTAGCGCGGGCGGCTGCGCGCCGCCAGGGCCAGTGCCGGCGCGCTGGCGGCGGCGGCGAGCAGGAGGAGCGAACGGCGTTGCATGCCCGGTTCAACGTGGCCGGAGCAGTGGCCGCCGACAGCAGCGGTCCTCAGCCGAAGTGGTCGAACGAGGCGAAGGCGCGCGCGAGGGCCGCCCCGCTGGCGTCGACCACCCGCACCCCGGGCTGCGCCTCGATGCAGCCGATGCGGGTGAGCGCGACCTGGGCGGCGGCGCCGGCCGCCAGCACCGCGTCGCGCCGTGCCGGCGGCGCGGTGAACGCCAGTTCGTAGTCGTCGCCGCCGGCCAGCACGCAGTCCAGCTGGATCGGCGCGGGCACGGCATCCGCGGCCAGCCGGCGCAGCGCCAGCAGGCCGAGCGCCCGGTCGGCCTCGATCCGCGCCCCGACCCCGGACTGGCGCAGCACGTGGCCCAGGTCACCCAGCAGGCCGTCGCTGATGTCGATCGCCGCACTGGCGATGCCGCGCAGCGCCTGGCCGAGCGCGACGCGCGGCTGCGGTTGCTCCAGCCGCAGCCGCGCGGCCTCGAAGGCCTCGGCGGGCAGCCGCAGCGTGCCGCGGAACACCTCGAGTGCCAGCCGCGCATCGCCCACCGTCCCGCTGACCCAGAGGTCGTCGCCGGCCCGTGCCCCCGACCGCAGCAGCGCCTGGCCGGGCGGCACCTCGCCGAACACGGTGATGCAGATCGCCAGCGGCCCGCGCGTGGTGTCGCCGCCGACCAGCGCGCAGCCGTGGGCGTCGGCCAGGGCGAGCAGGCCGCGGGCGAACGGCGCCAGCCAGTCCTCGTCGGCGGCCGGCAGCGCCAGCGCCAGCGTGAACGCCAGCGGCCGGGCACCGCAGGCGGCCAGGTCGCTCAGGTTGACCGCCAGCGCCTTGTGGCCCAGGCGGGCCGGGTCGACGGTGGACAGGAAGTGGCGCCCCTCCAGCAGCAGGTCGCTGGAGACCGCCAGCTGCATCCCGGGCGTCGGGGCGAGCAGCGCGCAGTCGTCGCCGATGCCCAGCGCCACGCCGCCGGCTGCGGCGGCGGCCGGACGGCGGAAGTAACGGTCGATGAGGTCGAATTCACCCATGGGCGCGGACCGGCAAGGATAGCGGCCCGCGCGCCGTCAGCCCGACGTGGGCGGTCCGGCAGTCGTCGGGGTCGGCGGCCGTGCCGCCGCAGCGCTCAGAGTCGCTTCGAGCTGCCGCGCACCAGGCCGTAGATCACCAGCAGGACGATGGCGCCGACCACCGACGCGATCCAGCCGGCCGCTTCGCCCTCGTGGTACCAGCCCATGGCCATGCCGACATAGCGGGCGATGAAGGCGCCGGCGATGCCCAGCAGCGTGGTCATGATGAGGCCCAGGCGGTCGTCGCCCGGCTTGATGGCCCGGGCGATGAGACCGACGATGAAGCCGACGACGATGGTTCCGATGATGCCCATGTGCTCTCCCTGCGTGCGGCACCCCCCGGCGCCGCGGCCCATTCTGGGAAGCCGGTCCGTGCCTGCCTGTAGGACGCGGGCGCATTGCGCGGGGCGGCTGGCGCGCCGCCAGCTCAGCGGCGGGCGGCGAACCGTTGCGCGCCCTGGCGCACCACCTCGGCCAGCAGCCGTTCCTGCGCCTGCCGCTGGCGCAGCCAGCGCGCATCGTTGGTGCCCAGCTCGACGTCCTCGGCCAGCGCCTGGATGGCGGGGCCGGCACCGAGGTGGCGGGCATGGCCGGCCAGCTGCCGCAGGGTCTGCAGCAGGTGGTCGCGCAGCGGCAGGTGGCGGCCGCTGACCGGGTCGACGTACACCGCCTCCAGCCCGAAGCGGCAGGCCTGGAAGCGGTTGTAGGTGTAGACCAGGTAGTCGTCCTCCTGCGGCTGGAAGGGCTCGTCGTGCACGAACCAGGCCGCCAGCGACTGCACGAAGCCGGCCAGCGCCGCCGCCCGCTCCACCGTGAGCGGGGTGTCGAAGACCCGGATCTCGATCGTGCCGTACTCGGGCTTGGGCCGGATGTCCCAGTAGAAGTCCTTCATGCTGCGCACCACGCCGGTCCTGGTGGCGCGCTCGAAGAAGGCCTCGAACTGCGTCCAGGCCAGGGTGTAGGGCGCCCGGCCCGACATCGGGAAGGCCGACACCGAGTTCAGGCGCGCCGAGTCGAACTGCGTGTCCTGTCCCTGCACGAACGGCGACGAGGCCGACAGCGCGATGCAGTGCGGGATGTAGCGCGACATGCGGTGCAGCATCAGCAGCGCGGCGTCGGCGCTGGGGCAACCCAGGTGCACGTGCTGGCCGAACACCGTGAACTGCTTGGACAGGTAGCCGTACAGCTCGGACAGCTCGCGGAACCGGGGCCGGTCGTAGATGCGCTGCTGGTGCCATTGCTGGAACGGGTGGGTGCCGCCGCCGACCACCGCGATGTTGAGCTTGTCGGCGCAGCGCACCAGCCCGTCGCGCAGCTGCGTGAGCTCGCCCAGCACGTGCGCGGCCGACTCGCAGATGCCGGTCGACACCTCGATCATGCTGGAGGTCATCTCGGGCACTACGGCGCCGGGCAGGTCGAGTCGCTGCATCAGCCGCAGCATCTCGTCGGCGTAGGGGGCCAGGTCGTAGTCGTGCGTGTTGACCAGCTGCAGCTCGAGCTCCACGCCGAGCGTCAGCGACCGCGACTCGCCGAACGGCTGCAGCGTCGGCGCGGCACCGGCCGGCGCGGTGGCGGGCAGGCCGGGTTCAGCCACGCAGCGCCTCGTCGCCGGCCCGCGAACTCTCGCCGGCCTGGTAGATGACGAAGGTGGCGAGGATGGCGCCGAACACCTCCATCAGCAGGATCGCCGGCAGCGCGATGGCGGCCACCCGCGGGCCGAGCGCCGGCGAGGCGACCGCGACCTGCGACACCAGCAGCAGCGCCAGCGACGACAGGGGCGCCATCGCCAGCCCGGTGCCCAGTGCCTGGCGCCAGCTGGTGCCGCTGCCCGGATTGGCCAGCAGCACGCCGGCCACCTTGGCCACGCTGCGGGCGGCGACGCAGGCCAGCACGGTGCTGGCGACGGCGGGGTTCCAGTCGGCCTGCGCGGCGACGACGGAGACCAGCAGGAAGCTGAGCATCAGCAGCAGCGACGCTGCCATGCCGAGCTGGCGCGGCCAGGCCCAGGGCCGCGGGTGCAGCTGCTTGAGCAGCAGGCCGGCCAGCAGCGCGGCCAGCGGCGCCGAGCCGCCGAAGTGCGCCGCCAGCGCGGTGCCGGCGGCGATGGTGGTCACCAGCAGGATGGCGGTGTTCTCGCTGGCCGGGTTCATGGTCTGCAGCGCCAGCCGCAGCGCCAGCGCGATCACCGCGCCCACCACCACCGACAGGCCCAGCACCACCAGCACCGGATAGAGCAGGCCGGCCAGCCGGGTCTCGCCGCCGCCGTTGAGGAGGCCGGCGCGGGCGGCGACCACGGTGAGCGCGTACAGGGCGCCCAGGGCGGACAGCACGATGGCCCGCTCGGTCACGGGTCCGGCGCCGCGGGTGTCGCTGACGACCTGGCTCAGCACGGCCGGCGAGGAAACGATCGCGACCAGGGCCACCGCATCGGCCACCGCCGGCCGGACGTCGAACCAGCGCAGCGTCGCATAGACCGCGGCGTAGGTGAAGGCCGCCTCCAGCAGGCTCTGCAGCAGGACCATCGGGTTGTGGCGGAACCAGCGCAGCGCGATGCGGCCGCCGGTCTGGAACAGCACCACCGAGACGCCCAGCTCGAGCAGGAACAGGCCGATGCCCTGCAGCGGCCAGGCGGCGCCGCTGAAGCCGGCCCAACCGGCCAGCGCGCCGACCGCCGAATAGCCCACCAGCTTGGGCAACGCCAGGTGGCGCTGCCCGAGGTGGCCGACCACGGCGGCGATGGCGAGCAGCAGGGACCATTGCACGGTGGGCAGGCCGGCGGATGGGCGCAGCCACTGGCCCCAGATGGCCATGAAGTCGAGCATGTGCCTCCCTCGCGGCGCAATGTAGCGGGGGCGGCTGGCTCAGCCTGTAGGACGGCGCGCTGAGCCGCCCGCGCGGTTCAGTGCAGCACGCGGTGGCCGCCGTCCTCGAGCAGGAAGGGCGCGATCTCGACGTCGAAGCGGTGGCCGTCCTCGCCGACGAAGAAGTAGCTGCCTTGCATGCTGCCGCCCGGCGTGCGCAGCCGGCAGCCGCTGGCGTACTGGAACGACTGGCCGGGCTGCAGCAGCGGCTGGTGGCCCACCACCCCCAGCCCCTGCACCTCCTCGATCTGCCCGGTGCCGTCGGTGATGATCCAGTGGCGCGAGATGAGCTGGGCCGCGACCTCGCCGGTGTTGGTGATGGTGATGTTGTACGAGAAGCTGTAGATGCCGCGCTCGGGGGCCGATTGCTCCGGCAGGTAGCCCGGCTGGACGTCGACGCGGAACTGGTACTTGGCCATCGCGCGATCGTACCCGCGCGGCTCCTTTTGCGAGAATCGCGCCATGAGCACCATCCACCGCATCGCCCCGTCCATCCTCTCGGCCGACTTCGCCCGCCTGGGCGAGGAGGTGCGCAACGTCGTGGCCGCGGGCGCGGACTGGATCCACTTCGACGTGATGGACAACCACTACGTGCCCAACCTCACGTTCGGCCCGATGGTGTGCTCGGCGCTCAAGCCGCATGCCCGCACGCCGGACGGCCGGCCGGTGCCGGTGGACGTGCACCTGATGGTGGAGCCGGTCGATGCGCTGGCGCAGGCGTTCGCCGAGGCCGGTGCCGACTACATCAGTTTCCATCCCGATGCCTCGCCGCACGCGCACCGCAGCGTGCAGGCGATCAAGGCGCGCGGCGTGAAGGCCGGCCTGGTGTTCAATCCGGCGGCGTCGCTGGATGTCCTCGACTGGCTGGTCGACGAGATCGACCTGGTGCTGATCATGAGCGTGAACCCGGGGTTCGGCGGCCAGGGCTTCATCGACTCGGCGCTGCGCAAGATCGAGCAGGCCAGGAAGCGCATCGACGCCAGCGGGCGCGACATCCGGCTGGAGGTCGACGGCGGCATCAAGGGCGACAACATCGCGCGCGTGGCGGCCGCCGGCGCCGACACCTTCGTGGCCGGCAGCGCGATCTTCGGCAAGCCCGACTACAAGGCCGTCATCGACGGCATGCGCGCGGCCCTGCGCGGCTGAGCGCGCGCTAGCGGCGGAACTGCTTCTCGCCGTCCGGCAGGTCCTTGCGCAGCTGGTCGTAGGTCGCGTCCAGTTCGGCGCCCTTGCTGGTGTCGGTGACGCCGCGCTCCACGTCGGCGCGGCCGGCCCTGGCCATGCGCCGCCCCGACGGTTCCGTGCTCGCCTGCTGGTCCGCCGATTCGTCGCGCTCGTGCGGCAGGCGCGGCGTGCCATGCCGGTCCTCGCCCTGCTGCGTCACCGTGTCGTTGCGGCGGGCATCGGGGCGGTCGGCGCCGGCGCCGACGCCGCTGCCGGGTGGGCTCGTCTTGCGTTCTCGCATGCGTGGTCCTCGTGGTGGTTCCTGGTGCTGATGGGGGTTAGCGTGCGCGCGCCACCGCGGGTGCACGGTAGGACGCCGGCGCGTCCGGCCCGGGCCCCGTTGCGTCGGCCCCGTCCTACGCCTGCCGCCATCCGCGTCGTACAGACTCGCCCGCCGCCGGGCTACGGTCGATTCCCCATGAGCTTCGTATGCTGCTCTCCTGCAGTCGGGAGCAGGCCCAGGAGACGCGCCATGGACATCATCGCCACAGTGCCGGATTGGCTTGTCTGGTGCGCCGCCTCGGCGGCCGGTGCACTGGCGCTGACGCTGGTGGTCAACACCATCGAAGCCGCGCTCGACCTCGAGGCCTAACCGAACAGAACCAGTCGACGCCCGCGGCCCCGCGGGACGCGGCCTCCAGGAGCATCCATGGCCCAGTCCAAACCGGACGCGCAGCGCAAGACCAAGGCCGGCGACGCCGGCTCCGCCAAGCAGAAGCAGTTGGAGGCCTACACCCAGAACCCGGAGACCGTGCTCACCACCAGCCAGGGCGTGGTGATCCCCGACAACCACAACTCGCTGCGCGCCGGCCTGCGCGGGCCGACGCTGCTGCAGGACTTCCTCCTGCTGGACAAGCTGTCGCGGTTCGGGCACGAGCGCATCCCCGAGCGGGTGGTGCATGCGCGTGGCTGCGGCGCCCACGGCTACTTCGAAGTGACCAAGCCGCTCGGCCAGTTCACCAGCGCCGACTTCCTGCAGGAGGCCGGGGCGCGCACGCCGGTGTTCGTGCGCTTTTCCACCATCGCCGGCGAGCGCGGCTCGGCCGACACGGTGCGCGACCTGCGCGGCTTCGCCGTCAAGTTCTACACCCGCGAGGGCAACTACGACCTGGTGGGCGCCAGCGCGCCGGTGTTCTTCATCCAGGACGCGATGAAGTTCCCCGACCTGATGCATGCGCTCAAGCCGGAGCCGCACCACGGCATGCCGCAGGCCTCGAGCGCGCACGACACCTTCTGGGACTTCGTCTCGCTGATGCCCGAGAGCACGCACGCGCTGATGTGGCTGATGTCGGACCGCGCGTTGCCGCGCAGCCTGCGCATGATGGAGGGCTTCGGCATCCACGCCTACCGCTTCGTCAATGCACACGGCGTGGTGCACTACGTCAAGTTCCATTGGCGGCCGCGACTCGGGCGGCACGCACTCGACGCCGGCGAGGCGCGCCGCATCGCCGGGCTCGACCCCGACTTCCACCGGCGCGACCTGTGGGACGCGATCGCCAAGGGCCACCACCCGGAGTGGGAGCTGGGCGTGCAGCTGGTCGAGGCCGGCAAGGCGCAGGCGCTGGGCATCGACCTGCTGGACCCGACCAAGCTGGTGCCGGAGGAACTGGTGCCGGTGCAGCCGGTGGGCCGGCTGGTGCTCAACCGCAACCCGGACAACTACTTCGCCGAGACCGAGCAGGTGGCGTTCCATCCCGGCCACGTGGTGCCGGGCATCGACGTCAGCGCCGACCCGCTGCTGCAGGGCCGCCTGTTCGCCTACACCGACAGCCAGCTGGCGCGCCTGGGCGGGCCCAACTTCCACGAGCTGCCGATCAACCGGCCGCTGGCCGTGTTCCACAACCACCAGCGCGACGGCGCCGGGCGGCAGTCGGTCCCGCGCGGCCAGGTGAGCTACGAGCCGAACACGCTGGGCAACGGCACCGAGTTCCGCGTCGACGGTGGCCACCAGGGCTTCCAGGGCATCGAGGACCCGCTGGAGGCGTCGACGGTGCGCCGCCGCAGCCCGGCCTTCGATGACCATTTCAGCCAGGCCACGTTGTTCTGGAACAGCCAGGGCGCGGCCGAGAAGGACCACATCGTGGCCGCCTTCCAGCACGAACTCGCCCGGGTGGAGACGCCGGCGATCCGCCAGCGCGTGGTCGACAACCTGGCCCATGTCGACGTGCGGCTGGCGCGCAAGGTGGCCGAGGTGCTCGCGCTCGGCGCGCCCGATCCCAAGGCCGCTGCCGGCCGGGCGGGCTTCCGCGAGCAGCGCGGCAAGCTGGCGCTCGAAGCCTCGCCCTCGCTGAGCATCGAGGCGACCGTGGCCGGCCCGGTCGCTACCCGCCGGGTGGCGGTGCTGGTGGCGCCCGGGGTGGAGATCGGTGCCCTGAAGATCGTCCAGCAGGTACTGGCCGAGCACGGGGTGGGCACGCGCATCGTGGCCGCGCACCTGGGCGTGGTGGCCACCTCGTCGGGGCAGCAGCTGCCGGTGGACTGCTGCTTCGCGAGCACCGCCTCGGTGCTGTTCGACGCCGTGCTGGTGCCGGGCGGCGCCAGCCACGTGCAGGCGCTGGCGCAGAACGGCGACGCGGTGCACTTCGTGCTGGAGGCGTTCCGCCACTGCAAGCCGATCTGCGTGATCGGCGACGGCGTCGAGCTGCTGAAGCTGGCCGGGGTCAACGCCGACGACGCGCCGCCGGCCGGCGTGCTGGTCTCGCGCGCCGACCCGGCGGCCCGGGTGCCGCTGGCGCAGGACTTCGTGGCGGCGATCGGGCGGCACCGCCACTGGGCCCGCCAGCAGGTGGCCGTGCCGGCCTGAGCGCATCGGGCACACTCGCCCGATGCCTGCGCTCACTGCCGCCATCATCGATCTCGACGGCACCCTGGTCGACACCCTGGGTGACTTCAGCGCCGCCCTGGCCGCGGTCCACCGCGACCTCGGCCTGCCGGTCCTGCCCACCGAGGCGGTGGGGCTGCTGGTGGGCAAGGGCTCGGAACACCTGATCCGCTCGGCCCTGCGGGCGGTGGGCGCCGACGAGGACCGGTACGCCGCCGCCTGGGACGCCTACCAGCACCATTACGGCACGCTCAACGGGCGGGCGGCACGCGTCTATCCGGGCGTGGCCGAGGGCCTGCGGGCGCTGCGGTCGGCCGGGCTGCGGCTGGCCTGCGTGACCAACAAGCCGGCCGGCTTCGCCCGCGTGCTGCTGGAGGCCAAGGGCCTGGCCGGTGCCTTCGATGTGGTCTACGGCGGCGACTCGTTCGAGCGCAAGAAGCCAGACCCGCTGCCGCTGCTGCGCGCCTGCGAGGCGCTGGCCAGCCGGCCGGCCGCCACCCTGGTGGTGGGCGATTCCAGCAACGACGCCGCGGCGGCGCGGGCCGCCGGCTGCCCGGTGGTGCTGGTGACCTATGGCTACAACCACGGCCAGCCGGTGCGCAACGTGCCCGCCGACGGCTACCTGGAGACGCTGGCCGACCTGGCGCGCTGGGTCTAGGGCGTCGCCACCGCCGCTGCGGGCCGGCCGAGGAGGGCGTCCTTCAGTTTCCAGTCGGCCGGGTGCGGGCCCAGCCAGATGCGCAGCAGGGCGGTGAAGAACTCGGGTTCGCGGAACGGTTCGCCCTGTGGCACGCCACGCACGCTGACCACCGTGCCGGTGCCGGGCAGCCAGTCGACGCTGACGCTGTCGCCGGCGGCCAGCCGCTTGTGGTCGCTGAAGATCTGGCTCATGCGCAGCACGCCGGGGACCAGCCGGGAGAAGGCCAGCCTGTCCATGTTGTCCTCCATGCCGCGCGCGAACAGCTTGCCCAGCTCGCCGGAATCGATGTCGCGCAGCATGGTCAGCGCGATGCGCTTGGCGCCCGGCATGGCCAGCGCCTCCTCCGCCGTGGCCGCCTTGCGCGGCAGGTACAGGCCGGCCGCATAGACCTGGAACACGGCCTTGTAGCGGATGCCGGCGCCATGGAGATGGACCCGGGCGCCGCGCAGCTCGGCGCTGTCGTCGAAGCGGACGCCGGCCACGGTGAGGGACGGGGCCTGGGCGCTGGCGGGCGCCGCGCCCGAAGCGAGTGCGAGGGCGATGCACAGCGTCGCGAGCCAAGTGGCGTGGGCAGGGCCAGGCATGCGGGTCTCCTTCATCGAATCAACGCCCCGGGTTGGCACGCCAGGGCCCTTTGCTACACTCCCCTCGAATGTTCATCCACCGCACCTCCATCACAGGCCGCTCGGACCGGGGAGCCTGGCCCTGGCGCAAGCCTGATCACGTGCGCACCTGATTGCACGGGGCAGCCCGTGCCCCGCGTCCCGGCCCCCGGGACATTTCCCTGAATGGAGCGGCCCGGCGCCGCGAGAGCTTGTGGAGGCTCATCCGTGATCACCGAACTCGAATTCAAGAGTCTGGCCCTGCAGGGCTACAACCGCATCCCATTGATTGCGGAGGCCTTCGCCGACCTCGAGACCCCCCTGTCGCTGTACCTCAAGCTCGCGCATGCCAAGGGCAACGGGCGCCACAGCTTCCTGCTCGAATCGGTGGTCGGCGGCGAACGCTTCGGCCGCTACAGCTTCATCGGCCTGCCGGCACGCACCCTGTTGCGCGCCAGCGGCTTCGGCGCCGATGCGGTGACCGAGGTGGTCACCGACGGCGAGGTGGTGGAGCGCGCCAAGGGCAACCCGCTGGACTTCGTCGCCGCCTACCAGGAGCGCTTCAAGGTTGCGCTGCGCCCCGGCCTGCCGCGGTTCTGCGGCGGCCTGGCCGGCTACTTCGGCTACGACGTGGTGCGCCACATCGAGAAGAAGCTGGCATCCGGCTGCCCGCCCGACACGCTGGGCTGCCCCGACATCCTGCTGCTGCAATGCGAGGAGCTGGCGGTCATCGACAACCTGTCGGGCAAGCTCTACCTCATCGTCTACGCCGACCCCGGCAAGGCCGAGGCGTATGCCAACGGCAAGAAGCGGCTGCGCGAGCTGAAGGATCAGCTGAAGTATTCGGTGAGCGCGCCGCAGGTGCGCCAGACCCAGACCTACCCGGCCGAACGCGAATTCGCCAAGGCCAACTACCTGAAGGCGGTGGAGCGCGCCAAGGAGCTGATCGCCGCCGGCGACTTCATGCAGGTGCAGGTGGGCCAGCGCATCCGCAAGCGCTACACCGAGTCGCCGCTGTCGCTGTACCGGGCGCTGCGCTCGCTCAACCCGAGCCCCTACATGTACTACTACGACTTCGGCGAGTTCCAGGTCGTGGGGGCCTCGCCCGAGATCCTGGTGCGCCAGGAGCAGACGCCCGAAGGGCAGAAGGTGACGATCCGCCCGCTGGCCGGCACCCGCCCGCGCGGCGCCACGCCGGAGCAGGACAAGGCGGTCGAGCACGAGCTGGTGAACGACCCCAAGGAGCGCGCCGAGCACGTGATGCTGATCGACCTGGCGCGCAACGACATCGGCCGCATCGCGCGCACCGGCAGCGTGAAGGTGACCGAAGCCTTCGCCGTCGAGCGCTACAGCCACGTGATGCACATCGTGAGCAACGTCGAGGGCCTCCTGAACGAGGGCATGACCAGCATCGACGTGCTGAAGGCCACCTTCCCGGCCGGCACCCTGACCGGCGCGCCCAAGGTGCACGCGATGGAGCTGATCGACCAGCTCGAGCCGAGCAAGCGCGGCCTGTACGGCGGCGCCTGCGGCTACCTCAGCTATGCGGGCGACATGGACGTCGCCATCGCCATCCGCACCGGCATCGTCAAGGACCAGATGCTCTACGTCCAGGCCGCGGCGGGGGTGGTGGCGGATTCGGTGCCCGAACTGGAATGGAAGGAAACGGAAGCGAAGGCGCGGGCGCTGCTGCGGGCGTCGGAGCTGGTCGAGGAGGGGCTGGAATGAAGACCGGGAACGGACAGCCTGACGCGGAAGGCGCAGACGAGGCGCAGAAGGCGCAGAACTTCGAGATGGAAAGGCCAGGCCTGTCGCACGCCATCATCGGCGCGGCGGTGGAGGTGCAAAAGGTCCTGGGAGTCGGGTTGCTCGAGAGTGCCTATGCCGGTGCGCTGGCCCATGAACTCGCCGAGCAAGGCCTGCGCTTCCGGCGCGACGTGGCGATCGAGGCGTCGTACAAGGGCACCAGCCTGGGCGTCGGCTACCGGGCCGATTTCATTGTCGAGGATGAGGTCATCCTCGAGCTGAAGGTGCTGGACACGGTGCTGCCCAACCACAAGGCGCAACTGCTGTCGTCCCTGCGCCTGGCGAATCTGAAGCTCGGTCTCCTGATCAACTTCAACGAGTTCCCCGTGACGCGCGGTGTCCACCGGGTGGTGAACAAGCTATGAACATCCTGGTCGTCCTCTTTCGCGTCCTGCGCGAAACCTTCGCGTCCTTCGCGTCCATCGGGTCCTTCGGGTCCGGATGTCCGCATCCAGGCAGGAGCTCCACATGAAACTCCTGATGATCGACAACTACGACAGCTTCACCTACAACCTGGTGCAGTACTTCGGCGAACTGGGGGCGCAGGTGGAGGTGTTCCGCAACGACGAGATCTCGGTGGCCGACATCGCGCAGCGCGCGCCCGACCGGCTGGTGGTCTCGCCCGGTCCGTGCTCGCCGGCCGAGGCCGGGATCTCGGTCGAGGCGATCCGCCATTTCGCCGGCAAGCTGCCCATCCTGGGTGTGTGCCTGGGACACCAAAGCATCGGCGCCGCGTTTGGCGGCCGCATCGTCCGTGCCCAGCAGCTGATGCATGGCAAGACGAGCGAGATCACCACCACCGGCGAAGGCGTGTTCGCCGGCCTGCCGACCACCTTCACCGTCAACCGCTACCACTCGCTGGCGATCGAGCGTGGCACCTGCCCGCCGGAGCTGCGCGCCACGGCCTGGACGGCCGACGGCGAGATCATGGGCGTGCGCCACACCACCCTGCCGATCCAGGGCGTGCAGTTCCATCCCGAGTCCATCCTCACCGAGCATGGGCACGCGATGCTGAAGAACTTCCTCGAGCAGGCGCCATGAGCAGCGAGCGGCCGGTCGACCTGCGCAGCGACACCGTCACCCGGCCGACGCCGGCCATGCGTGCGGCGATGGCCGCCGCGCCGCTGGGCGACGACGTGTTCGGCGACGACCCCAGCGTCAACGCGCTGCAGGAGCGCATCGCCGGCCTGCTCGGCTTCGAGGCGGCGCTGTTCGTGCCGACCGGCACCCAGGGCAACCTGTGCGCCATCCTGTCGCACTGCCAGCGCGGCGACGAGTACATCGTCGGCCAGCAGCAGCACTGCTACCGCTGGGAGGGCGGCGGCGCGGCGGTGTTCGGCAGCGTGCAGCCGCAGCCGCTGGAGCACGCGCCCGACGGCAGCCTGCCGCTGGCCGCGATCGAGGCCGCCATCAAGCCGGACGATCCCCACTTCGCCCGCACCCGGCTGCTGGCGCTGGAGGACACGCTGGGCGGCATGGTGATGCCGATGGCCTATCTGGAACAGGCCACGGCGCTGGCCCACGCCCGCGGGCTGGCGGCCCACCTGGACGGCGCGCGGCTGTTCAACGCCGCGGTGGCGCAGGCCGGCAGCGGCGGCGACCCGCTGGCCGAGGCGCGCCGCATCGCGCGCCTGTTCGACTCGGTCTCGGTATGCTTCAGCAAAGGACTGGGCGCGCCGGCCGGTTCGGCCCTGTGCGGTTCGCGCGAGTTCATCGCCCGGGCCCGCCGCATCCGCAAGATGGCCGGCGGCGCGATGCGCCAGGCCGGCGTGCTGGCGGCCGCGGCGGCGCATGCGCTCGACCACCACGTCGCGCGGCTGGCCCACGACCACGCGCTGGCGGCCCGGCTGGCCGACGGCCTGCGCGGCATTGATGGCCTGGCGGTCGAAACGCCGCAGACCAACATCGTGTTCGTCGACCTGGTCGGCCCGGCGCGCGAGCGCTCGGCCGCGCTGCTGGAACACCTGGCGCAGCACGGCGTGCTGGCCACCGGCCTGTACCGCCTGCGCTTTGCCACCCACCTCGACGTCGACGGCGCCGGCATCGACCGGGCGGTGGCCGCGGTGCGCCGCTTCTTCGCCTAGGGGCGCGCCATGCCGGACGCCCACCAGCTGCTGCTGTTCATCGCCGCCGGCTGGCTGCTGAACCTGACGCCGGGGCCCGACGTGCTGTTCATCGTCACCACCTCGCTGCGCTCCGGGGCCAAGGCCGGCATCGTGGCCGGTCTCGGCATCACGGCCGGCTGCTTCGTGCACGTGATCGCCGCGGCGCTGGGCGTCAGTGCCCTGCTGGCCGCTTCGGCCACCGCCTTCGCCGCCCTCAAGTGGCTGGGCGCGGCCTACCTGCTGTGGATGGGATTCAAGCTGCTGCTGGCGCGCCAGCCGCGCGAACTGCACGACCTGCAGGCCCTGGCCGAGGCGCGGCCGCCGGTGCCGCTGCGCGCGGTGTTCCTGGGCGGCTTCTGGACCAACGTGCTCAACCCCAAGGTGGCGATCTTCTTCCTGGCCTTCGTGCCGCAGTTCATCGCGCCCGACACCAGCGACAAGGCCGGCGTGTTCCTGCTGCTGGGCACCCTGTTCAACATCAACAGCGTGCCGGTCAATTCCGGCTGGGCGCTGGCCGCCGCCTGGATGGCCCGGCGCGAGGCCGTGCAGCGCGGCATGCGCTGGCTCGATCGCGCGGCCGGCGTGATGTTCGTCGCCTTCGGCCTGCGGCTCGCACTGGCCGACAATCCCACCCATTGACGAGGAGAGCCCCATGTCCATCACCCCGCAGGAGGCGCTGCAGCGCACCATCGAGCACCGCGAGATCTTCCACGACGAGATGCTCAAGGTGGTGCGGGCGATCATGAGCGGCGAGCTGTCGCCGGTGATGACGGCCGCGCTCATCACCGGCCTGCGCGTCAAGAAGGAGACCATCGGCGAGATCACCGCCGCCGCCGAGGTGATGCGCGAGTTCTCGACCAAGGTCCACATCGCCGACAAGACGCACCTGGTGGACATCGTGGGCACCGGCGGCGACGGCTCGCACACCTTCAACATCTCGACCTGCTCGATGTTCGTGGCGGCGGCGGCCGGCGCCAAGGTGAGCAAGCACGGCGGGCGCAGCGTCAGCAGCAAGTCGGGCAGCGCCGACGTGCTGGAGAGCCTGGGCCTGAACATCAACCTGGCGCCCGAGGCCATCGCCCGCTGCGTGCAGGAGGTCGGCATCGGCTTCATGTTCGCGCCCAACCACCACCCCGCCATGAAGAACGTGGCGCCGGTGCGCAAGGAGCTGGGCGTGCGCACCATCTTCAACATCCTGGGTCCGCTCACCAACCCGGCCAGCGCCCCCAACATCCTGATGGGCGTGTTCCACCCCGACCTGGTGGGCATCCAGGTGCGGGCGCTGCAACGCCTGGGCGCCGAGCATGCGCTGGTGGTCTACGGACGCGACGGCATGGACGAGGTGAGCCTGGGCGCCGCCACCATGGTGGGCGAGCTCCGGGACGGCCAGGTCAGCGAGTACGAGATCCATCCGGAGGACTTCGGCATGGCAATGGCGAGCAACCGCGCGCTCAAGGTCGAGACGGCCGAGCAGTCCAAGGCGCTGCTGCTGTCGGTGCTGGACAACCAGCCGGGCGCCGCGCGCGACATCGTCGTCCTCAATGCCGGCGCGGCCCTGTATGCCGCCAACGTGGTGACCGGGATCGGCGAGGGCATCGCCCGGGCCCGCGAAGCGCTGGCCTCGGGGGCGGCGCGGGACCGGCTGGAGCGGCTGGTGGCGCTGTCGCGGCAACTGGGCGGCTGACGACCATGGCCGACATCCTGGACAAGATCGTCGCGGTCAAGCGCGAGGAAATCGCGGCGGCGCGCCGGAAGGTGCCGTTGGAGGCGATCCGCGCCGACGCCGAGAGCCGCGTGCTGACGCGCGACTTCGCCGGCGCCCTGCGCAGCAAGATTGCGGCCGGCCGCGCGGCCGTCATCGCCGAGGTGAAGAAGGCCAGCCCGAGCAAGGGCGTGCTGCGGGCCGACTTCGTGCCGGCCGACATCGCGCAGGCCTATGCCGAGCACGGCGCGGCCTGCCTGTCGGTGCTGACCGATCGGCAGTTCTTCCAGGGCCAGCCCGACTACCTGAAGCAGGCCCGCGCCTCCTGCGACCTGCCGGTGCTGCGCAAGGACTTCCTGGTCGATCCCTACCAGGTGTACGAGTCGCGCGCCATGGGCGCCGACTGCATCCTGCTCATCGCCGCCTGCCTCGACGACGGGCAGATGGCCGAGCTGGAGGCGATCGCGCGCAGCCTCGACATGGCCGTGCTGGTCGAAGTGCACGATGCGCAGGAGCTGCAGCGGGCCCTGAAGCTGCGCACGCCGCTGGTCGGCATCAACAACCGCAACCTGCGCACCTTCGAGGTCACGCTTGACACCACGCTGGGCATGCTGGCCCAGGTGCCGGCCGACCGGCTGCTGGTCACCGAGTCGGGCATCCTGCAGCCGGCCGACGTGCGCCGCATGCGCGACGCCGGCGTCCACGCCTTCCTGGTCGGCGAGGCCTTCATGCGCGCGCCCGATCCCGGCGCCGCGCTGGCGGCGCTGTTCGGCGGCTGAGCGCGTGGCGCAGGCGGCGCTGCCGTTTGACGCCGCGCCGCAGCGGCTGCTGCACTGGGACCCGGCGGCCGCACCGCTGGCGCCGGGCTGGCGGCCGCTGGTCGACGATTTCTTCGCCAGCGACAGCGGACAACGGCTGAGCGCCTACCTGCGCGAGCGCCTGGCCGCCGGCGCCGTGGTCTACCCGCCGCGGCCGCTGCGGGCGCTGGAGGAGACGCCGCTGGCGCAGGTCCACGCCGTCATCCTCGGGCAGGACCCGTACCACGGGCCGGGGCAGGCCGAGGGCCTGGCGTTCTCGGTGGCGCCGGGCGTGCGGCCCCCGCCCTCGCTGCGCAACCTGTTCAAGGAGCTGGGCTGTGGCGCCGGCCGGCCGTTCCCCGCCAGCGGCTCGCTGCTGCGCTGGGCGCGCCACGGCGTGTTGCTGCTCAACGCCAGCCTCACGGTCGAGGACGGTTCCCCCGGCAGCCATGCCCGCAAGGGCTGGGAAGAGCTGACCGATGCGGTGCTGGCCGAGGTGGCCGCCACCGCCAGTCCCTGCGCCTACCTGCTGTGGGGCGCGCATGCGCAAGTCAAGGCCGGGCTGATCGAGGCCACCGCGGCCGCGCACGGGCGGGCGGCGCTGGTGCTGCAGGCCAACCATCCCTCGCCCCTGTCGGCGTCCCGGCCGCCGGTGCCCTTCCTCGGCTGCGGCCATTTCGCGCAGGCGCGCAGCTGGCTGGCCGAGCGCGGCCAGGCCGGCTACTTCGACCAGCTCGACTAGCGCCGGCGCCGCCGGCTCAGCAGCTGGGCGAACCAGGGCCGGAAGCCGGTGCATTGCGGGGCCGCATCGGGCTGGCCCGACTGCAGGGCCACGCGGGTGTCGTCGAGGTAGTCGCCGCGGATGTCGACGGTGCCGTGCCGGCCCAGGGCCTCGTAGTGCCGCTCCAGCCAGTGCCGCGCCGCCGCCTGGCCCAGGCCGAACAGCGCGTGGATCATGGCGGCGTCGGTCGAGTTGCGGGTGGAGCTGGGGTAGGCCCGGATCTGCTCGCCGCCGTCGATGCGGTGCATGCGCACGGTGCGGCAGGCGCTGCCGCCGAGCGCGCCGCGGGCGATCAGGCCGTTGACGAACTCGATGGTGCGCATCTGGGTCAGCAGGCTGGCGTTGAAGGTGATCTCGTTGATCCGGTCCACGATGTCGCTGGCCGCCTGCGGCGTGCCGGCCACCCGCAGCGGATTGAGCTGCACCAGCATCAGGTCGGCACTGTTGCAGTCCTGGATCAGGGGCGTGAGCGCCGGATTGGCCGCGTAGCCGCCGTCCCAGTAGGCCTCGCCGCCGATCTCGACTGCCTTGAACAGCAGCGGAAGGCAGGCCGAGGCCAGCACCGCGTCGGCGTCGAGGTGGCGGCCGGTGAACACCACCGCCCGGCCGGTGGCCACGTGGGTGGCCGACACGAACACCCGCAGCGGGCCGGCGGCAACGGCGGCGAAATCGACCGCTTCGGTGAGCAGGTCGCGCAGCGGGTTCAGGCCCAGCGGGTTGCTCTGGTAGGGCGAGACCGTGCCGCGCAGCGCCCCGGCCAGCCAGTCGCCGCGCGCCAGGCCCGGTGCCATGCCGCCCCAGAGCAGGCGCGCCCATTGGCGCTGCCAGGAGCCGAGCGCGTCCCAGGCGGCCACCTTCTGCCACAGCTGGGCCAGGGCGTCGCGCCCGCCCTGCCGTGGATCGGCGCCACGGGCGGCGGCGGTCGCGTAGCCGCTGGCCAGCACGACCGCGTTGACGGCGCCGGCGCTGGCGCCGCTCAGGCCTTCGATGGTGATGCGGGGGTCGGCCAGCAGGGTGTCCAGGACGCCCCAGGTGAAGGCGCCGTGGGAGCCGCCGCCTTGCAGGGCCAGGGTGAGGTGATGCATGCGCGCCAGCTTGCAAGTTCCATGCGGCCGGCGTGCGACAACCCGACAGCTGCCTAGCGCCGCAGATGACCACGCACGAGAAACATGGTATATTTCGAGGTTCGCCGGAGGGGTGCCCGAGTGGCTAAAGGGGGCAGACTGTAAATCTGTTGGCTTACGCCTACGCTGGTTCGAATCCAGCCTCCTCCACCAACCTCCTTGTAGAGGTCGGCGAGTGTGCATAGAGACCGAGTGGTAGTAGCTGAAGGACGCCCGCTGGCAATGGCTGGCGGGTCCGCCAGGGGCTCCTGAGTTGCGCCCGATGCGGGTGTAGTTCAATGGTAGAACCTTAGCCTTCCAAGCTAATGACGCGGGTTCGATTCCCGCCACCCGCTCCATTTCGGTCCGGTGCACCCGGCGTGCTTGCCCGAGAGGGCATGAAAAGAATTTCGCCCTTGTGGCTCAGTGGTAGAGCACTCCCTTGGTAAGGGAGAGGTCGCGGGTCCGATTCCCGCCAAGGGCACCAGTTGAAGTGATCGACTTTTTTCGGAAGGCGAGAAAATGGCAAAAGGTAAATTCGAGCGGACCAAGCCGCACGTGAACGTGGGCACCATCGGTCACGTGGACCACGGCAAGACCACGCTGACGGCAGCCATCACGACGGTGCTGTCGACCAAGTTCGGCGGTGAAGCCAAGGCCTACGACCAGATCGACGCGG
>NZ_WSEL01000008.1 GCF_009758015.1 Ramlibacter pinisoli
AACGGTGGCTTCGTCAAGGCGCACGGGGGTACGACCGACACCACCCGTGCCACCGGCTACAGCGGCGCGCGGCGCATCGGTGTGGTGGTCAACACCGGCGCCAGCCTCAACACCGGCGCAGGCGACGTGGCGCTGTACGGCCAGGGCTTCAGCGGCGCCAGTGGCCTCACCACAGGCCACGTCGGCGTGGCGGTGCTCGGTTCCATCACCACCAACGGCGGCAATGTGTTGGCGGATGGCGTGGGCGGCAGTCGCGCCAACGACGGCTCGGGCAGCTCGCTGGGCATCGTGATCCAGGACGCGACCATCAACACGTCCGCCGGCACCGGCAGCATCACGCTGCGGGGCCAGGCGGGTTCCATCACGGGCACCGGCACGGGTAGCTCGTCGGGCATCTCGATCCAGGGCAGCACCACGGGCTCGACCATCACGGGCGGCAGCGGCGGCATCAGCATCAGCGGCAGCTCCGATGCAGGGCCCAACAGCGGCAACACGCAGGGCGTGTTCATCGCCGGCGCGAATGCGGGCGGCTCGGTGATCCAGACCACCGGTGGCGGCGCGATCGACATCACCGGCGTGGCCGGCACCAGCACCAGCACCAATGCGACGGCGGTGCAACGTGGCGTGCAGATCGGCAACAGCACCCAGGTGGG
>NZ_WSEL01000009.1:2127500-2243004 GCF_009758015.1 Ramlibacter pinisoli
TGCCCCTGGTCCTGCAGCAGGCGGGCGACGCGCTGCACGCCGTCGGGAAGGGAGGACAGTTCAGCGCCGCACATGGAGACCTGCCGTGTCGGGGTCGAGCCCGCCTGTCGTCATGCCGGGGGCGACCCGGTCGAACGTCATCCCGGGCGTGCCGCGATCGAGCGTCATGCCGGGGCTGACCCGATCCAGCGTCAGGCCGGGACGGACCCAACCGATCGTCATGCCGGGCTTGACCCGGCATCCATCGCCGGACCGTCGATCGGCCCGGCTCGATGCAGCGGCCGCCGCGTCGTGCCCTCCCGGAGATGGATTGCGGGTCGAGCCCGCAATGACGAGGCCCTTGGTCGGGCCCGCGATGACCGCGCCCCTCATCCCGCCCTCTTGTTCAGGATCGCCGTGCTGGCGCGCGAGTTGGGCTTGCGCTGCAGGAAGTCGCTGATGTACGCGCCGGCGTCGACCAGCTTGTCGAGGTCGATGCCGGTCTCGATGCCCAGGCCGTGCAGCATGTAGACCACGTCCTCGGTGGCCACGTTGCCGGTGGCGCCCTTGGCGTAGGGGCAGCCGCCCAGCCCCGCCGTCGAGGTGTCGTACTGCCAGACGCCCATCTCCAGCGAAGCCAGCGTGTTGCCCAGGGCCTGGCCGTAGGTGTCGTGGAAGTGGCCCGACACGCTGTCGAGGTCGTAGTGCTGCAGCGCCGCCTCCATGGCCGCCTGCACCTTGCGCGGCGTGCCGACGCCGATGGTGTCGGCCACCCCGACGTGCTGCACGCCGATGTCCTTCATCAGCCGGGCCACCATGGCCACCCGCTCGGGCGCGATCTCGCCCTCGTACGGGCAGCCGACCGTGCACGAGATGGCGCCGCGCACCGCGATGCCGCGCCCGCGCGCCGCCTCGACCACCGGCGCGAAGCGCTCGATGCTCTCGGCGATGGAGCAGTTGATGTTCTTCTGGCTGAAGGCCTCGCTGGCGGCGCCGAAGACGACGATCTCGTCGGGCCGGCTGGCCACGGCGGCCTCGAAGCCCTTCATGTTGGGCGTGAGCACCGAGTAGCGCACGCCGGGCTTGCGCCGGATGCCGGCCATCACCTCGGCGGCGTCGGCCATCTGCGGCACCCACTTGGGCGAGACGAAGCTGGTGACCTCGATCTCGGTCAGGCCGGCGTCCTGCAGCCGGTGCACCAGGCCGATCTTCACCTCGGCGGGGACCTGGGCCTTCTCGTTCTGCAGGCCGTCGCGCGGTCCGACGTCGACCAGCTTGACGCGGGATGGCAGCTTCATGGCATCTGTCTCCAAAGGTGGGGCATCAGTATCCCCGGGACCGGTCAACCACGCCGGCCACGGGCTCTCCCCGGTCCAGCGCGCGGATCTTGCCGGCGATCTGCGCAATGCTCTCCTCGCGCAGGGTGCGCGCCGAGGTGTGCGGCGTCAGGGCGATGCGGGGATGGTTCCAGAACGGGTGCCCGGCCGGCGGCGGTTCCTCGCGCAGCACGTCGATGGTGGCGCCGGCCAGCTGCCCGCTGTCCAGCAAGGTCAGCAGGTCGGCTTCGACCAGGTGGGCGCCCCGCGCCACGTTGATGAGGTAGGCGCCGGGCCGCAGCCGCCCCAGCGTGTCGCGGTTGAGGATGTTCTCGGTCTCGGCCGTCAGCGGCAGCAGGCACACCAGCACGCGGCTGGCGGCCAGGAAGGCATCGAACTGCGCTGGCCCGGCGAAGCAGCGCACGCCGTCGACGGCATGCGGCGAGCGGCTCCAGCCCAGCACCGGGAACTCGAACTGCTGCAGCGCCTGCGCGACCCGCGTGCCGAGCACGCCCAGGCCCATCACGCCGACCGGGAAGTCGGCCCGCAGGCGCGGCTTGCGGTAGGTCCAGCGGCCCTGCGCGATGTCGCCCTCGTAGGCGGCGAGTTCGCGGAAATGGCGGATCACCGCGTGGCAGACGAACTCGGCCATCTGCACCGACATGCCGGCGTCGTCGAGCCGCACCACCAGGGTCGACGGCGCGATGCGCCGGCCCATCAGGGCGTCGACGCCGGCGCCGATGTTGAACACGGCCCGCAGCCCCGGCTGCTCGTCGAACAGCTGCTGCGACGGCGCCCACACCACCGCATGGTCGGCCGCCGGCGCGCCGGGCTGCCACTCGAGGACATCGGCCTGCGGCAGCGCCTCGCGCAGGCCGTCGATCCAGGGGGCGGCGCGGGTGCCGGAGGCGGAAAAGAGGATGCGCATGGGGGGATTTTCGCCGCCGGACGGACTCACGCCGCGTCAGGGCGAGGCCTGACCGTCGCCACGTCGTTGCCGGCTCCACCCGTGCCACGTCGTTGCGGCGTTGACCCTTGCCACGTCGTTGCGGCGTTGACCCTTGCCACGTCGTTGCGGCGTTGACCCTTGCCACGTCATTGCGGCGTTGACCCTTGTCACGTCATTGCGGCGTTGTCCCGTGCCACTGCATTGCGGGCGTCGACCCTTGCCACGTCATTGCGGGCTTGACCCGCAATCCATCTCCGGGATGGCACGCCCCGTCGGCCGATGCCTCGAGCCGGGCCGATCGACGGTCCGGAGATGGATGCCGGGTCGAGCCCGGCATGACGCCTTTTGGGGTCAGGCCCGGCATGACGCCTTCTGGGGGTCGAGCCCGGCAAACGCCCCTTGGGGCCGGGCCCGGCATCACGTCTGGGCGTCGGGTCGAGCATGACGAGTTCGACTCGGCGGGGCCTCACGCTGCCAGCGTCAGCAGCTCCGCCCCCTCCGCCACCTGGTCGCCCGGCGCGTACAGCAGTTCGGCGATGGTGCCGTCGGCCGGCGCGGCGATGGTGTGCTCCATCTTCATGGCTTCCATCACCGCCAGCGGCTGGCCCTTCTTCACCGTGTCGCCCGCCTTGACCGCGAACGACACCACCTTGCCCGGCATGGGCGCGGTGAGGCGGCCGCCCTCGCTCTCGCCCTCGCCGGCGTGGGCCAGCAGGTCGACCACCACGATGCGGGTGGCGCCGCGCGGGGTGAACACGTGCAGCGCCTCGCCCAGCGCGTCGACCCGCGCCCGCACCCGCTGGCCGGCGAACTGCACCTCGATGGCCTGGTCGTGCGGGGCGAACTGCAGCGGTCCGCTGGCGCCGCCGGCCGTCAGCCGCAGGACGCCGTCGCGCCCGTAGGCCAGCTCGGCCTGGTGCGGCTCGCCGCCGAACTCGAAGGCGAAGCGGCGCGTCGCCGCGCCATAGGCCCGCCAGCCGTCGCGGCGGCTGAACGGGTCGGCGTGCTCCAGCGCGCGCTCGGCCAGCAGCGTGCGTGCCACCGCGCAGGCCGCCGCCAGCGGCAAGCCCACCGGCTCCTGGTGGAACAGCGCGGCCTGCTCGCGCGGGATCAGCGCGGTGTCCAGGTCGGCCTGGGTGAACGAGCGGCTGCGCACCACATGGCGCAGGAACTGCACGTTGGTGGCCAGCCCCACGATGTGGGTCTGGGCCAGCGCGTCGTCAAGCCGGGCCAGCGCCTCCTCGCGGGTGGCGCCATGCACGATGAGCTTGGCGATCATCGAGTCGTAGTAGGGTGAGATGGCATCGCCCTCGCGCACGCCGTCGTCGATGCGCACGGGCGCCGGCACGAAGGCGCTGCAGGCCGGCTTGCGGTAGACGTGCAGCTGCCCGGTGGCCGGCAGGAAGTTGTTGTCGGGGTTCTCGGCGCAGATGCGCGCCTCGATGGCGTGGCCGTCGATGCGCAGCTGCTCCTGCTGCAGCGGCAGCGGCTCGCCGGCCGCCACGCGCAGCTGCCACTCGACCAGGTCGAGCCCGGTGATCGCCTCGGTCACCGGATGCTCGACCTGCAGCCGCGTGTTCATCTCCATGAAGAAAAAGTCCATCGCATCGCCACGCTGCTCGACGATGAATTCCACCGTGCCCGCGCCGACGTAGCCCACGGCCTTGGCGGCCGCCACCGCCGCCTCGCCCATGCGGCGCCGCAGCTCCGGCGACAGGCCGGGCGCCGGCGCCTCCTCCAGCACCTTCTGGTGGCGGCGCTGCACCGAGCAGTCGCGCTCGAACAGCCACAGGCAGTGGCCGTGGGTGTCGCCGAACACCTGGATCTCGATGTGGCGCGGCCGCTGCACGTACTTCTCGACCAGCACGGCGTCGTCGCCGAAGCTGTTCTTCGCCTCGCGCTGGCAGGACGCCAGTGCCGCCTCGAAGTCCTCGGCCTTCTCGACCGCGCGCATGCCCTTGCCGCCGCCGCCGGCGCTGGCCTTGATCAGCACCGGGTAGCCGATGCGGTCGGCCTGCTTCTTCAGGAAGGCCGGCCCCTGCTCGGCGCCGTGGTAGCCGGGCACCAGCGGCACGCCGGCCTGCTCCATCAGCCGCTTGGACTCGGCCTTCAGGCCCATGGCCTGGATGGCCGAGGCCGGCGGGCCGATGAACACCAGCCCGGCCTGCGCGCAGGCGGCGGCGAACTCCTCGTTCTCGCTCAGGAAGCCGTAACCCGGGTGGATGGCCTGCGCGCCGGTGGCCCGTGCCGCCTCGAGGATGCGCTCCCAGCGCAGGTAGCTGTCCTGGGGCGCGCTGCCGCCCAGGTGCACCGCCTCGTCGCAGGCCGCGACATGCTTGGCATCGGCATCGGCGTCGGAATAGACGGCGACGGTGCGGATGGCCAGGCGCCGCGCCGTGGCGGCCACCCGGCAGGCGATTTCGCCGCGATTGGCGATCAATATCTTCTTGAACATTCAGGACTCCCGGGGCAGGCGCTGCCCCGCAAAGAAACCGCGCAACTCGCGCACCACCGTCTTCAGGAACTTCACCAGCACCACCAGCAGCACGATCGACACGATCACGCAGGCGATGAGCACCAGGGTGAACACCGCCGGGTGGGTGGCCGACAACCACAGCAGGAACACCACCAGGCCGTCCTCGGCCAGCGAGACTCCCCAGTTGGAGAACGGCTCGGGCGAGGTGTTGACCGCCGCCCGCGTCGTCATCTTGGTCGCGTGGCTGGTGGCGGCCAGGCTGCCGCCCACCAGCGCCGCGATCCAGCCCATGGCGGCGTTGTCGGCGCCCAGCGCACCGGCCGCCAGCGCCGCCCCGGCCGGGATGCGGATGACGGTGTGCACCGCGTCCCAGACCGTGTCGACGTAGGGAATCTTGTCGGCGAAGAACTCGACGAACAGCATGAAGCCGCTGGCCGCCAGCACGGCCGGGTGCTGCAGCACCTGCAGGCCGGCCGGCAACGGGATCCAGCCGAGGAAGCCGGCCAGCCCGGTGAGGAAGACGGCGGCATAGAGCCGGAAGCCGCTGGCCCAGCCGAGCGCGGCCGCCAGCGCCAGCAGCTGCGGCGGCTCCATCAGCGCGGGGATCTGGTCCATGGCTCAGCCCTGGTGCGGCAGCCAGCCGGGCTTGCGCTTCTCGAGGAAGGAGCGGATGCCCTCGCGGCCCTCGTCGCTCACCCGCACGTCGGCGATGGCCTCGGCGGTGCGGCTGATCAGCCCGGCCGAGATGGTGTGGCCGGCGACGTCCTGCACCAGCTGCTTGGTGGCCTTGACGGCTTCCGGCCCGGCCACCACCAGCGCGCCGGCGATCTCGTGCACCTTGGCGTCGAGCTGCTCGGCCGGCACCACCTCGTGCACCAGCCCGATGCGGTGCGCCTCGGCGGCGGAAAAGCGCTCGGCGGTGAGGAACCAGCGGTGCGCGTGGCGGGCGCCCATGGCCCGGATGACGTAGGGGCTGATGGTGGCCGGAATGAGGCCGAGCCGCGTCTCGCTGAGGCAGAAGTGGGCCCCGTCGACCGCCACCGCGATGTCGCAGGCGGCCACCAGGCCGGTGCCGCCGGCGTAGACGTCACCCTGCACCCGGGCGATGGTGGGCTTGGGGCAGCGCCAGACCACCTCGAGCATGCGCGCCAGGCCGCTGGCGTCCTCCAGGTTCTGCTCGCGCGTGTAGCCGGCCATGCGCTTCATCCAGTTCAGGTCGGCGCCGGCGCAGAACGCCGGCCCGTTGCCGGCCAGCACCACGCAGCGCACCTCGGGCCGCTTGCCCAGTTCGAGGAAGACGGCGGTGAGCTCGGTGATCACCTCGTCGTTGAAGGCGTTGCGCACCTCCGGACGGTTGAGCGTGACGGTGGTGACGCCGGCAGTGGTGTCGAGCAGCAGATGGTTCATGTCAGGGCGCCTTGCGGGAAACGATGGGACTGCCCGCAGCATCGGGGAATTCCCCGGCCTTGGGTTGCCGGACGTCGGGAAAGCGGGTGGACAGCGCAGGCCATCCACGCCGTGTGGCGGGAACGGCGCGAGCCCGGCGGCGCGGCCGTGGTTGAGCACCTTCATGGCGCGGCCTCCGAGGCCGTCGCAGCCGACCTCGCCCGCGCGCCATAGCGCGCGAACTGCGGCTGCACCTCGCTCGGCAATCCGAGCGCGGCAAGGAAGGCCGTGACCTCCGGTTGCCAGATCGGCAGGCCGGCGCGCGAGCCGAACATCGCGTGCGCGTCGCTGCCGAAGGTGCCGAATGCCACCAGGCGGGCCTGCCCGCCGCCGCCGAGATAGCGCTCGAGCATGGCGGCGGACAAGTCGGGTTGGAAGTAGCTGTCGTTCTCGCCGTAGAACCACAGCGAGGGCACGCGGGTCTGGCTGGCGTAGCTGCCGGCCGCCACCGCCAGCGTCCTTTGCCAGCCGGCGCAGCCGTCCTGCCGCAGGCCGCCGGCGAAATTGACCAGCCCGCGCACCCCGGGGTAGTTCTCGGCACCGAATGCCAGCGTGGTCCAGCCGCCGTGGGACTGGCCCACCACGACGATGCGGGCGCGATCGGCCCAGGGCTGGGAGCCGGCCCAGTCCAGCACCACGCGCAGGTCCTGCGCCTGCACGCGCCCGTTGCTCTCGACGTTGCATCCGCCGCCGATGTAGCTGCCGCTGGAGCGCGAGAAGCCCTGCCGCATCGGCACCAGCACCGCATAGCCACGCTGCAGGAAGTAGCGCGCCGCCAGCGCCGGCCGGTAGCGGGACTGGAAGCGCGGATCGCCGTGCGCCTTGCCGTGGTTGACCAGCACCAGCGGGAACGGGCCGTCGCCGTCGGGCTTGTAGACGGTGGTCTCGATCTCGGTCGAGAACAGCGTGCCCGTCTTGGCGACCATGACCACCGCCTCGTTCAGCGCCGCATCCAGCTGCGGCGCCTGCGCGCCGGCCGGCCCGCACCCGAGCAGGCCGGCCACCCACAGCAGGAGCATCGACGACAGGCGCTGGATCGGCATCGCGGTCAGGGTTCAGTAGCGCTTGGCCACTTCTTCCAGCATGACCTCGGTGGCGCCGCCGCCGATGGCCAGCACGCGGGCGTCGCGCCACAGGCGCTCGATCGCCATCTCGCGCATGTAGCCCATGCCGCCGTGGAACTGCTGGCAGGCCTGCACCACCTCATTGACCAGCTCGCCGGTCAGCGCCTTGAGCATCGAGACCTCCTGCACGATGTCGTGGCCCTGGGTGACGCGCCAGCCGCAGTGGTACAGGAAGGCGCGCGCGGCCCGGGTCCTGGCGTCCAGCATGGCCAGCCGCTGGCGGATGACCTGCTGGTTCCACAGCGGCCCGCCGAACGCCTGCCGCTGGCGCACGTAGTCGAGCGTGAGCTGCAGCGCGCGCTGGCAGTGGCCCACCGCCATGGCGGCCAGGGCGATGCGCTCGGTCTGGAAGTTCTTCATCACCGAGTAGAAGCCCTTGCCCTCCTCGCCCAGCAGGTTGGCCGCCGGCAGGCGCACGTCGTCCAGCACCAGTTCGGCGGTGTCGCTGGACAGCCAGCCGGTCTTCTTCAGCGCCCGGCCGACCGAGAACCCCGGCGTGCCCTTCTCGACGATGAACATCGAGACCTCGCGCTTGCCCGGACCGGTCTTGGCGGCGATGAAGTACAGGTCGGCGTGCACGCCGTTGGTGATGAAGAGCTTGCTGCCGTTCAGCACCCAGTGGTCGCCGTCGCGCTTGGCGCTGGTGCGGATGCCGGCCACGTCCGATCCGGCGCCCGGCTCGGTGATGCCCACCGCCGTGACCAGCTCGCCGGCGATCACGCGGCGCAGGTACTTGTCCTTCTGCGCCGGCGACCCCGCGTGGTGCAGGTGCGGGCTCGCCATGTCGGTGTGGACCAGCACGGTGATGATGAAGCCGGCATAGGTGGACTGCGACAGCGCCTCGGCGAACACCAGGTTGGTGAGCGCATCGGCCCCGGCGCCGCCGTACTCGGGCTCGTACATCAGCCCGAACAGGCCGGCCTGCCCCATGCGCCGCAGCACCTCGCGCGGCACGAAGCCCTGCTCCTCCCAGGCGTCGGCCCTGCCCTCCACTTCGCGGGCGAGGAAGCGCGCCACCTGGTCGCGCAGGACCTGGTGCTCGGGGGTGTCGTAGATCGAGAGGTCGGACATGGCTTCCTCAGCAGTTGAACGGCTCGACACCGCCGTCGAAACGGCGGCGCTCCAGGCGCACCGGCGGCAGCGCGAGCGGCTCGCCATCGGCGAGCAGCGGCGCCAGCTGGAACTCGGCGCTGCCGGCATCGGCCGGCACCGTGAACGCCAGCCCCGCGGTGGTGGGAACGGCCGCCGCCGGCAACGGTGCGCCGGGCTCGATGCGGTCGCTGAACACGAGCGAACCGGCGGTCAACGCCAGCGGGCGCACCGCCCCACCGGCGGCGTCGCGCAGCTGGAAGCCGTCGGCCTCCAGGCGCCAGCGCGCGCCCTGCCGCACCGCCAGCGCCAGCTCGGCGTGCAGGCCATCGTCCGACCTGGAGCGATACCAGCGGCCACTCCAGGCGATGCCCTCGTGGACAGCGGCGTGGCTGGTGCCGATGTAGTCCAGGATGTTGTCGCAGGCGCGCTGGGGCGTGTCGCGCCGGCAGGCGGCGGCGCGGGCCTCGTCCGCGGCCTGCTGCTGCGCGGAGCGGTAGCTGTCCGGCGTGGCGCGGGCGCCCCCGCGGGCGAGCTCCACCGCCGGCAGGTCGACGGTGCGGTCGTCAAAGCCCACGCGCAGGCCGGCCGCGGTCAGTTGCGGGCTGGCCGCCCCGGGCAGTTCGGCAATGCGCAGCCGCGCGCGGCCGAACGGTGCCTCCGGCTCCAGCGCCGCCGCGGGGCCGGCGCCCGGCCGCAGGCGCTGCGGATCGACCCAGGTGCCGGCGGCCACCGGCACCGAGCGGAACGCCGACAGCTGCACCGGCCCCTCGAGCGGCCGGCCATCGGCGACCACGCGCGGCAGCCCCGGCATGCGCACGGCCTTGCCGGCCGGCAACGCGAGCTGCACCCGGACCGGGACGGCGCCGTCGCGCGCCGCCTCGGCCACGACGGCCAGCGCGAGCCCGCCGCCCAGGTCGACGTCCACGCCGGTGACCGGCCCGGCCTGGCCCTGGCACCAGGCGCGCCGGTCGCGCGCGCCCGCATGGGCGACGACCGGGCGCCAGTACGTCCCGTAGGGGGTGGGCACGCAGCCAGCGACCGGCAGGGCCAGCGCCGCGCCCAGCAGCCGGCGGCGCGCGAGGAAGGACCGGGGGTGCACCGCGCCGCTCCTCACATCCGGAACACGCCGAACTTCGGCTCGCCGATCGGCGCGTTCAAAGCCGCCGACAGGCCCAGCGCCAGCACGCGGCGGGTGTCGGCCGGGTCGATGACGCCGTCGTCCCACAGGCGGGCGCTGGCGTAGTAGGGATGCGACTGGAAAGCGAACTGGTCGAGCAGCGGCTGCTTGAACTCGGCCTCGTCCTGCGCGCTCCACTGGCCGCCCCGGGCCTCGATGCCGTCGCGCCGCACGGTGGCCAGCACGCTGGCGGCCTGCTCGCCGCCCATCACCGAGATGCGCGCGTTGGGCCACATCCAGAGGAAGCGCGGGCTGAACGCGCGGCCGCACATGCCGTAGTTGCCGGCGCCGAAGCTGCCGCCGATGATGATCGTGAACTTGGGCACGCTGGCGGTGGCCACCGCCGTGACCATCTTGGCGCCGTGGCGGGCGATGCCCTCGTTCTCGTACTTGCGCCCGACCATGAAGCCGGTGATGTTCTGCAGGAACACCAGCGGCACCTTGCGCTGGCAGCACAGCTCGATGAAGTGGGCGCCCTTCTGGGCCGACTCGCTGTACAGGATGCCGTTGTTGCCGATGATGCCCACCGGCATGCCCTCGATGTGGGCGAAGCCGCACACCAGCGTGGTCGAGGAGCCGCCCGGCGTGCCGCCCCAGCGCGACTTGAACTCGTGGAATTCGCTGCCGTCGACGACGCGGGCGATGACCTCGCGCACGTCGTAGGGCCGGCGCGCCTCGGTCGGCACCACGCCCCACAGCTCGCGCGGGTCGTACCTGGGCGGCCGCGGCTCGCGCAGCTGGGCCTGCGGCAGCTTCTCGCGGTTCAGGCTGGCCACCGCCTGGCGCGCCAGCGCCAGCGCGTGCATGTCGTTCTGGGCCAGGTGGTCGGCCACGCCCGACAGCCGGGTGTGCACGTCGCCGCCGCCCAGGTCCTCGGCCGAGACCACCTCGCCGGTGGCCGCCTTCACCAGCGGCGGGCCGCCCAGGAAGATGGTGCCCTGGTTCTTCACGATGATGGTCTCGTCGCTCATCGCCGGCACGTAGGCGCCGCCGGCCGTGCACGATCCCATCACCACCGCGATCTGCGCGATGCCCTGCGCCGACAGATTGGCCTGGTTGTAGAAGATGCGGCCGAAGTGCTCGCGGTCCGGGAACACCTCGTCCTGCTGCGGCAGGTTGGCGCCGCCCGAGTCCACCAGGTAGATGCAGGGCAGCCGGTTCTGCATCGCGATCTCCTGCGCCCGCACGTGCTTCTTCACCGTCATCGGGTAGTAGGTGCCGCCCTTGACGGTGGCGTCGTTGCACACGATGACCACGTCGCGCCCGCTCACCCGGCCGATGCCGGCGATGAGCCCGGCACAGGGCGCGTCGCCGTTGTACATGGCGAACGCGGCCAGCGGCGCCAGCTCGAGAAAGGGCGTGCCGGGGTCCAGCAGCATCTGCACCCGCTCGCGCGGCAGCAGCTTGCCGCGGGCCACGTGCTTGGCGCGGGCGGCGTCGCCGCCGCCGGCGGCCATGAGGTCCAGCTGGGCCTGCAGGTCCTCGACCAGGCCACGCATGACTTCGGCGTTGGCCTGGAACTCGGCGGAGCGGACGTTGAGTTGGCTTTCCAGGACGGACATGGGGTGCTTTCGGATGCGGACGGGGAAGCTTGCGCCGGCGCGGCGGCCACGGCCAACGGGGTGATCCCGGCCCGGCCGCGCGCGGCTGCCCGCAAGCCTACGCCAGCACGGCCCGGTACGGCGCGTCCGATGGGGTGCAAATCCTGCCACACTCGTGTCCATGCCTGCCCCACGCCCGCAGCCCTCCGCCGGCCCCCCTGCGGCCGTCACGCCGATGGCGTTCGCACGAGCGATCGTGGCGGCCTACCGGGGCGACGGGCTGGCTCCCGACGCAGCCCTCAAGCTGGCACAGATCACGCCAGCGCAGCTGCGCCAGCCGGACGGGCGCATGACGGCCCGCCA
Organism: Ramlibacter pinisoli; assembly: GCF_009758015.1. NCBI lineage: Bacteria > Pseudomonadati > Pseudomonadota > Betaproteobacteria > Burkholderiales > Comamonadaceae > Ramlibacter > Ramlibacter pinisoli. Next base: position 2,138,964 of record NZ_WSEL01000009.1, read on the forward strand.
GCTCGAGGTGCTGGCGGCCGCGGCGATGCAGGAACGCGACGACGAGGGCCTGGGCGCCTTCGGCCGCAAGCTGCCCTGGGGCAGTTACGGCCTGCTCGCCCGCGCCTCGCTGACGGCGCCCGACCTGGGCACGGCGCTCAAGCGCTGGTGCCGGCACCACGGGCTGCTGACCGACGACATCCGGCTCGCGCTGGCCGTGGCCGGCCCCGCGGCGTCGATCACGCTGGAGGAGCGGCGCCCGCTGCCGGCCGAGGTGCGCGAGCTGTCGATCGCCTTCATCCTGCGCAACATCCACGGGCTGGCCTGCTGGTACGTGGATTCGCGCATCCCGCTGCTCGGGGCGAGCTTTCCGTTCGCCGCCCCGCTGCACGCCGACGCCTACCGCCACATGTTCCCGGGCGGGCCGCTGCAGTTCGGCGGCGGCGCTGCGGCGGTGATCCGCTTCGACGCCGACTACCTGCGGCTGCCGGTGCGGCGCGACGAGAAGGCGCTCAGCCAGCTGCTGCGCCAGCGGGCGCTGCAGCTGACCGTGCTGCAGTACCGGCGCGACCGGCTGCTGGCGGCGCAGGTGCGCCAGGCCCTGGCCACCCAGCCGGGCGAGGGCCACACCGCGCAGGCGCTGGCCGGCCTGCTGCACGTCTCGCCCCGCACCCTGCACCGGCAACTGAAGGACGAGGGCGCCAGCCTGCAGCAGCTGAAGGACGAGGTGCGGCTGGAACGCGCCCGGGACCTGCTGCTGCGCACGCGCCAGCCGCTCAAGCAGGTGGCGGCGGCCGTGGGGTTCCGCAACGAGAAGAGCTTCGCGCGCGCGTTCCGGCGCCAGGTGGGCGTGGCGCCGGGCGCGTTCCGCGCCAGCCGCTGAGCCGCGGCGCGCTCAGCCCCGATAGCTCTCCACCGTGCGTGGGTCGCGCACCTGCGCGCTGTCGGGGTCCTCGCCGAACTCGCGCTTGGCGCGCCGCTGGCGCAGCAGGTCCCAGCACTGGTCCAGCTGTTCGGAGACGTGCTTCAGGCGCGCGTGCTTCGCCTGCGGGTCGCCGCGCTCGGTCAGGAGCCGGTGCTCCTCGTCGACCAGTTCCGAGATGTGGTCCAGGATGCCCTTGTCAGTGGTGCTCATGCGGATCTCCTGCAACTCGCACCCTTCATCGTACGCCGCCGACCACCCGGACGGGCCCGGGAACTTTGGCCCCGCCGGCCTGTCCAGCTTGGACACACGAAGCCCGGGGAGGGGCACTTGAACCGACGAGACCTGCTTGCATCCGGCGCCGCGGCGCTGCTGGCCACCGGTGCCCGCGCCGCCACCGCCCTGGACGGCCTGGCCGCGCTGCCGAAGACGCCCCGGCTGCCGGTGGTGTTCGTCGGCCACGGCAGCCCGATGAACGTCATCACCGAGAACCCCTGGCGTCCGCAGTGGGAGGCGCTCGGCCGCACCTTCGGCGCCGAGCACCCGCGCCCGGCCGCCATCCTGTGCATCTCGGCCCACTGGCTCACCGACGGCTGGTGGGTCACCGGCATGCAGCGGCCGCCCACCATCCACGATTTCGGCGGCTTCCCGCAGGCCCTGTTCGACCAGCGCTATCCGGCCCCCGGCGCCCCGGCGCTGGCGCGCGACCTGGTGGCGGCGGCCCGCGGCCGCCGGCTGCGCCCGGACGAGCGCCAGTGGGGCTACGACCACGGCACCTGGTCGGTGCTCAAGCCGATGTTCCCGCGCGCCGACATCCCGGTGCTGCAGCTCAGCCTCGACATGGCCCGGCCGCCGCAGGAGCACCTGGCGGCAGGGCGCGAGCTGCGCGCCCTGCGCGAGCGCGGCGTCCTCATCGTGGGCAGCGGCAACGTGGTGCACAACCTGCGCGCCGTCCAGCGCGGCGGAGCGCCCGACCAGGCCTACGACTGGGCGGCGTCGTTCGACGCCTGGGCCGCGCCGCTGATCGAGCGGGCCGACGGCGCCGCGCTGGCGGGCTTCCAGGCGCGCGGCGCCGAGGCCCAGCTGGCCCATCCTTTTCCCGACCACTGGCTGCCGCTGCTGCATGCGGTCGGCGCGGTCGCTCCCGGCGAGCGCGTGCGCCAGTTCAACCTCGGCTTCCAGAGCGGCTCGCTGTCGATGCGCTCGGTGGTCTGGGGCTGAGCCGGGCGCTCAGGCAGCGCGCGCCAGCATCCAGCCGGCCATCGTCTCCAGCAGTTCCTCGCGCACGGCGGCGTCGGTGCGGCCCGAGCGCACCAGCACCTCGAAGCCGTGGTCGGCGCCGTCGACCACGTGCAGCGTGGCCCGCTCGCCCAGGCCCTGCGCGACCTGGGTGACCAGCGGCAGCTCGGCCAGCGTGTCGCGCGTGCCCTGCAGGAACAGCATCGGCACCTGCACGGCCTGCAGGTGCTCGGCGCGCGCGATGGACGGCTGCCGTGCCGGATGGAGCGGAAAGCCGACGAACACCAGCCCGCGCACGCCGGCCAGTGGCTCGGCCGCCTGCGCCTGCGAGGCCATGCGGCCCCCGAACGACTTGCCGCCGGCGAACAGCGCCAGCCCCGGCCAGCGCCGCGCGGCCTCGGCCACGGCGGCGCGCACGGCCGCCTGCGCCAGCGCCGGCGGATCGGGCCGGCGCGATCCGCGCGCCATGAACGGGAACTGGTAGCGCAGCACCGCGACGCCACGCGCGGCCAGTCCCTGCGCCAGCTGGGCGAGGAAGGGATGCGCCATGCCGGCGCCGGCGCCGTGGCCGAGCACCAGGCCGGCCCGCGCAGCGGCCGGCCCGTCGAGCAACCCTGGCAGGCTGTCGCCACCGGGCAGTGGCACGTCCAGGGGGAGCGGCGCAGGGGTCATGCCGCAACGGTAGCGGATCACGGACGGCCGAGCCAGCGGGAGCAGCCGCGAGCCGGACACGGGCCCCGGCACCTGCGGCAGCGCAAGGCGGTGCCGCGGCCGTGGACCACAATGGCCGCATGACGAGCCAGCAGCAAGGTTCCTCCCTCTTCGACGATCCCAGCGCCCTGCTGCATGCCATCGCGGATGCCACCGACGACGTCATCTTCGCCAAGGACCTGCAGGGCTGCTACCAGTTCGCCAACCCCGCCATGCTGGCGGCGATGGGGCGCCCGGCCGAGGAGGTGATCGGCCGCACCGACCTCGAGATCCAGCCCGACGAGAACCTCGCCCGGCGGCTGATGGCCAACGACCGCGCGGTCATCGCCTCGGGCGGGGTGCTCGAGCGCGAGGAGGCCATCCGGACGCCCGGCGGCGAAGAACGCTTCTGGCTGGCGCGCAAGATGCCGCTGCGCGACCCGGACGGCCGCATCGTCGGCGTGCTGGGCATCTCGCGCGACGTCACCCGGCGCAAGCAGGCCGATGCCGAGCGCGAGGCCGACCGGCTCAAGTTGCGCATGGGCATCCAGGCCGCCGGCCTGGTGATGGCGGAGATCGACTACCGCCACGACCGCAACCACATCTCGGCCGAGCTGGCGCGGCTGATCGAACTGGGCGACCAGGACATGGTGGTGCCGAGGCAGGCCATCTTCGACCGCGTGCACCCCGACGACCGGCAGCGCTACGTCGAGGCCATCGCCGCCACCACCGATCCGGCGGGCAGCGGACTGCTGGCCATCGACGTGCGCGCCCTGCTGCCCAGCGGCATCGTGCGCTGGTTGCACATCCGGCTGCAGGTCACCTTCAGCGAGGTCGACGGCCAGCTGCGCCCGGACCGCGGCTTCTGCGCCGCGCGCGACGTCACCGCCGAGCGCCAGGCCGAAAGCCGCCTGCGGGCGGCGCAGCGCATGACCGAGTCGGTGATCGAGGGCGCCGGCGCGCTGGTCTACGCCAAGGACCTGGCGGGCCGCTACATCCTGTTCAACCACGCCTGGCGCACGCAGACCGCGCTGACACCGGAGCAGGCCCTGGGCGCCACCGACGACCAGCTGTTCGGCCCCGAGGCCGCGCGCCAGCTGCGTGCCAACGACCGCCAGGTGGCCGAGAGCGGCGAGCCGCTGCAGGTGCAGGAGCGGGTGGTCATGAACGGCCGCACGATCGTCTACCGCTCGAGCAAGTTCCCGCTCTACGACGACAGCGGCCGCATCCACGCGGTGTGCGGCGTGTCGACCGACGTCACCGACGTGGTCGAGGCCGACCGCCGCAAGGACGAGTTCCTGGCCACGCTGGCGCACGAGCTGCGCAACCCGCTCGCGCCGATCCGCAACGGGCTGGAGATCCTGCGCCTGTCGCAGCTGGCGCCCAAGGCCGAGCGCACGCGCGAGATCATGGAGCGGCAGTTCCGCCACCTGGTGCGGCTGGTCGACGACCTGCTCGACGTCTCGCGCATCAGCCGCGGCAAGCTCGAGCTGCGCCTGCAGCCCACGACGCTGCAGCAATGCATCGCCGAGGCACTGGAGGCCAGCCAGGGCGCCGTCGAGGCGGCCGGCCACAGCCTCGCGGTCGACCTGGCGCCGCAGCCCCTGCGGCTGCACGGCGACCCCACGCGGCTGGCCCAGGTGGTGGGCAACCTGGTCAACAACGCCACCCGCTACACACCGCCCGGCGGCCACCTGCGCGTCAGCGCCCGGGCCGAGGGCGGCCAGGCCGTGCTGCAGGTCAGCGACGACGGCAGCGGCATCGCGGCGGAGACGCTGCCACGCGTGTTCGACCTGTTCGCCCAGGGCACGGCCGCGCCCCACCAGGCCCAGGCGGGGCTGGGCATCGGACTGTGGCTGGTGCGCAAGCTGGTCGACCGGCACCACGGCACGATCGAGGCCTGCAGCGACGGGCCGGGACGCGGCAGCACCTTCACCGTCCGCCTGCCGCTGGCCGACGGCTGAGTCGCTGCGGCCGAGCCCGCGCGACCAGGCGTGACGGGCGCAGCAAAGTGTCAACGCCGTCCCGCCAGCCGCCGCGGACGGGCTATCGTGATCGGTTCCCCGCACTCCCTTCCGTCGCGGCCATGGATCCAGCGATCGCGAACCAGGATTTCAATCCGCCGCCGCCACCGCCGGTGGGATGGCGCGGCCTCGCAGCGGCGCTGGCGGTCAACGCCCTGTTCATCGTCGGGCTGCTGTGGAGCGTGCCGTGGTACCGCGCGTCCACGCCGGAGGTGGCCGCGCGCCAGCCCGCGCCCCTGGCCACCATGGGTGGCCCGCCCTCAGCACCGGCACCGGCACCGGCACCGGCACCGGCACCGGCGCCGGCGCCCGACCCCGCCGCCGCCACTTCCTGGCCCTATTCGCCCACCATCGCCGCGGCGGCCGGCCAGGCAGCGCCGCCACGGCAGACCGGCGCTTCGCAGCCGGCCGCCCCCAACCGCACGACACCGGCGCGCCCGGCCACCGTGGCAGCGCAGGCAACTGCGCCGCCGACGAGCAGCGCCACGGGACCGAGTTTCGATTGCGGCAAGGAGCTCTCGCCCACCGAACGCCTGATCTGCGCCGATGCCGAACTGTCGCGCCTGGACCGCGAGCTGGGCCGGCTGACCGCGACGGCGCTCTCGCTCTCGACCGACCCGGTGGCCTTCCGCCGGACCAGCGACCGCGAGTGGAAACGGCGCGAGGCCGAGTGCCGCGACAAGGCCTGCCTGCTGGCCTGGTACGCGCAGCGCCGCGAGCACATGCAGGTGCTGGTCGACGCCGGGACGGCGCGCGCGCGCGGCGGCTGAGGCGGCGCCTGGCGCCGCTGGCGCCGCCGTCGCTGCGTCAGCAGTTGGTGGTGCCGGCCGACGCGGTGGGCGAACGGGTCGACCCGGCGGCATCGGACGGGGCCGCGCCGGCGGTCGAGGGGCTGCGGCCGGTCGTGGTGTCGGCCGGACCGCCCGCCGAGCCGGAGGCCGATGAGCCCATCGTGCTGCTGCTGCCGGCGCTGCTGGCGCTGGTGCCCCCGGAGGAACTGCCGACGGACGGCGCGGTGCTGGCCGAGCCCGACGACCCCATGCCGGCGGAGCCCATGCCGGAGGACCCCATCCCGGACGAGCCCATGCCCGGCGAGCCCGCGCCGGCCGCGCCGGACGAGCCCATGGCCGTGCTGCCGCGGTTCATGCAGGGCGCCGTGGCGCTGGAGCCGGCGTCCGAGCTGCCGGGCGTGGTGGTGCCCGGCGAGCTGCCCATGGAGCCGGAGCCCATGCCCGGGCTGCCGCTGGTGCCCGATCCCATGCCGGGACCGGCGCTGGAGCCGCCACTGGCGCCCGGGGTCTGCGCGGACACCAGTCCGGCGGTGGCCAGCGCGACGGCGGCGACGAGGGCCGCGAGGGGGGTGGGATGGAAAGTCATGGCGCGAAGTCCTTTCATGGGTTCGTGACGGATGGAAGCCGGCCACGGCCGAGGCAGCCAGCGTTCCGCCTGGAGGTCGGCCCGCGGGGCCGGCCGATGCGTGTGGGGGGGGCAACGGACATGCCTGCGAGGCCCTGCCGTGGCTGGGCGGCCGGGGCGGAGCGCGCCCTTTCGGCCAGCAAGGCTGGGGGCGCGCCGTCGCGCTGCCGCGCTGCCGCGAGCTCAGGCCGTCGCGCGGCCCCAGCGGTCCATCAGGCGCGCCACCCGGCGCGGGCCGCCCTCGACCTGCTCGACCAGGTCGAGCCGTGCGTGGCGGTAGGCGTCGAGCACGGCCAGCATGTCGTCGCCGGTGGCGCCATCGAGGCCGCGCAGGCTGCCCAGCGGCAGCGGCCGGTGGCGCCACACCGCGTCGACAAAGCGGGCGACGTCCGGGCCCTCGCGGTCGCCGGGTTCCTCCAGCCGTTGCAGCAGGCGGTCGAGTGCGGCGAGCCCGCGTTCGGTGGCCTCGTGCGAGCGCAGCTCGGTGCCCAGCATGCGGGCCCGCTCGAGCAGCGTGCCCTCGTGGTCGATCCGCAGGTGGTCGCCGCGCCCGGTGACCAGCTGAACGCCCTCGATGTGCGCCAGCACCGCCTGGTGCCGCCGTTCGCGATCCGCCTTGGCCATGGCAGTTCCTTTTCGAACCCGGTGGTCCAGTTGTACTGCACCTGGGCCGCAACATGAAGCGAAACGGCCGGGCGTGTCGCCGCCGGACCCTCGGTGATTCCCCTCTCCCGACGGGGTGCGCCGCGCCGCGACAATCCCCGGTTTCGCGCGCATGCCGCATCCCGACCGCACAGGAGCTTGTCCATGACCATTTCCCGCCGCCACCTTCTCCAGGCCACCGGGGCCTCGGCCCTGCTGGCCGGCATCGGCCGCCACGCCTACGCGCAGGCGCAGATCGAGAACCTGAAGATCATCACGGGCTTCGCCGCCGGCGGCACCTCCGACACCACCTGCCGCCGCGTGGCGCAGGCCCTCACCGGCAACTACGCGCGCACCGCGGTGGTCGAGAACAAGACCGGCGCCGGCGGCCAGATCGCCATCCAGACCGTCAAGGCGCTGCCGGCCGACGGCGCGACCATCCTGCAGTCGCCGACGTCGATGTTCACCATCTACCCGCACATCTACAAGCGCCTGCCGTACGACCCGGTGGCCGACGTCACGCCGGTCTCGCTGGCCTGCGTGTTCGACTTCGGCTTCGCCGTCGGCCCCATGGTGCCGGCCAGCGTGCGCAACGTGTCCGAGTTCATCGCCTGGGCCAAGGCCAATCCCAACCAGGCCACCTTCGGCTCGCCGGCGGCCGGCTCCACGCCGCACTTCATCCCCGCGCTGATGGGCATCAAGGCCGGCTTCGACTTCAAGCACGCGCCCTACCGCGGCACGCAGCCGGCCATGCAGGACCTGCTGGGCGGCCAGATCCCGGCCGTCAGCGGCCCGATCGGCGACCTCACCCAGCACCTGGCCAGCGGCAAGGTCCGCATCCTGGCCACCTCGGGCGCCAAGCGCAGCCGCTTCGCCCCCGACGTGCCCACCTACACCGAGCAGGGCTTCGGCGACCTGCAGCACAGCGAGTGGTTCGGCTTCTTCCTGCCGCCCAAGGCCGCGCCCGAACTGGTGTCGCGCCTGAACGCGTCGCTGCGCACCGCGCTGGCCAGCAAGGACGTGGTCGACGGCCTGGCCACCTTCGGCCTGGAAGCCATGTCCAGCAGCCCGACCGAGTTCGCCAGCCTGCTGCGCACCGACACCGTCAAGTGGGCGCCCATCGTCAAGACGATCGGCTTCACGGCGGACACCTGACGCCTGGCGGTGCGCTGCGGCTGGCCGGGTGCCGGCCGCAGCGTCGCTGGTCGGCTCGCTCCTGCGCGGCACCGCCGGGTCCACCGGCGGGGTCGCTCGACGTCCCGGAGATGGATTGCGGGTCAAGCCCGCAATGACGGGGTCTTTCGCTCCTGCGTGACGAGTCCCTCGTTCCCGACTGACGAGTCTCTCGTTCCCGCCGTGACGAGTCTCTCGTTCCGCCATGACGAGTCCCTCGTTCTGCCATGACGAAGTGCTTCGTTCCCGCCGTCGGGGTCCGGGCCGCCACGACGACGCCCTTGTCGTCGTCCCCCTTCCCCGTCATGCCGGGCTTGACCCGGCATCCAGCTCCGGAGCGCGGATCGGCCCGGCACGGCGAGCCGGGGGTGGATGGCGGCTCAGGACCGCCCAGACCGGGCGCCTCCCCACGTCCGCGCTGACGCGCGCCGCGCCACGCCCTCAACCTCCCGCGAACCGGACCGCTGGCGCCGTCGCGCACGAGGCGAACAGCAGCGCGTCCAGCGGATCGGGCGCCGCCACGCCGGCCACCAGCGGCGGCGGCGCGTCGACCACGCAGAACGCCGCCCGCGCGCCCACCCGCAACGCCGGCGCGGCCAGGCCGCAGGCGGCCGCCCCGCCGGCGAGGGCGCCGTCCAGCAGCACGGCGGCCGTGCTTTCGCGGCCGGCCGCGCGCGCCGCGACGTTGCGCTGGCGGCGCACCAGCCGCTGCGAATACTCCAGCAGCCGCAGCTCCTCGACCCAGCTGCGCGCCACCTGGCTGTCCGATCCCACCGACCAGCGGCCGCCCGCCTGCAACCAGGCCGGCAGGTCGAACACGCCGTCGCCCAGGTTGGCCTCGGTGGTCGGGCACAGCACGATGGACGCACCGGTCGCGGCCAGGTCGTGCAACTCCTGCGGCACGGTGTGGGTGGCATGCACCAGGTTCCAGCGCGCGTCGACCGGCATCTGCTCGAGCAGCCAGGCGATCGGACGCCGGCCGTGCTGCGCCACGCAATCGTCGACCTCGCGCTGCTGCTCGGCGATGTGCAGGTGGATCGGCATCCCGGCCGCGCGCGCGGCATCGACCGTCTCGCGCAGCGCACCGGGATCGACGGCGCGCAGCGAGTGGATGGCGATGCCGGCGTTCAGTACCTGGCCGCCGGCGCCCAGCCGGCCCACCTGCTCGGCGATGCGCAGCACGCCCTCGGGAGTGGAGGCGAACCGGCGCTGGTCGTCGCGCAGGCCGGCGGCGCCGAAGCCCGATCGCATGTAGAGCGTGGGCAGCAGCGTCAGGCCGATGCCGGCCGCCTGCGCCGCCCGCACCAGCGCCAGCGCCATCTCGGCCGGCTCGGCATAGGGGCGGCCGTCGAGGTCGTTGTGCAGGTAGTGGAACTCGCACACGTGGGCGTAACCACCGGCCAGCAGTTCGCGGTACAGCCGGGTGGCGATGCGCTCCACGTCGTCGGGCGAGACCGTGAGCGCCACCTGGTACATGCGGTCGCGCCAGCTCCAGAAGTCGTCGGCCTCGCCCACCGGGCTGCGCTCGGTGAGGCCGGCGATGGCGCGCTGGAAGGCATGGCTGTGGGCATCGACCAGCGCCGGCAGCACGGCCCCGTCCAGCACCTCGGCGCCGGCCCGCCCGGCGGCCGTGCAATCGGGCCGCACCTCGGACCACAGGCCATCGGCGCCGGCCACCAGCAGCACGTCGTGCGCCCACCCGCCCGCGATCCAGGCCTGCCGGGCGAACAGGCGCTCAGGCATGGAGCGCGCGGCAGGCCTGGATCGCCGCCTCGACCATGGAGCGCACGACCGGCTGCACCCGGGCAGCGCGCGCCTCGTCCCAGTCGTAGGGCGGCGTCTCGCGCATGTAGGTCCGCTGCACCATCTCCAGCTGCACGGCGTGCACGTCGTCGGCCGGCCGGCCGTACTGGCGCGTGATGTAGCCGCCCTTGAAGCGGCCGTTCACCACGTGCGTGTAGCCGCTGGCACGCCCGGCCGCCTGCGCCACCGCCTCGGTCACCGACGGGTGGGCCGAGGTGCCGCCGGCGGTGCCGATGTTCAGGTCGGGCAGCGTGCCCTCGAACAGCCAGGGGATCTCGGCGCGGATGCTGTGCGCGTCCCAGAGCAGCACGTAGCCGTGGGCGGCCTTCAGCCGCGCCAGTTCGGCCTGCAGGGCGTCGTGGTACGGCTGCCAGTAGGCGGCGCGGCGCTCCTGCTGCTGCTGCGGCGACGGCCCGGCGTTCTCGCGGTACAGCGGCTCGCCGGTGAAGAAGCGGCTCGGGCACAGCTCGGTGTTGGAGGCCCCGGGGTACATCGGCGTGTCGTCGGGCGGCCGGTTCAGGTCGATGACGTAGCGCGCCACCGTCGGCTGCAGCACGCTGGCGCCCAGCTCGCGCGCGAACGCGTACAGGCGGTCGAGGTGCCAGTCGGCGTCCTCGGTGGCCAGTGCGCGCGGCAGGTAGGCGGCGCGCAGCGGCTCGGGGATCCCGGTCCCCATGTGGGGGATGCTCACCAGCAGCGGCACGCTGCCGCGGTGCAGGGCGATGGTCATCGGATGGTTCCTTCCACGATGGTGGTGCGGCAGGGGTTGGCGCCGAAGGCATAGGCCAGCTGCGCCGGTTCGGCCACGTCCCAGAGCACGAAATCGGCACGCCGGCCGGCGGCCAGCACGCCGCGGTCGGCCAGGCCCAGCGCCCGCGCGGCGTGGCGGGTGGCGCCGGCCAGTGCCTCCTCGGGCGTGAGCCGGAACAGCGTGCAGGCCATGTTGAGCATGAGCAGCAGGCTGGTGCAGGGCGAGGTGCCGGGATTGCAGTCGGTCGACACCGCCATCGGCACGCCGTGCCGGCGCAGCAGGTCGACCGGCGGGACCCGCGTGTCGCGCAGGAAATAGTAGGCGCCCGGCAGCAGCACGGCCACCGTGCCGGCCCGGGCCATGGCGCGCACGCCGTCTTCGCCCAGCCATTCGAGGTGGTCGCAGCTGAGCGCGCCGAAGCCGGCCGCGAGCTGGGTGCCGGCGCTGTCGCTCAGTTGCTCGGCGTGCAGCTTGACCGGCAGCCGCAGGGCGCGCGCGGCCTCGAACACGCGCTGTGTCTGCGCGAGCGAGAAGCCGATGCGCTCGCAGAAGGCGTCGACCGCGTCGACCAGGCCCTGCGCGTGCAGCAACGGCAGCATGCGCACCACCTCGTCGATGTAGGCGTCGGGCCGGCCCGCGAACTCCGGCGGCAGCGCATGGGCGCCCAGGAAGGTGGTGCGCACGGTCACCCTCTCCTCGGCGCCCAGCCGGCGGGCGACCCGCAGGCACTTGGCCTCGGCCGCTTCCGACAGGCCGTAGCCGGACTTGATCTCGACGGTGGTGGCCCCCTCGGCCAGCAGCGCGCGCAGGCGGCGGCGCGACTGCGCCAGCAACTCGGCCTCGCTCGCGGCACGGGTGGCCCGCACCGTCGACACGATGCCGCCGCCGGCCTGCGCGATCGCCTCGTAGCTGGCGCCCTGCAGGCGCAGCTCGAACTCGCGCGCGCGGTCGCCGGCCCAGACCAGGTGCGTGTGGCAGTCGACCAGGCCGGGCGTGACGAGGGCGCCGCCCGCATCGTGCTCGTCGACACCGCGGCGCCAGGCCGGCGGCAGTTCGGCGCGCGGGCCGACCCAGGCGATGGTGCCGTCCTCGACCGCCAGCGCGCCGTCGTCGACCAGGCCGTAGGGCGCCGCGGCGCCGGGCGCCAGCGTCGCCAGGCGGGCATGGGTCCAGAGCTGGCGGCTCATGGCGTGCGGGCCTCCAGCCAGAGCGCGCCCTCGCCGGCCAGGGTGCCGTGGGCGCGCCAGGTGCGGTGGCGCCACAGCAGGTGGCGCGGCGGCACCTCGAGCGTGGTCTCGAGCAGGGTGAGCCGGGCCGGCCGCGCATGGGCATAGACCGCCACCAGCGCCGGACCGTCGACCCGGAAGTCCCAGCGGCCCTGCACGCGGCGCAGCCTGGCCAGGCCGGGCGCGGCCATGAGGTTGAAGTCGAGCGTGGGGCCGTCGACCAGCGCGCAGTCGACCGGCGCGCTGCCGCTGAACTGCAGGGCCTCGGTGCCCGGGTCCAGGCGCTGCGCGCCGCCGCCCACCCGCAACTCGACGCCGGCCCCCTCCAGCACCGCGAACCAGCGCTCGATGCCCTCGAAGCGCGAGAACGGGCCGGGGGCGGTGACGTCGGCCACCGACACCCGCACGGTCCAGGGGGCACCGGGCGGCCAGGCGAGCAGCTCGCGCGTGGTGCCGCCGCCGTTGCGCCAGGGCTGGCGCGGCGCGGCATCGAGCGACACCAGCTGCCAGTCCGTCGTCATGGCAGGACGGCGCCGCGCGGGCGGCACGGTGGGCAACGGCGCAGGGACGCCCGGGTCATGCCTGGAAGGCCCCGGTGAAGCTGTAGCGGCTGGCGGGGTAGAGCTGGCGGGCGATGCTGGCCACATGGGCGCCGCTGACAGTTCGCCGCACCATGACCAGGCAGGGCTCGGCGGTGGTCATGGCCAGCGCCCGGGCCTCGGCCGCCCGGGGCAGGCAGGCCTCGATGGAATAGCTGGCCTCGGTGAGCGGGGCGCAGCGCAGCAGGTGCGAGGTCGGCGAGGTGGTGGCGAAGTCGGTGGCCAGGTAGTCGGGTGCGGCCAGCGGATTGACGTAGCGGTCCTCGTACTGGATGGGCACGCCGTTCTCCAGGTGCACCAGCACGGTGTGGAAGACCCGGGCGCCCTTGCGCAGGCCCAGGGCCGCCGCGACCTCGGCGCCCGCCTTCTCCTGCGCGACCGTGAGCACCCGGGTGCCGGCCACGTGGCCGCGCTCGGCCACCTCCTCGTGCAGGTCGCGGATGACCAGCCGCGAGCTGATGCGGTGCAGCTGCGCCACCGTGGTGCCCGAGCCTTGCACCCGCGTGACCAGCCCTTCGGTGGCCAGCTCGCGCAGCGCGCGGTGCGCGGTCATGCGGCTGACGGCGAAGCGGGCCATCAGCGCCGCCTCGCTGGGCACCGGGTCGCCGGGCTTCCAGTCGCCGCGGGCGATGTGCCCGCGGATCCAGTCCTTGACCTGCTCGTAGGCCGGCCGGTCGGCCGGGCGCGGCGGGTCGGATCGGTCCTTGGCCATGCGGCGAGGATACCCGCGTTGACACGTCTTGTATAGACAACTATCCTGCCGCGGACCGTGGGTTGTATAGACAACTGGGAGAGCCGCATGTCCGACCTGTCCGCCGCCCCCTTCCTGGCCGCCGGGCCCCGCCCGGTGAGCGCGCCGCGGGGCAGCCAGCTGCACTGCGCCAACTGGCCAATCGAAGCCGCCTGGCGCATGATCCAGAACAACCTGGACCCCGCCGTCGCCGAGAACCCCGACGCGCTGGTCGTCTACGGCGGCATCGGCAAGGCCGCCCGCAACTGGCCGGCCTTCGAGGCCATCCTCGCGACGCTGCGCAAGCTCCAGCCCGACGAGACGCTGCTGGTGCAGTCGGGCAAGCCGGTCGGCGTGTTCCGCACCCATGCCGGCGCGCCGCGCGTGCTCATCGCCAACTCCAACCTGGTGCCCCGGTGGGCCAGCTGGGAGCACTTCAACGAACTCGACCGCCAGGGGCTGATGATGTTCGGCCAGATGACCGCCGGCAGCTGGATCTACATCGGCACCCAGGGCATCGTGCAGGGCACCTACGAGACCTTCGCCGAGATGGGGCGGCAGCACTATGGCGGCAGCCTGGCCGGCCGCTGGGTGCTCACCGCCGGCCTGGGCGGCATGGGCGGCGCCCAGCCGCTGGCTGCCAGCTTCGCCGGCGCCTGCTCGCTCACCATCGAGTGCCAGCAAAGCCGCATCGACTTCCGCCTGCGCACCCGCTACCTCGACAAGCAGGCGCGCGACCTCGACGAGGCGCTGGCGCTGCTGCAGCAGCACACGGCGCGCCGGGAGGCGGTGTCCATCGGCCTGTGCGGCAACGCGGCCGAGCTGGTGCCCGAGCTGGCGCGCCGGGCGCAGGCCGGCGGCCCGCGGCCCGACATCGTCACCGACCAGACCTCGGCGCACGACACCATCAACGGCTACCTGCCGGCCGGCTGGAGCGTGGCGCAGTGGCAGGCGGCGCAGCAGGATCCGGCGCAGCACGCCGCGCTGCAGCAGGCCGCCGGCACCTCGTGCGCGCGCCATGTCGAGGCCATGCTGGCCTTCCACCGCCTGGGCGTGCCGGTGGTCGACTACGGCAACAACCTGCGCCAGGTGGCGCTGGACCACGGCGTGGCCGACGCGTTCGCCTATCCCGGCTTCGTGCCGGCCTACATCCGGCCGCTGTTCTGCCGCGGCATCGGCCCGTTCCGCTGGGTGGCGCTGTCCGGCGACCCGGACGACATCCGCAAGACCGACGCGAAGATGAAGGAGCTGTTCCCCAACCACGCCGACCTGCACCGCTGGCTCGACATGGCCGGCGAGCGCATCGCCTTCCAGGGCCTGCCGGCGCGCATCTGCTGGATCGGCCTGGGCGAGCGCCACCGCGCCGGCCTGGCCTTCAACGAGATGGTGCGCAACGGCGAGCTGAAGGCGCCCATCGTCATCGGCCGCGATCACCTCGACAGCGGCTCGGTCGCCTCCCCCAACCGCGAGACCGAGGCCATGCGCGACGGCAGCGACGCCGTCAGCGACTGGCCGCTGCTGAACGCCCTGCTCAACACCGCCAGCGGCGCCACCTGGGTGAGCCTGCATCACGGCGGCGGCGTCGGCATGGGCTACTCGCAGCATGCCGGCGTGGTGATCGTGTGCGACGGCAGCGCCGACGCCGACGAGAAGCTGCGCCGCGTGCTGTGGAACGACCCGGCCACCGGCGTCATGCGCCACGCCGACGCCGGCTATCCGCTCGCGCTGGACAGCGCGCGCGAACACGGCCTGCAGCTGCCGATGCTGGGGGCCTGATGGCGAGCGACGCACCGCGCATCGACCTGCACTACCTGAACCACGCCGACGTGCAGGCGCTGGCGCTCACCGACGCCGAGATCGTGCAGGCGGTGGAGGACGGCCTGCGCGCACAGGGCCTGGGGCAGGCCACCATCGAGCCGCGCATGCACCTGGTGCCCGAGAAGGACTACCCGGGCCACTTCAACGTGCTGCGCGGCTACATCCGGCCGCTGCATCTGGCGGGCGTGAAGGTGGTGGGCGACTACTACCGCAACTACGAGCGCGGCCTGCCATCCGAGCTGGCCGTGCTCAACCTGTTCGACCCGCAGACCGGCGCCCCGGTGGCCATCATCGACGCCTCGGACATCACCGACATGCGCACCGGCGCCGTCACCGCCATCGGCGCCCGCCACCTGGCGCGCAAAGACTCGAAGGTGCTGGGCCACATCGGCGCGCGCGGCACCTCGTACTGGAACGTACGCCTGCTCGATTCCATCTTCGGGTTCGACGAGATCCGGGTGCATTCGCGCCGGCCGGACAGCCGCAACGCCTTCGCCGCCCGGCTCGAGCAGGACCTGGGCAAGCGCATCACCGTCACCGACGACTGGGAGTCGTGCGTGCGCGGCGCCGACATCGTGGTCGAGGCGTCGCGGCTGGACCAGCCGGCGCCCCTGCTCAAGACCGAGTGGATCCGCAAGGGCGCCTGCGTCATCCCCTACGGCACCATGAGCGCGGTGGAGCTCTCGCTCACCGACATCATGGACAAGATGGTGATGGACGACTGGGGCCAGGCCAGGTCCGGCCCGTTCGGCGCGCTGCGCGCCCACGTCGACAGCGGCCGGCTCCACGAGGGCAACCTGCACGCCGAGCTGGGCCAGATCGTCGCCGGCCTGAAGCCCGGGCGCGAGAGCGACGGCGAGACCAACCTGTTCTGGCACCGCGGGCTGTCGCTGTCGGACATCGCGCTCGGCGCCTTCATGCTGCGCAAGGCGACCGCGCGCGGCATCGGCCAGGTCCTGCGCTTCCGCTGAAGGCCCGCGATGCCGGTCGCCAACGCCCGCATGTACTCGGCCACGCCGGCCGGCAAGGCGGCCTGGCACCGCATCCTGCGCTGGGCGCTGGATGAGGCCGGGCTGCCCTGGGAGGTGATCGACCACGACGCGCCGGCGCCGCTGTCGGCGCTGTGGGCACGCGACGACCTCGGCCTGGCCCTGATGTGCGGGCTGCCGTTCGCGCGCCGCCAGCCGCCGGCGCAGCTGGTGGCCGCGCCCATCCCCAGCCCCGGGCGCTACGGCGGCCGCCCGGTCTACTGCACCGACATCGTGGTGCGGGCCGGCGCCCCGTACCGCGTCCTGCAGGACACGTTCGGCGGCGTGGCCGGCTACACGCTGGCCGACTCGCTCTCGGGCGGCGTCGCCTTCAACCTGCACCTGCAGCCGTTCCGCAGCGCGCGGCGGCCGCGCCTGTACGCGCGCACCGTCGGCGGGCTGGTCAACGCGCGCGGCGTCATCGACGCGCTGGCCGCCGGCACCATCGACGTCGGTCCGCTGGACAGCTGGTACCACGACCAGCTGCGCCGCCAGGACCCGGCGTTCGCGGCCCGCGTGCGCACCGTCGCCACCACGGCCTGGCGGCCGCTGCCGCCGTTCGTGGCCACCGCGCCGCTGGCGGCCGGCGAGCTCGACGCCGTGCGCGCCGCCCTGCACGCCGCCACCCAGGCGCCGGAACTGGCGGCCGACTGCGCACTGCTCTTGCTAGCGGGGTTCGCGGCCCCGCCGGCGCGCGACTACGCCGCCCTGGCGGACCCCGGACCGCTCACCGCCTTCGAGGACCTCTGATGAAACGCCTGCTGCTCGCCCTGGCCGCCACCCTGGCCACCACGCTCGCCCCGCTCGCCCAGGCCCAGCCCTACCCCAGCCGGCCGGTGCGGGTGGTGGTGCCGTTCGCGCCCGGCGGCCCGGCCGACCTGCTCGGCCGCCTGGCCGCCCAGGCCATCGCCGACGGCCTGGGGCAGGCGGCCGTGGTGGAGAACAAGGTCGGCGCGGCCGGCAACATCGGCGTCGACCTGGTCGCCAAGGCGCCGCCCGACGGCTACACCCTGGGCATCGTGCCGGTCGGCAACATCGCGGTGAACCCCTCGCTGTTCTCCAGCCTGCCGTACAAGGCCTCGGAACTGGCGCCGGTGGCGCTGCTGGCGACGGTGGAGAACGTGCTGGTGGTCCATGCAGGGCTGCCGGTGGCCAACCTCAGGGAGCTGCTGGCACTGGCGCGCCAGAAGCCCGAGTCGATCAGCTTCGCCTCGCCCGGTGCCGGCAGCCAGGCCCACCTGGCCGGCGAGCTGCTCGCGCTGGACGGCAACGTGAAGCTGGTGCACGTGCCTTACAAGGGCACCGGCCCGGCGCTCAACGACCTGGTGGGCGGCCAGGTGAGCATGATGTTCGCCCAGGCCTCGGCCGCCGTCCCCTTCATCCAGCAGGGCAGGCTGCGCCCGATCGGCCTGGCCAGCCTGAAGCGCTCGACGGCGCTGCCGCAGGTGCCGACCGTCGCCGAGCAGGGCCTGGCCGGCTTCGAGGCGGTGTCCTGGTACGCGCTGATGGCGCCGGCCGGCACGCCCCGGGACGTCGTCGACAAACTGCACGAGCAGATGACCCAGGCGCTGGCCCGGCCCGACACGCGCGAGAAGTTCGCCGCGCTCGGCATGGAGGCCGGCACCGGCACGCCCGAGCAGCTGGCCGCGCGCATCGCGGCCGAGTCCGTGCGCTGGTCCGACGTGGTCCGCAAGCGCAACATCAAGCCCGACTGAGCCATGGCCGCGCCCGCCCCCAGCCACCGCATCGCACCCGGCGCCCTCACGCTGGGGCAGCTGCGCGCCATCTGGGAGCAGCCGCAGCTGCCCCTGGTGCTGGCCGACGACTGCCGCCCAGGCATCCGCGCCAGCGCCGCCCTGGTGCAGCGGGCCGCCGAGGGCGAGGCACCCGTCTACGGCGTCAACACCGGCTTCGGCAAGCTGGCCACGCAGCGCATCGCGCGCGACGACCTGGCGCTGCTGCAACTGCGCCTGCTGCGCTCGCATGCGGTCGGCGTCGGCGAGCCGCTGCCCGGGCGCGTGGTGCGGCTGGTGCTGCTGCTCAAGGCGGCCAGCCTGGCGCGCGGCTATTCCGGCGTGCGCGAGGAGGTGGTCGACGGCCTGCTGGCGTTGTGCAACCGCGGCGTGCTGCCCATCGTGCCGGCGCAGGGCTCGGTCGGCGCCTCGGGCGACCTGGCCCCGCTGGCGCACCTGTGCCTGCCCCTGGTCGGCGAGGGCGAGGCCCTGCTCGACGGCGAGCGCCTGCCCGGCGCCGAGGCGCTGCGGCGCGCCGGCCTGCAGCCGCTGCAGCTCGGCCCCAAGGAAGGCCTGGCCCTCATCAACGGCACCCAGGTGTCGACCGCCCTGGCGCTCGATGCGCTGCTGGCGGCCGACCGGCTGCTGGAGGCGGCCGTCATCGCCGGCGCGCTCACGCTGGACGCCGCGCGCGGCAGCGACGGCCCGTTCGACCCGCGCATCCACGCGGTGCGCGGCCAGCCCGGCCAGATCGACTGCGCGGCGGCCTACCGCGCGCTGCTGGAGGGCAGCGCCATCCGCCGCTCGCACCTGAACAACGACGACCGCGTGCAGGACCCGTACTGCCTGCGCTGCCAGCCGCAGGTGATGGGCGCCTGCCTCGACCAGATGCGGCACGCGGCCCAGGTGCTGGTGCGCGAGGCCAACGCCGTCACCGACAACCCGCTGGTGTTCACCGACGGCGGGGAGCTGCTGTCCGGCGGCAACTTCCACGCCGAGCCGGTGGCGCTGGCCTGCGACGCGCTGGCGGTGGCCATTGCGGAGATCGGCGCCATCGCCGAACGCCGCGTGGCCATGCTGGTCGACACGGTGGTCTCGCGCCTGCCGCCCTTCCTCACTGCGGAGCCCGGCCTCAACTCGGGCTTCATGATCGTCCACGTCACTGCCGCCGCGCTGGCCTCGGAGAACAAGTCGCTCGCCCATCCGGCCAGCGTCGACAGCCTGCCCACCTCGGCCAACCAGGAAGACCACGTCAGCATGGCCACCTTCGCGGCGCGCCGGCTGCAGCCGATGCTGCACAACACCTCGCGCATCGTCGCCATCGAGCTGCTGGCCGCCGCCCAGGGCATCGGCTTCCTGCGCCCGCTCCTCAGCGCGCCGCCGCTGGAGGGCGTGCTGCGCCTGCTGCGCAGCGTGTCGCCCGCGCTGCAGGCCGACCGCAGCCTGGCACGCGACATCGAGGCCGTGCACCACCTGGTGGCCACCGGCGACCTGGGCCGGGCGACCGAGCGCCACATCCCGGCCTTGCACGCACTGCGATTGGCATGAGGCGTGCATGGAGTTCACCAGCCACCGTCCCGCCTTTTGAAGGAGAAACCCATGAAGAAGCTGTTCGCCCTCACGTTCGTCGCCCTCGCCGCGGCCACCGCGCACGCGCAGGAAACCAGGCTCGCCATCGGCATCTCCGGCTGGACCGGCTTCGCGCCGCTCACGCTGGCCCGGGAGGCGGGCATCTTCAAGAAGAACGGCCTGGACGTGTCGATCAAGAAGATCCCGCAGAAGGACCGCCACCTGGCCATCGCCTCGGGCGACGTGCAGTGCGCCGCCACCACCGTGGAGACCTGGATCGGCTGGAACGCCAACGGCGTCGCCACCACCCAGATCTTCCAGCTGGACAAGTCGTACGGCGCCGACGGCATGGTGGTCAAGCCGGGCATCGCGAAGATCGCCGACCTGAAGGGCAAGACCGTGGCCGCCAGCGCGCCGGGCACCTCGCCCTACTTCGCGCTGGCCTGGATCCTGAAGAAGAACGGCCTCACGCCCAAGGACGTCAAGATCGTCAACCTCGAGCCGCAGCCCGCCGCCAACGCCATGATCGCGGGCACCGCCGACCTCGACGCCGCCATGACCTACGAGCCCTATCTGTCGGCGGTGCGCGCCAAGCCCGAGGCCGGCAAGATCATCGCCACCACGCTGGACTACCCGATGGTGATGGACACCTTCGGCTGCACGCCCAAGTTCCTGGCCGACAACCCTAAGGCCGCCAAGGCGCTGGCCGACAGCTACTTCGAGGCGGTCGACATGATCCGCAAGGACCCGAAGAAGAGCTTCGAGATCATGGGCGCCGACGTCAAGCAAAGCGGCGAGCAGTTCGAGGCCAGCCAGAAGTTTCTGCGCTGGCAGGACCGCGAGGCCAACCTGAAGTTCTTCGCCGGCGAGCACGCCGCCTTCAGCAAGGAAGCGGCCGACCTGCTGCTGGAGGCCGGCATCATCAAGCAGATTCCCGACCTGTCGAAGCTGGCCGACACGAGGTTCCTGAAGTGACGTCGCAACGGGGTGCGCAGCACCCAGGCGACGTCACTCCGGCGAAGGCCGGGGTCCATGCCTCGCAGGTGCACACGGCGTTTCAAAGGCTGGATGACGGGTCGAGCCCGCCATGACGAGGATCTCCATGAAACCCCTCGTCCCCGTCGCCCCCGGCACCCGGCTCGCGCTGGGCGTCGCCTTCTTCGTCGTCTTCTTCGCCGCCTGGACCGGCGCCACGCTGGGCGGGCTGGTGCCCAAGCAGTTCCTGGCCGACCCGCTGACCATGGTGCGCTCCGGCTGGACGCTGCTCGCGCAGCACGGGTTCCTGCACGACATCGGCATGACGGTGTGGCGCGTGGTCGGCGGCTTCCTCATCGCCGCCGCGCTCGCGATCCCGCTGGGCGTGCTGATGGGCGCCTACAAGCCGGTGGAGGCGTTCTTCGAGCCCTTCGTCAGCTTCTCGCGCTACCTGCCCGCCTCCGCCTTCATCCCGCTGCTGATCCTGTGGGCCGGCATCGGCGAGGCGCAGAAGCTGGCCGTCATCTTCATCGGCTCGTTCTTCCAGCTGGTGCTGATGGTGGCGGTGAGCGTGGGCAACACCCGGCGCGACCTGGTCGAGGCGGCCTACACGCTGGGCGCGCAGGACCGCGGGGTGGTGGCGCGCGTGCTGCTGCCCGCGAGCGCGCCGGAGATCGCCGAGACCCTGCGCATGGTGCTGGGGTGGGCCTGGACCTACGTCATCGTCGCCGAGCTGATCGGCGCCTCCAGCGGCATCGGCCACATGATCACCGACAGCCAGGCGCTGCTGGCCACCGACCAGATCATCTTCGGCATCCTGGTCATCGGCCTCATCGGGCTGGTGACCGACTTCGCCTTCAAGGCACTGAACCGGACCTTGTTCCCATGGGCGCAGCTGAGCCGTTGAGCACCCGCCTGCGCTCCGCCGGCACGGCGCCCGCCACGCCGGTGCTGGCCATCGCGGGCGTCGGCAAGACCTTCGCCGGCGGCACCGTCGCGCTGCAGGCCACCGACCTGCTGGTGCAGGAGAACGACTTCATCACCATCCTGGGCCCCTCGGGCTGCGGCAAGAGCACGCTGCTGCGCATCGTTGCCGGCCTGGACACGCCCAGCGGCGGCGCCGTCGCGCTCGACGGCCATCCGGTGGCCGGGCCGGGCGCCGACCGCGGCATGGTGTTCCAGAGCTACACGCTGTTCCCCTGGCTCACGGTGCGCGACAACGTGTGCTTCGGCCTCCGCGAAAAGGGCCTGCCGCTGGACGAACAGCACGCCATCGCGCACCGCTTCCTGGCCAAGGTCGGGCTGACCGGGTTCGAGCGCCACTATCCCAAGCAACTGTCGGGCGGCATGCAGCAGCGCACGGCGCTGGCGCGGGCGCTGGCCAACGACCCGCGCATCCTGCTGATGGACGAACCGTTCGGCGCGCTCGACCACCAGACCCGCGAACTGATGCAGGAGCTGCTGCTGGGCATCTGGGAGGACGAGCGCAAGACCGTGCTGTTCGTCACGCACGACATCGACGAGGCCATCGTCATGGCCAACCGGGTGGTCGTGATGAGCGCGCGGCCGGGCCGCATCAAGTGCGACCTCGCGGTGCCGCTGGCGCACCCGCGCCACTATGCGATGAAGACCACGCCGGCCTTCGCCGACCTCAAGGCCCGCCTCACCGAGGAGATCCGGGTCGAGGTCCGGCGCGCCGCCGGCCTGCTGCCGCCCGCCGCCTGACTGCCGGCGTCAGGGCGGCGCGCTGGCGGTGGGGTCGCCCGGCAGCGGGTGCAGGAACTCGGGCCGCAGCTCGGGGATGCCATGGGGGTAGTAGCGCTCCGGCCCCAGCGGTGGCGGGATGTACAGCTGCGGCTCCGGTCGCGGTGACGCGGCGGCCATCGAGGTGGCGCGCGCGGTCGCGCCCGTGCCCTTGGCCGCCGGCGTTCCCTTGGCGACCTGGTGGGACGAGCCGGACTTGCCGGCCGCTCCCTTGGCCAGCGCGTTGCCCCGGGCCGGCTCCTCGCTGCGCACCGGCGCGCCGGCCGGCGCCGCCTTGGCCTTGCCCTTGGACGTGGAGCGGGCTGCGGTCTTGGTGCGCGCCGACGGCTTGCGCGCCTCGGCCTTCTTCGGCTGCGCGGCGGCGCCCGTGGCCTGGGTGGCCGTCGTGCGGGCCGGTGACGAGGACGTGGGGGTGCCGGCGGCCAGGGCCTGGCTGGCGGCCAGCAGGGCCGCCAGTGCCAGCGCTGCGCCGGTCGCGGTGTGTTGTCTCATCGGGACCTCCATCCGACCTGGGGTGCCCGCATGGTCGGTTTTCCCATGTAGCCCGGCCGTAGGAGCACGCCGGGCCCTCATGGCCCGGACGGGCCATGCCGCATCAGGGTGACGGGCGTTCCGGGGACACCGGTTGCAGGAACTCGGGCCGCAACTCGGGAACGCCGTTCGGGTAGCCGCGGCTCGGCGGCATCGTGCGCCAGTCGGCCGCCGGCGCCGCGCCCATCGCGCGCGTGCCATCGACCGGCGGCAGGGGCGTGCCCTGCACCGGGACGGTGGTGACGCCCTGCGCCACCGCCGGCACGCCGCCCTGGATGATCGGGCCGGTGGGGAACACCACCGCCGGGATGATGAGCCCGTCGTCGGGGTCGGCTGGCCCCACCGCCGCCGAACCGGCGTTGCCCTCGCCATTGGCGGCCCCCGTCGATGCTGCGGCGCTGGACGCCGATGGCCCGGTGCCGCCGCCAGCACCGCCCGCAGGCGCCGCGCCGGCCGCCGCGGCACTGGACGCCGACGGTCCGGTGCCGCCGCCGGTCCCGGCTGCCGCGCCGGCCGCGGCCGACCCGGCGGCGGCACTGCCCGCGCCACCACCGGCACCAGCGCTGCCCGCGCCCGCACTGCCGGCACCGGCACTGCCTGCACCCCCGCCGGCACCTGCACCGGCGCTCCCGGCACCTGCACCCGCACTGCCGCCACCGCCTGCTCCGGCACCACCGCCACCTGCTCCGGCACCACCGCCACCTGCTCCGGCACCGCCGCCACCTGCTCCGGCGCCACCGCCACCCGCTCCGCCGCCGCCGGCGCCGCCACCGGCACCGCCCCCACCGCTGCCTCCCCCGCCGCCGCTGCCACCGCCACCGCTGCCGCCGCCACCGCTTCCGCCGCCGCTGCCACCACCGCCGCTGCCGCCGCCACCGCTACCTCCGCCGCCACTTCCGCCGCCGCCACTGCCTCCACCGCCGCTTCCACCGCCGCCGCTTCCACCACCCCCGCCTCCGCCTCCGCCACCACCCCCGCCGCCACCGCCGCCTCCCCCACCGCCGCCTCCCGCGGCCATGGCTTCGGGCGGCCAGGCCAAGCCCAGCGTTCCGGTCACGGCGGTGACCAGCAGGGCGACTGCGAGCTTGCGATGCAGGGTGTTCATGGCAGTCCTTCCGCGCGGCGCCTCAAGCGGGGCCGGCGGCAATGTTCTTTTTTCCCAAGCGGGGTGGGCGTCGGACAGTCACCGACCGCGGCGTCGGCCACGACAGACTCGGCAGGACCCGGGTTGTGACCGGCTGCTGCACGCCGGCCGAGCCAGTGGAAGGAGATGGGTGCCGTGACGGTTGGCGCGGCGGCGCCGACTGGCGGCTCCGGCATGGGCCGCCGGAGCCGTGCGAACTCAGCGGGCCGGCTGCGACCCGTCGAGGCTGTCGCCCTCGTGCAGCCGCTCGCGCGCCTTGTCGTCCCGATGTTCGCGCAAGTGCTGGATGACGCTCTCCAGGCCCTCGCCGGAACGCGAACGGGACAGGGGTGCCCGTTCGTCCGCGTCGATCGCCTGGCGATCGCTGCCGCAGTCGCTCTCCTGGCTCATGGACGGGTTCCTTTCATGGGTTGCATTTGGACCAATCCTGTTGCATCTCGGTGTCGGACAAGACCTCGGCCGTCTGTCAGCCCCGCACTGGGCGCCAGCTAGGGCGTGCCTTCCCCACCGTCGTGGAGGGCCCGCACCAGTTCCGCAAGCAAGGCATCGGCGTCGCGCCGCAACCGCCTTGCCGCGGCCTGCAGCCGGTCCGGGTCCGCGCCGGCGGGCGACCCACCGGCCACGGCCGACGCCGCCTCGGCCTCGCAGGCGGCCGCGTCGGCCCGGTGCCAGTCAGCGAGGGCGTTGTCGAAATCCGTGGTCACGGGCGGCCGGGTGTTGCAGCGCGGATTGTCATCCCGTGTGAATCCTCCCGGGGCGCTGGCTCCACGGTCGAGTTGCTCGCGCGCCAAGCCCGCGCCGATCCTGCCGCCGGGTGCGGCCTGCGGGCAACGCGGCAATGCATTCCGGCGCGACCGTGCTGCCGGGCCAGGGTCGGCCGCCAAAAGTCAAGGGCCTGCCGGCCCTGCGATCGCTGTGACGGGCGGGGGCAACGCGACGCGCCGGTCAAGGCGTGCATTTGCCGCCGATTCGGCCGTTCGCTGCGCCTGCCGGATGAGCACGCCGACGCCGGCGGCAGAATGCGATCCCCGACATTCCCATCCCATCCGCATTCCCGCATGCCCCTGTTCAAGAACATCGTCGTCTTCCGCATCGACCCGACCTGGACTGCGCCCGCGCAGGACCGGCTGGAGGCCGAACTCCAGCGCCTGGCCTTCGAGCCCTGCGAACCGTCGCAGGAGCGGTCGGCCGGCTGGGCGCCGCCGCGCGGCCAGGAGAACGGCGCCATGGTGGAAGCCGTCGACGGCCAGTGGATCCTGAAGCTGGCCGTGGAGCGCAAGGCCGTGCCCGGCGGCGCCGTGCGTGCCGAGCTCGAGGCGCGCTGCAAGGCGATCGAGGCCGAGACCGGCCGCAAGCCGGGCCGCAAGGAGAAGGCCGAGCTGAAGGAGCAGATCATCCACGCGTTCCTGCCGCGCGCGTTCAGCAAGCGCAGCGCGCACACGCTGTGGCTGGACCTCGAGGCGCGTTCGCTGATCGTGGCGGCCTCCAGCATGAAATCCGCCGAGCCGGTGCTCAAGGACCTGGTCGACCTGATGGCCGAGATCGGCCACCCGATGCCGCTGGCGCCGCTGAACACCGCCACCGCGCCGGCCACCGCCATGAGTGAGTGGCTCACCACGCGCGAGGCGCCGGCCGGCTTCACCATCGACCGCGACCTCGAACTGAAGCGGGCCGACGAGGAGAAGTCGGTGGTGCGCTACGCCCGCCACACGCTCGACCTCGACGAGATCGGCCAGCACATCCAGGAAGGCAAGCTGCCGACGCAGCTGGCGCTGACCTGGAACGACAAGGTGTCGTTCGTGCTGACCGAGCAGCTGGCCATCCGCAAGATCGACATCCGCGACGTCGACGACGCCCCCAAGGGGGAGGATGGCTTCGACGCCGACGTGGCCATCGCCACCGGCGAGCTCGCCCAGCTGCTGCCCGAGCTGCTGGCCTCGCTGGGCGGCGAGCTGGCCCAGGTCGCCTGAGCGGCGTCCGCCCGTCATCCGACTGATCCGCTGCGGCCCGTCGACCGGGCCGCAGGCGGCGGCTCGCGCGCGCCGTGCGTCGGCAGACCGCAGCTCGGCCGCACCATCTCTGGTAATCTACTCCTCTAGATGACTAGTTGATGAGGCATTCCATGAAGTTCCCGTTCCGGACCGCGCTGGCCGCGTCGGTGATGGCCATCGCCGTGTCGGCCCATGCGCAGGCGTGGCCATCCAAACCCATCCACTTCGTCGTGCCGTTCGGGCCCGGCGGCGCCAACGACCTGGTGGCACGCTACGTCGCCGAGGCCGCCTCGCGCGAACTGGGCCAGCCGATCATCGTGGACAACAAGCCCGGTGCTGGCTCGGTGCTGGGCGCGGAGGTCGTCGCCAAGTCGGCCCCCGACGGCTACACCTTCCTGGCACCGGCCGCCGGCGTGATCACCAATGCGATGATCAAGAAGACCATGCCGTACCAGGAAGACGACCTGGTGCCCGTGGTGCTGATGGCCGTCAGCCCGTCGGTGATCGTGGTGCCGCCCGATTCGCCGATCAAGGACCTGAAGGACCTGGTGGCCCAGTCGAAGAAGGGCAAGGGCCTGACCTTCTCCACCGCCGGCACCGGCAGCACGCCGCACTTCGTCGCCGCGATGCTGAAGTACAAGGGCGGCGCGCAGCTGGACATCATCCCGTACAAGAGCGGGTCCGAGGGCGTGGTGGCCGTGATCGGCAAGCAGGTCGAGGCGACCTCCGAGGCCAGTCCGGTGGTGCTGCCGCAGATGAAGGGCGGCAAGCTGCGCGCTATCGCGAGCACCTGGAACCGCCGTGTCGCCGCCCTGCAGGACGTGCCCACCGCGGAGGAGCAGGGCTTCAAGGACCTGGTCATCGGCCACTGGTCCGGGCTGTTCGCGCCCAAGGGCACATCGGCCGACATCCTCGAGAAGATGAACGCCGCCGTGAACAAGGCGCTCAAGTCGCCCGAGCTGCGCGCGCGCCTGATCCCGCAGGGCATCGATCCGCAAGGCGGCAGCCGCGAGGACTTCCGCAAGTTCCTGGCGGCGGAGAAGGGCCGCCTGGGCCCGGTGGCCAAGGCGGCGCAGATGCAGGCCGATTGAGGCCCGTTGGCGTGACCGTCTCCCGCGCGCCCGCGCCCTCCCCCGCGCCCTCCCCCGCGCCCTCCCCCGCGCCCTCCCCCGCGCCCTCCCCCGCGCCCACCCCCGCGACGGCGCTCGGCCAGAGCCGCTACGGCGGCGTCGCGTCGGCCCTGCGCGAGCGGATCCTGGCCGGCGAGTGGGCGCCGGGCGAGGCGATCCACGCCGAGGCGGCGCTGGCCCAGAGCTATGGCGTCGCGCTCGGGACCATCCGCCAGGCGCTCTCGCTGCTGGTGGAGGACGGCCTGCTGGAACGGCGCCACGGCAAGGGGACCTTCGTGTCGCCGGGCCTGTCCGGTGCATCGATGCTGCGGTTCTTCCGCTTCCGCACGCCCGGCACGCTGGCCGAAGCGCCGACCTCGCGGATCGCGTCGCGCCGCCTGCGGCGCGCCGACGCCAACGAGGCCACTGTCTTCGGGCTGGACGCCCAGGGCCAGGTGCTGCAGCTCGAACGGGTTCGCAGCATCGCGGCGGCGCCCTGCCTGCTCGAGACCATCGTCCTGCCGCTGCCGCTGTTCACACCGCTTGCCGACACCGACCCCCAGGACTGGGGCGACCTGCTGTACCCGCTGTACCAGCAGCGCTGCGGCGTGCTGGTGCACCAGGCCGAGGACCACCTGAGCTTCGCGCAACTGACCGCGGCGCAGGCGCAGCGCCTGCAGCTGGAGCCAGGGCATCCCTGCGTGGTCGTGCGCCGCACGGCCCGCGACCGCACCGGCCGCTGCGTGGAACTTCGCACGACCCGCGGCGACGCGTTCGCCTTCGAATACACGGCCCAGGTGCGCTGAACGAAAGGAGATCCGATGTCCAACCATCCCGTCAGCAGGCCACGCCGCCAGGCGCTGGGGGCCGGCGTCGCCGCACTGGTCGCGCCGGGCCTCGTCCTGGCACAGGGCGCCGCCCGGACCGTGAGCCTGGTCGTGTCCTATCCGCCCGGCGGCGGCGCCGACCTGGTCGCCCGGCTCATCGCGCCGGTGATGGCCAGGTCGCTCGGGCAGGCCGTCATCGTCGACAACCGGCCCGGCGGCAGCGGCCAGATCGCCGCCGCCCTGGTGGCCCGGGCCGCGCCCGACGGCAGCACCCTGCTGCTGGACGCCTCCTCGTTCGCGGTCAATCCGTCGCTGTTTCCGAAGCTGCCGTACGACAGCCAGAAGGACTTCGCGCCGCTCGGCGTCGTGGCCCTGTTCCCCAACGTGCTGGTCTGCACCTCCGCCTTCGCGGCGCGCAGCGTGCGCGACCTGGTCCGGATGGCCAAGGCCACGCCGGGCAAGATCGCCTATGCCTCCTCGGGCAACGGCTCGGCGCAGCACCTGGCGGGCGCCCTGTTCGAACGCCGCGCCGGCGTCGACCTGGTGCACGTGCCGTACCGGGGCGGCGGCCCGGCGCTCAACGACGTGATCGGCGGCCAGGTGCCGCTGTTCTTCGCCAATGTCGCCTCCTCGCTCGGGCACATCGAGTCGGGCCGGCTGCGGCCGCTCGCGGTGACGGCCAGGGTGCGGGCGCGGGCGCTGCCGCAGGTCCCGACGATGGAGGAAGCGGGCGTGCCGGGCTACGAGGTGCTCGAGTGGAATCCGCTGCTGGCGCCGGCGGCCACGCCGGCTCCCGTGCAGGCGCGCCTGCGGGCCGCCCTGCACGCAGCGGTCAGCGACCCGGAGGTGCTGGCGCGCATCCGCGCCCTCAGCGGTGAACCGTTCACGGACGACGATCCGGCGAAGGTGGCGGCCTTCCTGCAGCGCCAACGCGAGCAGTGGGGCACGCTGGTGCGCGAGCGGCACATCACCGCCGGATGACGCAGCCGCCCGACACCGGCACGCCCGCCGACCGGTGGGATGGCCACGTGCACGTCTTCGAGGCGGCCGCGCCGACGCGCGCGGGCCACTATGCACCGCCGCCGGCCCGCCTCGACACCATCGAGCGCCTGGCGGCCGACCATGGCATCGGTCGCCTGGTGCTGGTGCAGCCGAGCGTGTACGGCCACGACAACAGCGTCCTGGAACGGGCGCTGCGCGCCTCGGCCGGGACGCACCGGGGCGTCGCCGTCGTCGCGCCGGACGTGGACGACGCGACGCTCGATCACCTGCACCGGGCCGGCGTGCGCGGCGTCCGCTTCAACCTCGTCTCCCCGGTCGGCAATGACGCCGCGCAACTGCCCCGGCTGGCCCCGCGCCTGCGCGCCCTTGGCTGGCACGTGCAGTGGTACGCCAGCCGGTCGCACCTGCCACGCATTGCCGAGCTGCAGGCCCACACGCGGCTGACCTTCGTGCTCGACCACCTCGCGGGATGGCGGGTCGACGAGCCGGCGTCGGATGACAGCCGGCGCGCCCTGCTTCACCTCGCGGCGGCCGGCGCCTGGGTGAAGCTCTCCGGCTGGTACCGGCTCGGTGCGGCGGCGCCGTACCAGGCGCTCGTGCCAGCAATCCGCGACGTGGCCGAGCTGTTCGGCGATCGCCTGGTGTGGGGGTCCGACTGGCCGCACACGGGACAGCCGCCGCAGGCGCCGCCGCGCTACGCGTCGCTGCTGCAGCCGGTCCGCGAGGCCCTGGGCGAGCGCCGGCTGGCCGGGTGCCTGGGCGCGGCGCGCCTGTACGCCTGAAGCCCGAGCATCGGCGCCGTCCGACAGCGGGATGGCCTGGGCCTCCCACCCCGGCGCCCGTCGGCCGCGCTAGCGTGCCGGCATGGCCGCCTCCACCAACACCTTCTCCGACGCGCTCGCCGACGCCAAGCCGCAGGCGCTCAACCGCTACGACAACCCGGCGCCGCTGTTCCCCGGCGAACACTGGGTCGACCTGGCCGGCGGCATCGCCGCCTGGCTGCTCACGCGCAAGCATCCCTCGCTGGCCGTGCGGACCCTCGGCACCTTCCTCGGTGCCACCCTGGTCGCCCGCGCCGCCCACGGGCGCCGGCGCATGAGCAGCATCCTGCGGTGGACGCCGATCGGCGGCGGGATCCAGCGGCATTGAAGGGCGCGGCGCGCGCTGCGTCGCTGCTCGTGTTCAGGCGCCGGCTGCACGGCGCCCGGCTCCTGGCCTGTCCGTCCTAGCCTTGGGCCAACCGCTCCGCCGCGTCGTCGGCGCCCATGCGGCGCGCGGCCTCGGCGGCCGACAGCCCGGTGGCATCGCGCAGGTCGGCGCGGGCGCCGCGTTCGAGCAGGAACTCGATCACGTCCAGGCGGTTGAACATGGCCGCAGTCATCAGCGCGGTGCGGCCGTCGGGACCGTGGCCGTCGACCTGGGCGCCGTGGTCGAGCAGCACGCGCACGATGCCGGTGAAGCCCTTGAAGGCGGCCCCCACCAGCGGGGTCTGGCCGCGGTCGTTGGCGAGTTCGGGGTCGGCGCCGGCGAGCAGCAGGGCCCGGGTGACGTCCACCCAGCCGTGGTAGGCCGCCAGCATCAGCAGGGTGTCGCCGTTCTCGTTGCGCAGGTTGGGCGGCAGGCCGCGGTCCAGCAGCGGCTGCAGCGCCGCGACGTCGCCGGCGCGCACGCACTGGAACACCTGGCGCGCCAGCCGCAGGGTGTCCTCGTCGGGCGCGGCAGGGGACTGCGGGCCCGGCGTGCGGGAGACCGGATCGAAGAGCGACGGCATCGCAGGACGATAGCGCCGCGGGCAGCTCATCCGGCAGCCCGATCCTGTCATTTTTCGTACGGCGAACCCGGCCGTCGCCGGGCCGCGGGTCAGGCCGCGATCGGCAGCGGCGGTTCCTCGGCGGCCGCCGTGCCGGCACCGAGGTAGGCGCGCGCCAGCAGGTCGTCCTGGGCGAGCTGGGCGGCCGGCCCCTCGGCCACGATGGTGCCGCCCTCGATGACGTAGCCGCGGTCGGCCAGTGCCAGCGCCAGCGCCGCGATCTGGTCGACCAGGACGATGGTCATGCGCTCGCCGCGCAGCACGTCGAGGGCGGCGAACAGTTCGGCGATGACCTTGGGCGCCAGCCCCAGCGAGGGCTCGTCGAGCAGCAGCACGCGCGGCATCGCCATCAGCCCGCGCGCCACCGCCAGCATCTGCTGCTCGCCACCGGACAGCAAACCGGCGCGCTGGTGCAGCCGCTCGCGCAGGCGCGGGAAGCGGCGCAGCATGTCCTCGACGCGCGCCTCGCGGCCCTGCGGCCGCGTGAACGCGCCCAGCCGCAGGTTGTCCAGCACCGACAGCTCGGGGAACACCTGGCGGCCCTCGGGCACCAGCACCAGCCCGAGCCGCGCGATGCGTTCGGCCGGCAGGCCGGCGACCTCGCGCCCGCCCAGGTGGATGCCGCCGCCCACCGGCCGGTGCAGGCCGGCCACGGCGCGCATCAGCGTCGACTTGCCGGCGCCGTTGGCGCCCAGCAGCGCCACCAGTTCGCCCTCGCGCACGCGCAGGTCGACGCCGCGCAGCACCGGGCCGGCGCCGTGGTCGGCGACCAGTCGGCCGATGCCCAGCAGTTCGGGCGCGGCGGCGGCCGGCGCGGCGCGGCCGGCCGCCGGCGCCAGCTCGAGCTGCTCGCCCAGGTAGGCCTGGCGCACCGCCGGGTCGTCCTGCACGGTGGCCGGGGTGCCGGCGGCGATGCGCTGGCCGGCGTCGAGCACCACCACCTGATCGGACACCGCCATCACCAGCGGCATGTCGTGCTCCACCAGCAGCACCGCGGTGCCGGCGCCGGCGATGCGGCCGAGCAGCGCCGCCAGCCGGTCCTTGTCCTCGCGCGCCAGGCCGGCGGCCGGCTCGTCGAGCAGCAGCAGCGCCGGCCGCATGGCGAGCGCGCGCGCGATCTCGACCAGGCGGCGGTCCACGTGCGCCAGATCGGCCGCCGGCCGGTCGAGCGCGCCGGCATAGCCGCAGAAGGCGAGCAGGTCGCGCGCCGTCCGGCGCACCGCCGGCGCGCGGAAGCGGGCCGCGCCCAGCAGGGGGCCGGCCGTGCCGGCGCAGGTGGCGAGCGCGACGTTGTCCTCGACCGTGAGGCTGCCGAACAGCTGCGAGGTCTGATAGGTGCGGGCGATGCCGGCACGCGCGATGCGGTGCGCCGGCAGGCCGGCCAGCGCCTGGCCGCCGAGCGCGAAGCCGCCGGCACTGGGCCGGTAGAAGCCGCTGAGCATGTTCAGCGCCGTGGTCTTGCCGGCGCCGTTGGGGCCGATCAGGCTGGTGATGCGGCCGGCCGGGACGTCGAGGTCCAGCCCCTGCACCGCCCGCACGCCGCCGAACTGCATGGCCAGCCCGCGCGCCTGCAGCACGGTGGCGGCCTCGGCCGGGCGCGCGGCGACCAGCGGCGACAGCGCAGGAACGGCGCTCGCGGTGCGCGGCGCGGGCGCCACCCGCCAGCGCGCCAGCAGCCGGCGCGCCAGGCCGACCAGGCCATCGGGCGCGGCCCACAGCACCACCAGCAGCAGCGCGCCGAAGAACAGCAGCCGGTACTCCTCCAGCCGCGACAGCCACTCGGGCAGCAGCCCCACCACCAGCGCGCCGACGATGGGACCGGCGGCCGCGCCGGCGCCGCCGACCAGCACCACCAGCACGAACAGGATGGACTGGATGAAGCCGAATGCCTGCGGCGTGACGAACCCCGACAGCGGCGCGAACAGGGCCCCGGCGGCGCCGGCGCAGAAGGCCGAGAGGGCGAAGGCCACGGTGCGCAGCACCAGCGGCCGGAAGCCGAGCGACTGGGCCGCCGTCTCGCTGTCGCGCACGGCGCGCAGGGCGGCGCCCCAAGTGCCGCGGGCCAGCAGCGTGTAGGCCAGCAGCAGCGCACCGGCCAGGGCCACCGCCAGCATGGCGACGCCGCGCACGCCCGCCGGCAGGCCGGGCAGCGCCGGCGCGGCGATGCCCATGATGCCGTTCTGGCCGCCGGTGACGCTGCGCCATTCGACCACGCCGTGCTCGACGATGAAGCCGAAGGCGATGGTCACCATGGCCAGGTAGGGCCCGCGCACGCGCAGCGCCGGCAAGGCGAGCAGCGCCCCCACCGCGCCGGCCAGCAGCGCGGCCACCGGCCAGGCCAGCCAGAAGCTCCAGCCGGCCTTGCTGGTGAGCACCGCCACGGCGTAGGCGCCGAGCGCGTAGAAGCCCACATGGCCGAACGAGATCTGCCCGGTGAGCCCCAGCAGCACGTTGAGGCCGATGCCCACGCAGGCCAGCAGGGCGACCTGGCCGATCACCACCGCGTCGTAGCCGTTGGCGCGCGCCGCCAGCACCAGTCCGGCGGCCACCAGCAGGATGGCGAGCGCCGGCTGCAGTCGGTCGAGCGCCTTCATACCTTGTGCACCGCCGCGCGGCCGAACAGGCCGTTGGGACGCAGCGCGAGCACCGCGATCACCAGCGCGAAGCTGAGGATCTGGGTGTAGCCCGAGCCCAGGGTGGCGGTGATGGTGGCTTCGGTGAGCCCGAACAGCACCCCGGCCGCCATCACGCCCCAGGCGCTGCCGATGCCGCCCAGGATGGCGACCGCGAACGCCTTCAGGCCGAACAGCGTGCCCATGTCGGCGTGCACGTTGGCCAGCGGCGCGATCAGCACGCCGGCGACGCCGGCGAACAGCGCCGAGACGGCGAACGAGGCGGCGACCACGCGCCGGATCGGGATGCCCATGAGGCGGGCGGCATCGCGGTTCTGCACCACCGCCAGCAGCGCGATGCCCCAGCGCGTGCGGCGCGAGACATGGTGCAGCGCGGCGGCCAGCGCGAAGCCCACCACCGGAACCAGCAGTTCGAGCGGGTAGACGCCCAGGCCCGAGTCGCCCAGCCGCAGCGGCTGCACCGCCAGCGGCGAGGGCAGGCTGCGCGGTTCCTTGCCAAAGGTGAACAGCACGAGGTTGTCGACCACGATGCCCAGCGCCACGGTGGCCATCAGCCAGGCCTCGGAGTGGCGGCGCGCGAACGGCCGCACCGCCAGCAGTTCCACCAGCAGGCCGTAGACCGCGCACAGCACCAGCGCCGCGGCGATGGCCGGCAGCAGCGGCCAGCCCAGCTGCTGGGCGAAGGCGAACGCGAAGACCGCGCCCAGCATCATGGCGCTGCCCTGGGCGAAGTTGACGGTGGCCGAGACGGCCCAGGTGACGTGGAAGCCGAGGGCCATCAGGCCGTACATGCTGCCCAGGCCGAGACCGCTGATCCAGGCAGCCGCGAGCATCGTGCGCCGTCCCTTACTTCGCCATGCCCACGGGCAGGATGCGGTTGTCGATGAACTGCGCCCACACGTAGTCGGTGGAGGCGATGGCATCGTGCAGCTGCGGCGTGAACGGCTTGTTGTAGGTCTTGATCAGGCCGGCGTACCTGTCGATCTTGTAGAAGCCCTGGCGCACCGCCTCGCCGTCGGTGGAGCCGGCGGCCTGGATCGCCAGCGCGGCCAGCATCAGGCCGTCGTAGGCGTTGGCCACGCCGACCGCCGGCGTGATGTCTTCCGGGCCCTTGATGGCCGGGTACTTGGTCTTGAGCGCCGCGATGACCTTCTCGCCCACCGGCGTCTGCTTGCCGAAGAAGCTGTAGGTCTGCACGAAGTGCACGTTCTTGCCGTTCGGGCCGGCCAGCTCGGTGAAGCGGCCGCCGGCCGGGCCCCAGTGCGAGACGATGGGCACCTGCCAGCCCATGCGGTCGAGCGACTTGACGACCTGGGCCGAGGGACCGACGTTGCCGACCAGGAACAGCGTGTCGGCGCCGGCGGCCTTCAGGCGCGAGAGCTGGGGCACGACGTCGACCGCATTGCCGTCGAACTTCTCGACCCCGACCGGCTTGAGGTTCCTGGCGGCCAGGGCAGCGTGCAGGCCCTTGTCGTTCGACTCGCCCCAGGGGTTGTCGACCAGGATGAGGCCGAACTTGCTGCTCTTGAAGGTCTTCTGCGCGTAGTCGACCATGCCGACGTTGACGATCTCGTCGACCGCCGAGACGCGGAACACGTAGTTGGGGCTGGCGCCGTTCTTGGTGATGGCGGTGCCGGCGGCCCACGGCCCGACGAAGGGCACCTTCTCCTGGTTGGCCACCGGCACGATGGCCATCGACACCGGCGTGTCCAGGCCGCCGAACAGCACCGCGACCTTCTCCTTGAAGATCAGTTCGCGCGCGGCCGTGACCCCCTTGGCCGGGTTGGCCTCGTCGTCGCGCCGCACCAGTTCGAGCTTGCGGCCGCCGAGCAGGCCGCCCTTGGCGTTGACCTCGTCGATGGCGACCTGGAGGCCACGCGTGATCGCCTCGCCGGCCAGCGCCGACTGGCCCGACAGGGCGGTGACCAGGCCGATCTTGATCGGCTCGCCCTGGGCCGCGGCCAGGCCGGGCAGGACGAGCGCCAGCGCGCCGAGGGCGCTGGCCAGCAGGGTGCGGCGGGGAAGGTGGTGCATGGCGGTTCTCCGAATGAGTGGGCACAGGGATGGGGCGATGCCGCCCACGCCGCCGTCCGGACGCAAGGTGTGTGCCAGATCGTTCGCAAACCGCGACAAGAATTGTTGACAATCCGCCGGACCGATTGGAGACGATCCCGGCATGGCTCTTGCGAGACCATCGCGCGCCGCGCGCTGCGGCGCGCACCGGAGACACCGCCATGCCTGCCACCGTTCCCGCGCTCGCGCCCGCCGCCCTCGTCGACGAGTACCTGCGCCTGCTGATGCTGCCCGACCCGGTGGCCGCCAGCGCCTTCATCGCGCCCGACCTGCGCATCCGCTTCACCGGCAACCGGGCGATGCGCGCACCAGCCGAGTGCACCGCGTTCAACGCCGGGCGCTATGCCTGGGTGAAGAAGCGGGTCGAGCGCACCGAAACCGTGGCCGGCGGCACGCCCGAGGCCACCGTGGTCTACAGCCTCGGCACCCTGTACGGCGCCTGGCCCGACGGCACCGCCTTCGAGGGCAACCGCTATGTCGACCGCTACGTGCTGCGCCACGGCCTGATCGCCGAGATGGACGTCTGGAACGACAGCGCCGAATGGCTGCTGGTGCGCGCCGGCCTGGCCACGCTGTGAGGACCACCGCATGAGCGCAGCCGTTCCCGACACACCGCGCTGGCCGGCGGCCCTGCCCGACCATGGGCGCTTCGCCTACCGGCCCATCCACCGGCGCCCCGACTGGCAGTGGCCGGGCGGCGCGCGGCTGGCCGTCTACCTGGGCTACAACCTCGAGCACTTCGCCTTCGGCGACGGCCTGGGCGCCGCGCTCGGGCCGGTGTCGCCCCATCCCGACGTGCTGAACTTCAGCTGGCGCGAGTACGGCAACCGGGTCGGCGCCTGGCGCTGCCTCGACCTGTTCGACCAGCTGGGCCTGCCGGCCGGCACGCTGGTGAACACCGCGCTGTACGACCACTGCCCGGAGCTGGTGCAGGCGCACGTGGCGCGCGGCGACGAGATCGTCGGCCACGGCCACACCAACGCCGAGCGCCAGGGCGGCTGGAGCGAGGGCCACGAGCGCGAGCTGCTGGCGAGCTGCCGCGCCCGCATCGCGCGCGAGAGCGGCCGCGCCCCGGCCGGCTGGCTGTCGCCCTGGATCTCGGAGAGCCCGCGCACGCCCGACCTGCTGGCCGAGACCGGCTACGCCTACACGCTCAACTGGTGCCACGACGACCAGCCGGTGCCCCTGCGCACCCGGTCCGGCACGGCGCTCTGGTCGGTCCCCTACCCGCAGGAACTGAACGACATCCCGATGCTGGTGGCGCGCCAGATGGACACGCGCGACTTCTTCGCCCTGGTGCAGGACCACTTCGACGAGATGCTGCTGCAGGCGCGCGCGCAGCCGCTGGTGATGGGGCTGGCCCTGCATCCCTACATCGTCGGCCAGCCGCACCGGCTGCGGCACCTGCGCGGCGCGCTGGAGGCCTTCGCCCGCGCCCGCGACGCCGGCCGGATCTGGTTCACCACGCCCGGCGCCATCGCCGCGCACATGCAGGCGCTGGCGGCCGAGCGCCCGGGAGAGTTCGCATGACGACGACCAGCGACGCCTTCCCGATCGACGACCGCGTCGGCGCCTGGGTGCCGCACGGCCGCCACCTGCGCGCCGGCGCCGCCACCGGCCCGCTGGCCGGCCTGCGCTTCGGCGTCAAGGACCTGTTCGACGTCGCCGGCTGGCCCACCGGGGCCGGCAACCCGCGCTGGCTCGCCACCCACCCGGTGCCCGGGCGCAGCAGCCCGCTGGTGGAGCAGCTGCTCGCCGCGGGCGCCACCTGCGTCGGCAAGCTGCTCACCGACGAACTGGCCTACAGCATCCACGGCGACAACGCCCACTACGGCACGCCGCTCAACCTGGCCGCGCCGGGCCGGGTGCCGGGCGGCTCGTCGAGCGGATCGGCGGCGGCGGTGGCGGCGCGGCTGGTCGACTTCGCGC
This sequence comes from Ramlibacter pinisoli, assembly GCF_009758015.1. Classification (NCBI taxonomy): domain Bacteria; kingdom Pseudomonadati; phylum Pseudomonadota; class Betaproteobacteria; order Burkholderiales; family Comamonadaceae; genus Ramlibacter; species Ramlibacter pinisoli. The sequence goes on from NZ_WSEL01000009.1 coordinate 2,176,094, forward strand.
TCGGCACCGACACCGGCGGCTCCACCCGCGTGCCGGCCAGCTACTGCGGGCTGTGGGGCCTGCGGCCCACGCACGGCCTGCTGTCGCAGCAGGGGCTGGTGCCGCTGCACCCGGGCTTCGACACGCCGACCTGGCTGGCGCATGCGGCGCCCACCTTCGCCCGCGTCGGTGCCGTGCTGCTGCCGCCGGCGCCGCCGCGCGCCTGGCGGCGCGCCCAGCGCTGGCAGGCCGCCTGGGAGCAGGCCGACGCGGTGTTCCAGGCGCCGCTGCAGGCCGCCTGGCAGGCCCTGCAGGACCTGGGCCTGGAGCGCGACACGGTGCCGGCCGACGCCTTCGCGCCCGATGCCTGGCGCCAGGCCTACGTCGCCGCCGGCGCCCGCGAGGCCTGGCAGGCGCACGGCGCCTGGATCACGGGCGCAGATCCCGGCTTCGCGCCGGCGGTGGCGCAGCGCTTCCAGTTCGCCAGCGGCGTGACCGAGGCGCAGGCCCAGGCCGGCCGCAGCACGCAGACCGCGGTGCGCGGCCAGTTGCGCGACCTGCTCGGCAGCGACGGCGTGGCCCTGGTGCCCTCGGCCGCCAGCGTCGCGCCGCTGCGCACGGCCGACCCGGCCGAGGTCGACGCGGTACGGCTGCGCACCCTGCGCATCACCTGCCTGGCCGGCCTGGCCGGGCTGCCGCAGGTCAGCCTGCCGTGCCGCACGCCGGACGGGCTGCCGATCGGCCTGTCGCTGGTCGGCCCGGCCGGCAGCGATGCCGCGCTGATCGCGCTGGCCCAGCGCCTGCATGCCCGCCTGCCGGCCGCGCTCACCGGCGGCGCCGGATAATCGCGCCCTCCATGGCCCGCCCCGCCGTCCGCCGCGCTGCCGCGGCCCGCGCCACCCCCGCCGGCAAGACGACGGCGGTGCGGTCGCCGCGCGCCGCGCGCGCACCGGTGGCCGCCGCGGCGCCGCCGGGGGACGTCGAGCAGCGCATCTACGACTCGGTGTTCGAGGGCGTGATGGGGCACCGGCTGCCGCCCGGCACCAAGCTGCCCGAGCAGGCGCTGTGCGCACTGTTCGAGGCCAGCCGCTCGACGGTGCGCAAGGTGCTGCAGCGGCTGGCGCACGACCACATCGTCGAGCTGCGGCCCAACAAGGGCGCCATCGTCGCCAGCCCCACGCCGGAGGAGACGCGCCAGATCTTCGAGGCCCGGCGCGCCGTCGAGGCCGCCATCGTGCGGCTGGCCGCGCGCCATGCCACCCGCGAGGACGTGGCCGACCTGCGGCGCCAGCTGGCCCGCGAACACGAGGCGGTGCACCGCTTCGACCAGCCGGCCTGGTCGCGCCTGGCCAGCACCTTCCACCTGCGCCTGGCGCAGCTGGCGCGCAACCCCATCCTGGAGCGTTACCTCGTCGAGCTGGTGTCGCGCTGCTCGCTCATCGTGGCCCTGTACGAGGCGCCGGGCAACGCCTCCTGCGAGCACGACGAGCACGGCGCCCTGGTCGATTGCATCGCGCGCGGCGACGCCGAGGGCGCGGTGCGGCTGATGGGCGACCACCTCACCACGCTGGAGCGCCACGTCGAGCTGCGCCAGCACACCGCCTCGCCCAGCCTGGGCCGCATGCTCGGCCTGGCCTGAAGGCCGGCCACGTCCGGACACAAGACCTCCAGCCCAACCGGGAACAAGTCGGCCGCCGCCATCGTTCATCCCAGGGGCGGCCTGCAAGCCGCTGCAAGGAGACACGATGCCCGGACCTGCCGCGTTCGCGGGCGCTGCCAGCGCGCGCGGACGCCTGTCTTCGACCGCCGAGCCCGCACGCAGCGGGCCGTCGGCCTGGCCGCGGGCGGCGGCAGCACCCGGCGACCCGCGCCAGCAGGGCTGGAGCGATCCGGGCGAACGGGCGGCCGTGGCCAGCGTCACGCCCGAGGTGGCGGGCCAGCCCATCCTGGACATCGGCATCGGGGGCGGCCGCACCACCGCCCTGCTGCGGCGGCTGGGCGGCGAGTACGTCGGGCTCGCGGCCACGGCGCCGGCGGTGGAGGCCTGCCGGAGCGCCCACCCCGACCTGCGCTTCGAGCAGATGGATCCGCGCGACCTGCAACGCCTGCCGGCGGGGCATTTCGCGCTGGCGGTGTTCGCCTCGCGCGGCATCGACGCCCTGCCGGCGGCCGACCGCGCGCACGTGCTGGCCGAAGTGCACCGGGTGCTGCGCCCCGGCGGGCTGTTCATCGTCTCGGCGCACCACCGGCCCGGCCCCGGCACGCGGGCGCGCCCCGGGCTGCCGCTGCCGGCCCGCACCCAGGCGCTGCTCCTGGGCCGGCGGCTTGCGCAGCAATTGCGTGGCTTGCCCCGGTCGGCGGGGCCGTATCCGGGCTGGCAGCGCGCCGGCGACCGGGGCGACGACACGCTGGTGCGCAGCGGCAGCCCGATGGGCGCCGCCGCACCGATGGTCCACATGCCATTGGCCGAGCAGAGGCGGCAGCTGGCCGACGCCGGCTTCATCGTCGAGGCCGTGCTCGACAACGTGCGCGGTGCCGAGGTGGCCGGCAATGCAGCGCCGGACGACGCCGCCTGGTTCCACTACGTGGCGCGCAAGGTGGCGCCGGTGTCGGCAGGAGGCTGAGCCGGGACGCTCACTGGACGGCCAGCGCGTTGCGCAGCCGTTCCATCCGCTCGATCGCGATGCTGCGCAGCTTGATCGCGGCGCGCAGCAGGTCCGGCGACGGCCCCGGGCCGCCGATCAGCAGCGAGGTGCGAGTGTCCTCGTCGACCCGCCGCTCGGCGTTGCGGGCCGCACCGTCGGCGGCCTGCCAGGCCTCCAGCCGCGCCCGCACCAGCGCCCGGCGCTTGTCGGCCGACAACGGTGTGGCCGGCCCGAAGCCGCCCGCAGCGGGGGCCGGCACCACGCAGATCGGCGGCAGGGGCGGGACCGCGGTGGTCACGTCAGGCAGGTCGGGCCGGCGCGAACCGGCCGCGTCAGGCGCCGGTGGCCGACGTGCGCAGGGTGCGCGGCTCGGCGTTGCTGGCGGCGCCGCTGCCCACGCGCATCGTGCTGCCGTCGACCGTGACACGGGTGCCGACCGCGACGGCGTCGTTGCGACGGAAGCTGCGGACGCTGCCGTCCTCCATGCGGACCTGCACGTCGTAGACGGTGGTGGCCTTGTAGCGCTTCTCGGCTTCGTTGCCGGCCAGGCCGCCGCCGACGGCGCCCAGCACGGTCATCGCGGCCTTGCCGGTGCCGCCGCCGACCTGGTTGCCGAGCACGCCGCCGAGCACGCCACCGGCCACGGCGCCCAGGCCGCTGCCTTCGCCCTTCTGCTGGATGGCGTGCACCGCCTCGACCGTGCCGCAGGTGCCGCACACGGCGGCGCGGGTGGTCTCGAGGTGGGTCGGCGGGCTGGACTGCGGCTGGCCCTGGGCGACGACCTGCGGCGCCGACTGCGCGGGCTGGGCCGGCTTCTGGACGGGCTTGTGCACCGGCTTGGGTGCCGCTTGCGGTGCCGCCGCCAGCTGCGCCGGCTGGGCTTGCAGCGCGGCTTGGCTGGTGCCTGCCGTGGCGGTGGGTGACTGCTGCGCGGTGACGCTGCTGCTGGGCTCGGCCTGCGCAGCCACCTTGTCGCTGTCGACCGAACGCATCACCAGGGCGCCGGCCAGGCCGGCGGAGGCCAGCGCCAGCGCGCCCACCACGCCCCAGACCGCGACCGGGACGGAGCGTAGCGAGGACGGAGGAGCTTCTTGCGAGAGAACGGTGGACATCTGGATCGGTCTGCTGTTGTCGATGACGGGTTTATAACGGCCGAGCTGAAGCGGGCAGACGTCTGGTTTGTCCGATTTGTAGCGGTCTGTGTCGACCCGGCACAACTTCACGGGGCTATTGCTCGCTTTGGCGGTTTGCAGCGATCGCAGCCCCGCGCCCTGCGCCACGGATGGCTTCGGCGAGGCGGCCCGACCGCGCGGCGCGTGATGCCGCCACGGCTTGGCTGCACCCGAGCGCTGGGCTTACCATCCGCGCCGCGTCCACCACGCAGGAGATGCCCATGCGCCGCTTGCTTCCCGCCCTGGTCCTGGCCTGCCTGGCCGGCACCGCCGCCCTGCCCCCGGCCGCGCACGCCGAAGCGCCGCTGGCCAAGACCCAGGCACCGGGCTGGTACCGCACCCTGGTCGGCGACGTCGAGGTGACCGCCCTGTCCGACGGCACGCTGGCACTGCCGGTGACCAAGCTGCTCAAGGGCGATCCGAAGAAGATGGTCGCCGCCCTGCGCCGCAACCACCTGGGCGAGCAGGTCGAGACCTCGGTCAACGGCTACCTGGTGAACACCGGCAGCAAGCTGGTGCTCATCGACACCGGCGCCGGCAGCCTGTTCGGCCCCACGCTGGGCGGGCTGGTCGCCAACCTGAAGGCGGCCGGCTACCAGCCCGAGCAGGTCGACGAGATCTACATCACCCACATGCACGGCGACCACGTCGGCGGGCTGGTGGCCAACAACCAGCGCGTGTTTGCGAACGCCGTGCTGCGCATCGACAAGCGCGACGTCGACTACTGGCTGAGCGAGGCCAACATGAACGCGGCCCCCGATTCCGCCAAGGACTTCTTCAAGGGCGCGATGCTGATGGCCGGCCCCTACCAGCAGGCCGGCAAGCTCAAGCCGTTCGAGGGCGCCACCGAGCTCGTGCCGGGCGTCCGCGCCCAGCCGGCCTACGGCCACACCCCGGGCCACACGATCTACACGGTCGAGAGCAAGGGCCGCAAGCTGGTGCTGTGGGGCGACCTGATGCACGTGGCGGCGGTGCAGTTCGAGGACCCCACCGTGACGATCGCGTTCGACAGCGATGCCAGGAAGGCGATGCCGGCGCGGCAGAAGGCCTACGCCGAGGCAGCGAAGACCGGCGACCTGGTGGGCGCCTCCCACCTCTCGTTCCCCGGCCTGGGCTACCTGCGCGCGGCCGGCAAGGGCTACACCTTCCTGCCGCTGAACTACTCCACGCTCAAGTAGCGCGGCTCAGGCCGTGACCGCGAACACCGGTCCGGTGATGCGGTCGCCCTTGCGGATGCCGTGTTCGGCGAACCAGCCGTGCGGCACTTCGAGGATGTAGCGCACCGCGTGCTCGCTGCTGCAGGATTCCAGCGAGAACGGCTCCAGGTCGTCCAGGTGCAGGATGGTGCCGTCTTCCTCCAGGAAGGCGATCGACAGCGCCACCGGGGTGTCCTTCATCCAGAAGTTCTGCACCGCCGCCTCGTCGCACATGAAGAGCATCCCCTCGTTGGGCCCGAGTTCCACCCGGTGCATCAGGCCCAGGGCGCGCTGTTCGTCGGTGCGGGCGACACGGGCATCGATGGCGTGGTCGCCGGCGGCGAGTTGCATGCGGACGAGGTTCATGGCGGCGTGAAGTCGGTGCGTGAGTCGGTGGTGGGGGAAACAACGGCCATCCTGCCCCGGGCTGGTGCACGTGCCCAGCAGCGGCCGCCGCATCCGCCTGTAGGGCCACGCCGCAGCCCGCCCGCTGCCGGCCGGATCGGCGCCCGAATCGCCGGCCGGCGCGCCGCGCCACTTCGGCGTATGCTGCGCGGCGTTTCCAGCCCGGAGGTTTGCATGCCACCCATTGGCCGTCCGCTTGCCGTCCCCCTCTCCTCCTCGCGCCGCAGCTGGCTGCAGGCCGCCGTGGTCCTGGCCGCGGCTGCGGCGCCCCTGCTGGCTGCCGCCCAGGGCACGCCAGCGACACCGACCGCGCGCCTGCGCGGCACCATCGAGAGCGTCACGGCCGATGCCCTGGTGCTGCGCGAGCGCAGCGGCCAGCGCATCGAACTGGCGCTGCCCGCCAACCTGGTGGTCACCGAGATGTTCCCGGTGACGATGGCCGAGGTGAAGCCCAACAGCTTCGTCGGCGTGGGTGCCATGCCGCAGGCCGACGGCACCCAGAAGGCGATCGCGGTGCTGGTGTTCCCCGAGGCCATGCGCGGCACCGGCGAAGGCCACCGGCCGTTCGACTTCCTGCCCCAGAGCACGATGACCAACGCCACCGTCGCCGGCCGTGCCGGCGCCAGCGACGGCGAGCGCCTGCAGCTGACCTACCCCGGCGGCCAGCAGACCATCGTGGTGGCGCCCGGCACGCCCATCGTCAGCCTGCGCCCCGGCGCACGCGACCTGCTGGTGGCCGGCGGCGGCGTCTCGGTCACCGCGCAGGAGGTGGCCGGCAAGCCGACCGCGACCCGCATCACGGCCGGCCGCAACGGCTTCTCGCCGCCGTACTGACCGCCGCGGCGGCCCGCCGCCGCGCGCAGCCTCACCAGCCGGAGAATCGCTCCCAGGCGACGCTGGCGCCGGCGGCGTCCAGCGCCTCGTAGCGCGGGAACTGGGCCCCGGTGGCGCAGGCGTGGTTGGGCAGGATGCGCAGGCGCGTGCCCACCGGCAGCCGGGTGACGATGTCGGGGTCGGGCGCGCCGGCGCGCGACAGGATGCCGTGCTCCTGGTTGGCACCGCTCAGCACGTAGCCGTCCAGCAGCACGCCGTCGGGCATGCAGGCCTGGCCGTAGCCGTAGTCGGTGCGCTGGCGCTGGGTGCCGCGGTCGCGGCTCATGGCCATCCAGCCGGCGTCGACGATCGCCCAGCCCTTGGCCGGCTGGTGGCCGATGACGGTGGTGAGCACGCTGAGCGCGATGTCCTGCGGCCGGCACACGCCCACGTTGGCCATCACCAGGTCGAAGAACACGTAGACGCCGGCGCGCACCTCGGTCACGCCGGGCAGCGCGCGCGCCGACAGCGCGGTGGGCGTGGAGCCGACGCTGACCACCGGGCAGTCGAAGCCGGCCGCGCGCAGGCGTTCGGCGGCGCGCACGCAGGCGGCGCGCTCCTGCTCCGCCAGCGCTTCCAGCGCCACCGGGTCATCGAGGTCGTAGCTCGAGCCCGCATGCGTCATCACGCCGCCCAGCACGCTGCCGCCCTCGGCGAGCGCCCGCCCCACCTCCAGCAGGGTGGTCGACTCGGGCGGCACGCCGGAGCGGTGGCCATCGCAGTCGATCTCGATCCAGACCTCGAGCGCGTGCCCGTGGTCGCGGCCGAAGCGGCCGACCGCCTGTGCCACCTGGGCGTTGTCGGTGATCAGCTTCAGGTCGCAGCCGCGCCGGCGCAGGGCCAGCACCTGCTCCAGCTTGTCCGGCACGATGCCGACCGCGTACAGGATGTCGGTGATGCCGGCAGCGAAGAACTGCTCGGCCTCCTTGAGCGTCGACACCGTGATGCCCTGGGCGCCGGCGGCCTGCTGGGCGCGCACGACGGGCAGGCACTTGGTGGTCTTCACGTGCGGCCGCAACCGCACGCCGAGGCCGTCCATGCGTGCCTGCATGCGGTCGATGTTGCGCTGCATCTGCGCGATGTCGACGATGGCGGCGGGCGTGGGGAGGTTGTGGAGCGAGGTCATGGTGAAGGCGGGAATGCGGACTCCCGGACGCGGAAGACGCAGAAAAAATAGCGCCGAAGGACGCAGAAGGATAAACCCCGGGACGCAAGGCGCCAGCGCTGGCGGCGTCGCGGAATCCACCCTCGTCTGGAAATGTCGTCTGCGTCTTCTGCGCACTTGTGCGCCTGCTGCGGACGGCAGTCCGCCCCCGCTCCCGCCCCGCTCCCGGATTCACTTCGGCCGCGGCCGCTGCAGGTGGCAACCGGGTGGGTGGAAGCGGCCGCTGCGCAGTTCCTGCACGCCGCGCAGCACGGCGCGGGCGACGTTGCGCACCTCCTCCTGCACGGCCAGGTCGCGGTCCAGGGTGTCGTGGCTGTCGGCGTAGGGCTCGTAGTAGCCGATGTAGCGGTCCAGCCGCGCGTGCACGCCGGCATCGTGCAGCCCCATCCAGTCGAGCCAGTCGGACAGCGAGCGCCGCACGCCCTCGATGCCGGCGACGTCGCCGTGCACCACCACGCCGTACAAGCGGCCGGCCAGGTGCTTGGGGTACTCCCAGCCGGCCAGCTCCAGCGCCTTGGCCTCGGCCGCCTTCTTGCCGTGGGTGGTGGTCGGGTCGGGGTTGCCGCCGTCGGCGCACACCATGCGGTCCATCATCAGCTTGAGCGGGCTGGCCGCCTGGTACCAGTACACCGGGGTGAGCAGGATGACACCGTGGGCGCTGACCCAGCGCTCGTAGATCTCGTTCATCCAGTCGCCGGTCTGGCGCTCGGCGTGGTTCGGGTAGCAGCTGCACGGCCAGTGGCACAGCGGCATGGCGGTCGACGCGCAGCCCTTGCAGGGATGGATGTGGCGGTCGTAGTCGGACACCAGCAGGCTCAGGTCCAGCAGGTCGATCTCGGTGCCCGGCCCTTCCTTGTCGATCGCCTCGCGCGCCAGCTGGGTGAGGCGGAAGGTCTTGGACATCTCGCCCGGGCAGGTGCCGTCGTTGCGCGACGAGCAGCACACCAGCAGGAGGCGGGTGGGCGTCGCGGGCTCGGCCCAGCGCGCCTGCGCCGCCTTCAGCCGTTCGCTGGCGGCCCGCCATTCGACCGACAGGTCGTAGTCGGGGTCGGCATAGCCGGGCCCGGCCTTCTGCGTGATCGGCGCCTTGCGGCCCTGCTGGTAGGCGTCCCAGGCGATCGCCTCCAGCCGGTCGATGGCGGCCGCCTCGGCCCGGTAGGCCGGGTCGTAGAAATCCTGCAGGAAGCGGACGCGGAATTCGGCGCGCGGCATCGGGAACGGCGGCGCCTGGCCGGTGCGGACGGTGGGCGTGGTCATGCCGGCCAGTCTAGGAAGCGCCACGCCGATGGGCTGTAGGCGCACCGCCCTAGCCCATGGCCGGGTTGGCCGGCGCCGCCCTCAGGGCTCGGCCGCGCGCTGCCGCACCGACTCGATCACCGGCAGCACGTCCTCAGCGCGGTCGAAGCGCACCAGCAGCGCCAGGCACAGCATGGCGAGCAGGCGCTGCGCCTGCTGCGGGCCCGCCTCGGCCAGCGCGTGGCACACGGCCGTGTAGGCAAGGTCGAGATCCTGGTCGGTCATGGCTGCACTCCCCGGCTGGCCAGTTCGCGGCGCGCCGCATCGAGGTCGACGTGGTCCCAGCGGCCGCACACGTAGCCGTCCGGCCGCACCAGCACCAGCCGCGCGCCGGCGCCGCCCGGCAGCCCGTAGCGCTGGCGCGCCTGGCCCAGGTGGTCGGCGGCGTCGGGCACCTGCAGCAGCGTCCAGCCGCCCTGGACCTCGCTGCGCGCGACGGCACCGGCACCGCCGAGCACGAGCGCGACCCAGCCGGCACCGAAGCAGGTGCTGAGGTGGAACTCGCCGCCCTCGCCCAGCAGCAGGGCCTCGGGCGCCGGCGCGCCGGGCGCTGCTGCCGCCGAGGTCCAGGCGCCGACTTCCGGGCCGTTCAGCGGCGACGCGGCGTAGGCGATCGGCGCCGACTGGCGCGGGTTGATCAGCGCGCGCACGCGCGGCTCGTCGAGCGCCAGGCGCAGCGCCGCGTCGCGCATCAGGGTGAAGGCGAAGTTGGGCGGCGCCATGAACTCGGTGCTCTTGGCGCCGTAGGCCAGGTTCTCGCGCGTCGCCTGCACCCGCTCGACCGAGTACGAGTCGAGCAGGCGCTCGTGCGCCCGCCCCTGCAGCACGGCGGCCAGCTTCCAGGCCAGGTTGCCGGCGTCGTCCAGCCCGGAGTTCAGGCCGCGCACGCCGAAGATCGGCACCAGGTGGGCGGCGTCGCCGGCGAACAGCACGCGGCCGTGCCGGTAGTCGCGCAGCGTCAGGCACTTGGCGTTGTACATCGACGACCACAGCATGCGCCACGGCGCGTGCTCGCCGATCATGGTCAGGTGGCTCTGGATGCGCGGCTCGATGGCCGCAGGCGCCAGCGCCGCCTGCGCGTCCTCGTCGTCGCGCAGCTGGTAGTCGATGCGCCAGACGTCGTCGGGCTGGCGGTGCATCAGCAGCGTGGAGCCGGGATTGGACGGCGGGTCGAACCAGGCCAGCCGCTCCACCGGCCGCTGCGTCGCCTGCACGATGTCGGCGATGACGTAGCGGCCCTCGTACTGCGTGCCCTCCAGCGCCAGCCCGAGCTGCTCGCGCACCGTGCTGCGGCCGCCGTCGCAGGCCACCAGCCAGTCGGCCCGCAGCTCCTGCTCGCCGTCCGGCCCGGCCGCCTGCACCACCACGCCGTCATCGTCCTGCCGCACCGCGCTGACCCGGTGCGACCACGCGACCTGCGCCGGCATGCCCGCCAGCGCCTGGTGCACGAACTGCTCGACGTGGTACTGCTGGATGTTGACCATGGGCGCGAACCGCTGCGCCGGTTCGTGCGGCATCTCGAAGCGCAGCACCTCGCGGTCGCGGAAGTAGCTGCGCCCGCCGGTCCAGGGCAGCGCCTTGGCCTGCAGTGCCGCCCCGGCGCCGGCCCAGTGCAGGATCTCCTGCGAGCGGCGCGAGATGCAGATCGCGCGGCTGCCGCTGCAGTAGCCGGCATCGGCCTCCATCACCAGCGTGGCGATGCCGTGGCGCGCCAGCAGCGCGGCGCAGGTCAGGCCCACCGGACCACCGCCGGCGATCAGGACGGGGACGCGCGAGGGCAGCGGCGGGCCGGGACGATCCATGGACGCCACTGTAAAGGGCGAGGAAACAGTTGATTGCTTAGCCACGACGCCACCATCGTGGCCGTAAGGTGCCCGCACCGGCCTTCCCGGCCCTCAAGGAAAGTACATGGCAACACGAACCACCCGATCGTCCAATGAACACGCCACCAGCGCCGCCTCGGCTGCCGAGAACGGCACCGGGCCGCCGCTGGCGGGGGCCGAACTGGCGCGCCAGCAGCTGGTGCTGGCAGCCCAGTCGATGGCGCACTGGTGCCGCACCGTGGAACGCTTCCAGCAGGCGCAGCAGCATCTGGCGCAGCGCGCCTCGCTGCTGCACAGCCAGGCGGCCGACAACCTGCGCAAGGCGACCAGCCCGATGGAGCTGGCGTCGATCCAGGGCACGCTGCTGGTCTACCAGTGGCAGGAGGGCGCGCGCTTCCTGCAGGAGCTGATGGTGGTGGGCGCCAGCGCCGGCCGCGAGGGCGAGCTGCCGGACGTCGACAATGCGGCCGACAACCCGGCGGCGGCGGCGGCGCAGGCAGCGACCAACGCCGCCCTGTCGGCCGCCGGGCCCATGGTGCAGGCCTGGCAGCAGCTGTTCACGCCGCCGCAGGATGGCGAGCGGCCGCACTGATGCGCCGCTCGCGCCGCTTCACTGCGGCTCGATCTTCGCGTCGCGGATCGCCTTGGCCCACTTGGCGGTCTCGGCGCGCGTGCGCTGGGCCAGCGCGTCGGGGGTGCCGGGTTCGACCACGAAGCCGATCGGCGCGAATTTCTCCTGGATGTCCTTGCTGCTGGCCGCGGCGTTGAAAGCCTCGTTGAGCCTCTTCACCACGTCGGCCGGCGTGCCCGCCGGCGCGAACACGGCGAAGTACGCGATCAGCTCATAGTCCTTCAGGCCCAGCGCCTCGTTGACCGTCGGCAGGTTGGGCACGGCGGGCGAGCGCTTGGACGAGGTCACCGCCAGCCCGCGCACCTTGCCGCCCTGCACCTGCGGCAGCATCACCGCGAAGTCGGCCGTGAACAGGTTCACCTGGCCGCCGATCAGGTCGGTCATGGCCGCCGGGCCGCTCTTGTAGGGCACGTTGGTCATCTGCACCCCGGCCATGCTGGCCAGCATCTCGGTGGACACCAGCTGCGAGGTGCTGGCGCTGGCGAAGGTGACGCCGCCCGGCTTGGCCTTGGCCATGTCGACCAGCTCGCGCAGCGTGCGCGCCGGCAGGTCGTTGTTCACCGCCACGATCAGCGGCACCTGGCCCAGGTAGGCGACCGGCGCGAAGGCCGTGTCCTGGTCGTACGGCAGCTTCTTCATCAGGCTCTTGAGCGCCGCGTTGGTGCTGTTGGTGCCGACCAGGATCGTGTAGCCGTCGGCGGGCGCCTTGGCCACCGCGTCGGCGCCCAGCATGCCGTTCACGCCCGGCTTGTTGTCGACCACCAGCGTCTGGCCGAGCGCATCGGCCACCTTGGCGCTGAACGCCCGTGCGATCTGGTCGGTGGCGCTGCCGGGCGCGAACGGCACGATGACCTTGACCGGCTTGTTCGGGTAGGCCTGCGCCAGCGCGGCGCCGAGCGGGACGAGGGTCGCAGCCAGCACGGCCAGCCAGCGGGTGGGAAAGCGCATCGTTGTCTCCTGGGTGGGATCGGTCTGAAGGGCAGCAGGCCGGTGAGCCAGCGAGTCTAGCGACGGACCGGCGCGGCCGGACCCGCGCAAACCCGGCTCGGGTAGGCTTCCTGCATAGCCCAAGCGCTGCTTCTCCGAGGACCCGCCCATGACCCTGCGCCTGCCCGCCGCCCTCGCCGGCGCCGCCCTCCTGCTGGCCGCCTGCGCGGCCCCTCCCCCGGCCGCCGACGGTGCCCCGCCGCCGGACTGCCCGACGGCGCGCGCCGAGGTGCCCAATGCCGACTACATCGGGCGCTACGCCGGCCTGGAGAACGCCGTCGGCGCGCGCGAGTTCGCGCAGGACCTGCACTGCGCCGACCGCTTCAAGGCGGCCCGCTTCCCGGCCGGCTTCGTCACCGTGTTCGGCAGCTCGCGCATCCGCGAGGACGATCCGGCCTACGCGCTGGTGCGCCGCGTCGCCGCCGAATGGACCCGCCGCCATGGCGCCCGGGTCCCGGTCATGACCGGCGCCGGGCCGGGCCTGATGGAAGCCGCCAACCGCGGCGCGCGCGAGGCCGGCGGCCCCAGCGTGGGCTACACGACCTACTACGACCGCCCCACGGCACCCGACCCGCTGCGGCCCTACGGCGGCGACCCGCGCCAGGCGCTCAACGGCCACGTGACCCACGGCCTCATCTTCACCAGCGTCACCGCGCGCGAGCTGGCGATGCTGCGCCACTCCGCGGCCGTGCTGGTCGCCCCCGGCGGAACCGGCACCGAGTGGGAGCTGTTCCAGCTGGTGGAGATGATCAAGAGCCGGCAGCTGGCGCCAGTGCCGGTCTACCTGCTGGGCGACCGCGCCCGGCACTGGGCCAGCCTGCAGGTGCGGCTGGACGACATGGTGTCGCGCGGCACCATCCGCCGCGAGGAGGTCGCGTTCCTGCGCTTCGCCGACGACGCCGACGCCCTGGTGCGCCAGCTCGAGGCCGACCTGCGCCTGCGGTGAATCCCGGGTATCGGCCTCTGCCGGGCCGTGCCTATGATCGGGCCTCCCTCGGTCAACCCGTGAGCCGATGCGCACCCTCGCCGACTCGATCGCCGAACCCGGCCTGATCTTCGAGCACGCCCCCGTCGGCCTGATGGTCACGCACGATCGCATCATCGAGCGCTGCAATCTGGCGCTGGCCGAGATGTTCGGCTACAGCCCGCAGCAGCTGGCCGGCCAGTCGACCGAGATGCTCTATCCCTCGCACGAGGAGTTCGAGCTGATCGGCGACCGTGGCGCGGTGAGCATGCAGCGCACCGGCAGCTACCGCGACCAGCGCATCATGCGGCACAGCAAGGGCCACATGTTCTGGTGCGCCGTGGCGGGCCGCTCCTTCACGCCCGAGAAGCCCTATGCCTCGGTGATCTGGGTGTTCGAGGACATCAGCGCCCAGCGGCCTCTGAGTGCCGATCTCACCACCCGCGAACGCGAAATCGCGGCGCGGCTGGTAGCGGGCATGACCAGCAAGCAGATCGGCAAGGAACTGGCCGTCAGCCATCGCACGGTGGAGGCGCACCGCTCGCGCCTGATGCACAAGCTGGGCGTCACCACCCCGGGCGAACTGATCGCACGCATCCTCGGCATGCCTCGTCCTTGAGAGGCGGGATCGGACGGCCTTCGCACCGGCGCATCCGCCTTCACCCGCTCAAGGATGCGGCTTCGCCCCGATCAGGATCGCCGCCACGATGCAAGGCTCGGCGCCGCGCACGCTCCAGGAGTGCATGGTGCCGCGCTGCACCAGCACGTCGCCGGCCTTCAGCAGGGTCTCGCCGGTGTCCAGGATGGCGTGGATCTCGCCCTTGAGCACGATGATGTAGTCGATCGTGCTGGTCTTGTGCCGCATCGGGTCGTCCGAGTGCTTGTCGGGCGCGTGGCCGGCCCCGATGGATTCGAAGGCCTTGGCGGCGTCGGCGCCCTTCCACATGGTGTCGGGCGGGAACTCGACGATGCGCAGGATGCTGCCAACCGACGGCGGCTCCAGCTTCACCGGCCGCGCCGCCGCATCCTCGCTGCCGGTGTTGTCGGCCGGAGCACTGGTGGTCTCCCACAGGTCGGTGAGCGCGACCCCGGGCATCGAGGCCATCTCCTTGATGTTGGGCGCCAGCCCGTCCATGAGGAAGGCGGACCGATTGTGGGCATCGTGCCCGGTCACGACGCGGCGGATTCTCCAGGCCATGTGGTCTCCTGTCGGTGTCAGTGGTGGGCGTGGCCGCAGTTGGGGCCGCAGCCGCCGTGCAGGGCGCGCTGGCGCTGCTCGTACTGCGACATCAGGGTGAACAGGCGCACCGAGTCGGGCGGCGAGGTGTCGCCGCTGAACTGCTGGTACAGGTTGTTGACCGTGACCACGATGCGCTCCGAATCGGTCCAGGAGCCGAACTCCTTGAGCGAGATGTCGTACACCGCCTGCTCCAGGGTCATGCCCATGTCATAGCGCTTGCGCGCCTCGGCCTTCACGTACTCCAGGTAGTGCTTGAGCTGGCGCACGCCCCCCTTGTCGGTGATCGGTCCGTGGCCCGGCACCACCACCTCGACGTCCCAGGACAGCATCAGGTCGCAGGCCTTGATCCAGTTGTCGACCGGCCCGGCCCAGACAATGGGATGGCCGCCGTTGAACAGGATGTCGCCGGTGTAGACCACCTTGTCCTCGGGCACGTAGGCCAGCACGTCGCCGGCGGTGTGGGCCGGCCCCACCTCCACGAGCCGGACTGTCTTGTTGCCGACCTTGAGGTCGAGCTCGCCCTCGAAGGTCTGGGTGGGCGGCGTGTAGACGATGCCCTTGAAGTCGAACACCCGGCCCATGTGGCGCATCAGGAACTCGCCGCCCTCGCCCATCGCCTTGTAGTTGCGGAAGCGGTCGATCAGGGTCTGCGGCGGGCGCTCGGCCATCTCCTCGGCGCAGGCCTTGGAGACGATGATCTCGGAGTCGGCCACCAGCTGGTTGCCGAAGTAATGGTCGCCGTTGGCATGGGTGTTGACCACCTGGCCGATCTGCAGCGCCTCGGGCACCGCATTGCGCATCGCATGCAGCATCTCGCGCGTGAGCTTGAGGTCGAACAGGGTGTCCACCAGCAGCGACTCGCCGCTGTCGGTCACCAGGCCGGCGTTGCTCCAGCCCCAGGTTCCGTCGGGCAGCAGCCAGGCGTAGTTGCCGTTGCCGATGTCGTGCAGTCCCTTGGTGTATTGCCAGCGCATGGCTTGTCTCCTTCGGTGGTAGTTCAGGGGGCGCGCCAGCGCAGCATGTAGCGCTCGGCGCGTTCGAGTGCGACGTTGGTGGCGTAGCCGATGGCGCCGAGCACCACGATGCCGGCGTACAGGTCGGCGCTGCGGAACGAGCGCGCGGCCAGGGTGATGTTCTGGCCCAGGCCGGCGGTGCCGGCCAGCATCTCGGCCACCACCGCCAGGATCAGCGAGACGGTGAGCGACAGCCGCAGCCCGGCGAAGATGTCGGGCAGGGCGTTGGGCAGCGCGATCTTGCGCAGCAGCTCCCACCGCGACATCTGCAGGATGCGCGCCACTTCCAGCAAGCGTGGTTCCACGGTCTTGAAGCCGTGCACGGTGTTGAGCAGCACGGGCCAGAGCGCCGAGAAGGCGATGGCGACCACGATCATGCGGTCGTTCAGGCCGATCAGCAGCACGAACACCGGGATCACCGCCGAGGCCGGCAGCGGCCGGATGATCTCCAGCGTCGGCTCGACGTAGGGCCGCACCCGCGGCGACAGGCCGATCAGCGAGCCCAGCGCGATGCCGGCCACCGAGGCCGTGACGAAGCCCAACGCCATGCGGCGCAGGGTCTCGCGGAAGGCGAACCAGAAGTCGGCGCTCCCGGCCTGGTCGGCCAGGGCCTCGAAGGTGCGGGCCGGCGCCGGGAAGAACACCGGCGAGACCAGCTCGCGCAGCGCCGCCAGCTGCCACAGCCCGACCAGCAGCGCCAGCACGCCCAGGCTGGCGAGCCACATCAGGACGCCGCGACGGCTCATGTCGGCGACTCCGCCCAGTTGCCCATGCGGCCGAACCAGCCGCGCTGGGCGCGCAGCAGCAGCGCGTTGAGTGCCCAGCCGATCAGGCCGATCCAGAAGATGAAGGCGAACACGCGATCCGGCCGCATGCCCTCCTGGGCCACGATGAGTGCGTAACCCAGTCCCATGGGGTTGGCGGTGATCTCCACCGTGACCGAGACCACCAGGGCGACGGCGGCCGCCAGGCGCAGGCCGACGAAGATGCGCGGCAGCGCGGCCGGCAGCACGATCTTGAGCACCCGCTGCGGCAGATTGAAGCCCAGCACACGCGCCACCTCCAGCAGGCGCGGCTCGATGCCGCGCACGGCGGCCTCGGTGACGATGAGCATGGGCCAGAAGCAGGAAAAGGCCACGATGCTGCCTTCCATCTTGAAACCGTAGCCGTGGATCAGCAGCGCCAGCGGGATCAGCGCCACCGAGGGGATCGGGCGCAGCGATTCGGTGACCACGCGCAGCAGCTGCGCGAGGACGCGCGACAGCCCGAAGCCGATGCCCGCCAGCGTGCCGGCGCTGGCGCCCACGGCCAGGCCGTACAGCGCACCGCCGAAGGTCTGGGCGGCGGCGGTGAACAGCGAGTCGTCGGCCACCACTGCGACGGCGGCACGGAAGATTGCGCTGGGCAGCGACAGGCTCTCGGCCTTGAGCAGCCCGGTGCGGGCGGCGAATTCCCAGAACGCCAGCACGGCGACCGGCAGCAGCAGCCCCTTGACCAGGCGCA
Organism: Ramlibacter pinisoli; assembly: GCF_009758015.1. Classification (NCBI taxonomy): domain Bacteria; kingdom Pseudomonadati; phylum Pseudomonadota; class Betaproteobacteria; order Burkholderiales; family Comamonadaceae; genus Ramlibacter; species Ramlibacter pinisoli. The sequence goes on from NZ_WSEL01000009.1 coordinate 2,192,986, forward strand.
GCAGGCGGCCCTCGCCGGCCACCCGCACGGTGGCGGCGGGTGGCGCCACCAGGGGCAGCACAAGGGAGCTGGGCTTCATGTCAATGCCCCGGCGGCAGCAGGTGGAACAGCTGGTGGCGGTAGGCCAGGAAGCGCGCATCCTCGCGCGTGGTGAGCTGGTTGCGCGGCCGCTCCAGGTCGATGGCGATGGTCTCGGCCAGCCGGCCCGGGTGGCGGTCCATGGCAACCACGCGGTCGCCCAGGTAGATCGCCTCCTCCAGGTCGTGGGTGATGAAGACCACCGTCACGCCCGACTCGGAGCACAGCCGCGCCACCTCGTCCTGCAGGCCCTGGCGCGTCATGGCGTCGAGCGCGCCGAACGGCTCGTCCATCAGCAGCACCTGCGGCGACTGCGCCATGCAGCGCGCGATCTGCAGCCGCTGCTGCATGCCACCCGACAGCTGGGTGGGAAAGGCATCCTTGCGATCGGCCAGGCCGACGCGCGCCAGCATCTCGTCGACGATGCCGGCCCGCTCGGAGCGCGGGACGCGCCGCGCCTCCAGCGCCAGTTCCACGTTGCCTGCCACCGTGCGCCACGGCAGCAGCGCACGGCCGTAGTCCTGGAACACCACCGCGATCTCCGGGCGCGGGCCGCTGACCGGGGCGCCGCGGAACATCACCTCGCCGCGGGTGGGCGTGAGCAGCCCGGCCATCATCCGCAGCAGCGTGGTCTTGCCGCAGCCGGAGGCGCCGACGATGCAGACGAACTCGTGCTCGTGCACCGCCAGCTCGATGCCCTGCAGGATGTCCAGCGAGCCGACGGTGAAGTCGAGCCCGCTGATGGCCAGCACCGGCGCGCCGGTCGGCTCGAGCGTCGTCGGCCCGCCGGACGATGGGAAGCTGCGCACGGCCTTACTTGACCAGCAACTTCGCCGGCTCGACGGGCTTCTTCAGCATGCCCTGCTCGGCCATGATCTTGTTCCAGCGGTCCACCACGTCGGGCGTGATCACCGGCTTGAACTTGGGATCGGGGAACTTGGCTTGCACGTCGGCGGGGAACGGGATGTAGACCAGGTTGGCCTTGCGCACCACCGAGGGGTCCTTGGCCGCCAGCGCCGAGGCTTCCTCGATCGAGGCCTTGAACGCCGCCACCGCCTTCGGGTTGGCCTCGGCCCACTTGCGGCTGGCCACATGCCAGCCCGACTGGATCTCGCCATCGAGCGCGGCGATGTAGTAGGCCACCACCCGGCCGGTGTTGGTCTCCAGCGCGCGCGACAGGAAGGGCTGCACCGCCAGGATGCCGTCGACCTGGCCGGCGCGCAGCACGTCGATGGACTGCGCGAACGCGTTCTCGGTGAAAGTCACCTTGCGCCAGTCGCCGCCGTTCTCGCTCATCCACTTGCGGAACAGCACATGCAGGAAGGCGTTCAGGCCGGGTGTGGACACGCGCTTGCCCTCGAAGTCCTTGGCGGTCTTGATCGGGCTGTCGGGCCGCACCATGATGGCCACGTCCTCCATGCCCTTGGTGTAGTAGCCGCCGCCGGCGATCACCACCAGGTCCAGCCCCTGCTCCACCGCCTGCATGGTGTTGGGCGCGGTGGGCGTCGCCACCTGCAGGCTGCCGGCCATCAGCGCCGCCGGCGTGGTGGCCGAGTTGGGCACCAGCTTCATCTCGACGTCCAGGCCATGCTTCTTGAAGATGCCCTCATTGGCGGCGACGAAGGCATTGGCGAACGCCGTCGAGGCCGAGAAGCCGAACACGATCTTCTGCGGAGCGGCCGGCTGGGCGGCGGCCGGCAGCGCGGCGAGCGCGCCCAGCACGAGGCCGGCGGCCAGCCTGCGCAGCAGGCCGGGCAGCGAGATGAGAAAGGACATGGCGGAGTCTCCTGTGGTGGTTGGCGGGACGGCTACTGCTGGAACACGATGCGGTTGCGCAGCATCCCCAGGCCCTGGATCTCGAGCTCGACGACATCGCCGTGCTTGAGGAAGCGGCCGAGCTCCAGGCCGCAGCCGCCGCCGACGGTGCCCGAGCCGAGGAACTCCCCGGGGTGCAGGGTCTCATCCTGCGAGACGTGGGCGATGATGTCCTCGAAGCGGTGGTGCATGGAGCCGCTGTTGCCGCGCGACCATTCCTCGCCGTTGACGCGCGCCACCATGGTGAGGTCGTAGGGGTCGGCCACCTCGTCGGCCGTGACCAGCCAGGGCCCCAGCACGTTGCCGGTGTCGAAGTCCTTGCCCTTGGTGGGCCCGAGGGTGCCGCCCATCTCGCGCCGCTGCTGGTCGCGGGCGCTGACGTCGTTGAAGATCAGGTAGCCGAAGACGTGGGACCGAGCCTGGTCCTTGGCAATGTTCTTGCCGCACTTGCCGGTGATGGCCGCGAACTCCAGCTCGTAGTCGATCATCTTCGAGTAGCGCGGCACGATGACGTCGGCGCCGGTGCCCACCACCGAGAAGCGGTTGCACTTGTAGTAGATCGGCTCCTGGTACCACACGGGCGGGATCTCCACCTTGGCCGGGTCGCGCTCACCTGGAATGCCGAACAGGTGGCTGTTGGCGCGCGCCTGGCGGAAATGCTTCTCGAAGCACAGGAAGTCGCGCATCTGGCGCGGCTCGGGCAGGGGCGCCTGCAGCGTCACCCCGGCCAGCGGCAGCGTGACCTTCGCCGCCGCGAGCAGGCCGCGCGCCTCCTGCAGCGCCGCCGGCCCGCCGTCGATCAGCGCCAGCATGTCGCGCATCGCCGGCGAGCCGGACGCGGTGAAGTCGACGAGCTGCTGCTCGCCGGGTTGCAGTGCGCCGATGTGGCGCTGGCCACCGGGCAGGTCGAAGGTGACGAGTTTCATGCGGGGGTCTCCTGGGGGTCAGGCGGCGACGCCGGCCTGGTCGAGGGTGCGCAGCGCGGTCTTGAGGACCTTGCCGTAGTTGTTCTTGGGCAGCTCGTCCATCAGCCGGTAGTGGCGCGGGCGCTTGAAGCGGGCGATGCTGTCCAGGCAGAGGGCGTCGAGTTCGGCGGTGTCGAGGGCGGCCCCCGGGCGCGGCACCACGAAGGCCACCACCTCCTCGCCCCACTCGGCATGCGGGCGGCCGACCACCGCCACCTCGCGCACCGCCGGGTGGCGCAGCAGCACCTCCTCGACCTCGCGGGGGTAGATGTTGGAGCCGCCGCTGATGATCAGGTCCTTGGAGCGATCCATCAGGGTCAGGAAGCCGTCGCCATCGAGCGCGCCGACGTCGCCGGTGTGCAGCCACCCGCCCTGCAGCGCCTGCGCCGTCGCCTCGGGGTTGCCCCAGTAACCGGCCATCACGGTGTCGCCGCGCACCAGCACCTCGCCGGCATCGCCGGGCGGCGCCGCCACCCGTACCTCGACCGCGCTCTGGGCCACGCCGACCGAGGCGAGCCGCTGTGCATGGCGCGGGTGCGCGGTGTCGGTCAGCTGCGAGCGCGCCAGCACGGTGATGCCCATCGGGCACTCGCCCTGGCCGTAGATCTGGACGAAGCGCGGCCCCAGCACGGCCAGCGCCTGCTCGATGTCGGCGGCGTACATGGGGGCGCCGCCGTAGACGATGGTCTTGATGCCGTCGCCGCCGCTGCCCTGCGCCTGCGCGCCCTCCACCAGCCGCTTGACCATGGTCGGCGCGGCGAACAGCGACACGTGGCGCAGCCGCGCCGCCAGCCGCAGCACCTCGGCCGGATCGAAGCCGCCGGAGGCGGGCACCACGTGGCGCGCCCCGGCCAGCACGTGCGGCACGCAGTACAGGCCGGCGCCGTGCGACATCGGGGCCGCATACAGGCTGGCGTCCTGGCGCGCGATCGGGTCGACGTCGGCCAGATAGCACAGGGCCATGGCCAGCAGGTTGCGGTGCGTGATCATCACGCCCTTGGGCCGGCCGGTGGTGCCCGAGGTGTAGAACAGCCAGGCCGTGTCCTGCGGCTCGCGCCCGGCTGGCTCGCACGCCGCGTCGCCGAACAGGCGCGGGTAGTCGGCGCCGTCGACGTCGACGACGGTCCGCAAGGCAGGCAGGCGCGGCGCCGCCGCGCGCAGCGCGCCGGCAGCGTCGGCATCGGTGAACAGCACCCGGGCCCCGCTGTCGGCCAGGATGAACTCGACCTCGCGCGGGTGCAGCTTGGCGTTGACGGGCACGACGGCCAGGCCGGCCATCCAGGCGCCCCACAGCAGGTCGAGGTACTCCGGGCGATTGCGCAGCAGGATGGCGACCCGCTCACCCGGCGCCAGGGCCAGGGCACCCTGCAGGCCGGCACCGAGTTGCGCCGCCCGGCGCGCGAAGCCGGCGTAGTCGAGCAGCACGCGCTCGCCCAGCAGCACCGCCGGGTCGCCCGGGGCAACCCGGGCCGCGCGCACCAGCAGCTGCGCGACGTTCATGCGCGGCCTCGCGGCCCCTGGGGGACCGACCGGCGAACGATCCTGCGCGCAGCACCGACCATGCGTTGTCTCCTGCTGGCCCGCCGTCGTGCGCGGCGGGTCCGTGGTGCCGAAAATGATCGCGTCCGCCGCCGGGCGTGGATAGTCGTAGGACTACCCTATGGGGTTTGTACCGAGGGCCGCGCGCCGCACCCGGCCTCAGGCGAAGTGCCGCTGGTGCGCCAGGCGCAGGTCGCGCTTGAGGAGCTTGCCGCTCGGGTTCTTGGGCAGCGACGCTGCCAGCACCACCGCCTTGGGGCGCTTGAAGCCGGCCAGCCGCTCCTCGCAGTGCGCCAGCACGTCGGCCTCGGTCAGCGCCTGGCCGGCCTTGGGCACGATGACGGCGATCACGGCCTCGACCCAGCGCGGGTGCGGCACGCCGATCACCGCCACTTCGGACACCGCCGGGTGGCCGTAGATGCACTCCTCGACCTCGCGGCTGGCGACGTTCTCGCCGCCGGTCTTGATCATGTCCTTCTTGCGGTCGACCACCGTGATGTAGCCCTCGGCGTCGATGGTGGCCAGGTCGCCCGAGTGGAACCAGCCGTCCTGGAAGGCGGCGGCCGTGCGCTCGTCGTCGTGGAAGTAGCCCAGCATCAGGTGCGGCGAGCGGTGCACGATCTCGCCCACCTCGCCCGGGGCGACGTCGCGCAGCGCCTCGTCGACCACCCGGGTCTCGACGTTGAGCACGGCGCGGCCGCAGGAGCCGGGCTTGCGCAGCTGATCCTCGGGGCCCAGCATGGTGGCCAGCGGCGCGATCTCGGTCTGGCCGTACAGGTTCCAGAAGCCCACCTGCGGCAGCCGGCGCGCCATCTCGCGCAGCACCTCCACCGGCATGATCGAGGCCCCGTAGTAGCCCTTGCGCAGCGCCGACAGGTCGGTGGCGTCGAACGCCGGCGCGCGCAGCAGCGCGATCCACACCGTCGGCGGGGCGAAGAACGAGGTGATGCGGTGCCGCTGCAGCAGCGGCAGCAGGTTGTCGGGCGTCGGCTTCGCGGTGACGATGCTGGTGGCGCCGACGTAGACGCAGGGGCCGAGGAAGGCGTCGAGCTGGGCGCAGTGGTACAGCGGCAGCGCGTGCAGCATCACGTCGCCGGTGGCGATGCTGGCGTCGACCGCGCAGCTGGCGTACTGCCAGATCACCGCATCGTGCGTGAGCATGGCGCCCTTGGGGCTGGACTCGGTGCCGCTGGTGTAGACGATCTGGGCCAGGTCGCCGGCCTGCACCGGGCACTCGAGCGGCGTGCCGGCGCTGCGCGCCAGCTCGTCGAACGACACCATGCCGGCCACCGGGTCGGTGGCCTCCTCGGACGGCAGCCAGATGAACTGGCGCACCACGGTGTCGCGCGCGGCCGCCTGCCGCGCCACCTCGGCCAGGCCGCTGTCGGTGGCCAGCACGCCGGCCTGGGCATGGCGCAGGATGTACGCGACCTCCTCGGCCTGCAGCATGAAGTTGATCGGCACCAGCACGGCACCCAGCCGGGCGAGGGCGAAGCGCAGCGCGGCGAACCCGTGCGAGTTGCGCGCCAGCACCGCGACCCGGCTGCCGTCGGCCACGCCGATGCCGGCCAGGCCGGCGGCGACGCGGTCGACCACCGCGTCGAACTCACGGAAGGTCCAGCTGGTGGCGCCGCAGACCAGCCCGGTCTTGTCCGGCAGGCGATGCGCGGTGCGGCGCAGCAGGTCGGCCAGGGTCTGGCGGCGGACGGCAGGATGCATGCGGGTCTCCCAGTGCGGCCCAGTATCCCGCCGGCCGTGGCGCGTGCGGCGCGGGGAAAACACGGAGCGCATGGAAGCCGTCATGCCGGGTTGGACCGACATGACGGGAACAGGGAGACCTGACGGGGGGCCGGAGCTGGCTGCTCAGCCGTCGCCGAGCGGGCCCGAGGGCCGGCCGAGCGGAATGGCCGGGTCGATGCGCCGCTTGTAGTGCGCATAGTCCGCCGGCGCATCGGCCACGCCGGCCTGCCCCACGGCATCGGGCAGCTCGGACTGCAGGCTGACGTGGCTCACGCGCTCGCCGGCGCGGCGGCGCTGGCGCTGCGCCTCGGCACAGCGCAGCGCCTCGTTGAGCTGGTCGGCGCCGAACACCGCGTGCTGCGCCACCGGCGCGCCGGACGCCGGGGTTTCGAGCCAGTAGACGACGATCACGCTGCCATTGTGGCTCGGCGCCACCCTCAGCCGCGCGGGTCGACCACGAGCGCCGCGTCCAACTCGCGGATGCGGTCCTCGCGGTAGTAGCCGCCGTACTCGGTCCAGCGCAGGAAGGCGCGGCCGCAGGCGCTGCACTGCAGGACGTCGCTCTTGTTGTAGGGATGGAAGGCCGGCGCGATCGGCGCGTCGGCCGACCAGGTGCGGGTGCCGCCCGGGTGCCATTCCTCCACGGTGGGCTCGTAGACCTCCGGGTCGCGCAGGGTGCCGACCTGGCGCAGCACGCTGGCGTCGAAGCCGCCGGGCAGGGCCTCCCAGCCGGGGCAGTGCAGGCCGCCGCAGGCCGGGCAGCGTCCGTCCGGGCGGCGCGCGCCGGCCAGGCGCACCAGGTCGGCGGCCGTGAGCAGCGCGCTGCTCACGAGGCCAGCGCCCGCATCTCGCGGATCAGGTCGGCCTTGCCCTCGAAGCCGATGCCGGGCAACTCGGGCAGCGTGACGTAACTGTTCTCCACCTTCACGCCGTCGGGAAAGCCCCCGTACGGCTGGAACAGGTCGGGATAGGACTCGTTGCCGCCCAGCCCCAGCCCGGCGGCGATGGCCAGCGACATCTGGTGGCCGCCGTGCGGGATGCAGCGACTGGGCGACCAGCCGTGCTGGCGCAGCATGTCCAGCGTGCGCAGGTACTCCACCAGTCCGTAGCTGAGCGCGCAGTCGAACTGCAGCCAGTCGCGGTCGGGGCGCATGCCGCCGTGGCGCACCAGGTTGCGCGCGTCCTGCATGGAGAACAGGTTCTCGCCGGTGGCCATCGGGTTCTTGTAGTAGTTGCGCAGCGTGGCCTGCAGTTCGTAGTCGAGCGGGTCGCCGGCCTCCTCGTACCAGAACAGGTCGTAGCGGGACAGCGCCTTGGCATAGGCGATGGCGGTGTCGAGGTCGAAGCGGCCGTTGGCATCGACCGCCAGCCGCTGGCCGTCCTGCAGGATGGACAGCACCGAGTCGATGCGGCGCAGGTCCTCGTCGAGCGAGGCGCCGCCGATCTTCATCTTGACGACCGAGTAGCCGCGGTCGAGATAGCGGCGCATCTCGTCCTTCAGCTGCGTGTCGTCCTTGCCCGGGTAGTAGTAGCCGCCGGCGGCATAGACGAACACCTTGCGGTCGGGCGTGCCGGTTCCGTAGCGCTGCGCCAGCAGCTGGTACAGCGGCACGCCGGCGATCTTCGCGACCGCGTCCCACACCGCCATGTCGATGGTGCCGATGGCCACCGAGCGCTCGCCGTGGCCGCCCGGCTTCTCGTTGCGGAACAGCGTGGCCCAGATGCGGTGCGGGTCCAGGTTGGTGCCGGCGTCGTCGACCAGGCTGGCCGGGTCGGCCTCGAGCAGGCGCGGGAAGAAGCGCTCGCGCATCAACGCGCCCTGGCCGTAGCGGCCGTTGGAGTTGAAGCCGTAGCCCACCACCGGCCGGCCGTCGCGCACCACGTCGGTGACGACGGCGACCAAGCTGAGGGTCATCTTGCTGAAGTCGATGTAGGCGTTGCGGATCGGCGAGGCGATCGGGCGGGTGGATTCGTGCAGGGCGACGATCTTCATGCACCGATCTTCGCCGATCCGCCCGCCTCGGCCGCGCGGGTGGTGTTGCCGCGCGGTCGAAAGCGCTACAGTGGCGCCTCCGCCCGACCAAACCTCCCGCATGACCAGCCCGCGCCACGACCAGGCCACGCTCGAAGCCGCGATCGATCGCATGGGCCGGCTGGCCAAGGAGGTGCGCACGCTGGACGTGAGCATCCTGCGCGACCGCTGGGACACGCGGCTGGAGTCGCTGCAGAAGCGCATCAACGACGCCCTGGCCGACGCGCTGGGTCACGGCACGCCGGAGTACCGCGAGCACCGGGTGGCGCTGGAGGCGACGCTGGACACCAGCTTCGGCGACCGCTACTCCACCGAGGAACTGCAGGACAGCCTGCGCAAGGCGCTCGATGCCGCCGCCGTCAACCTGAAGTCGGCCGGCAAGGTGCTCGCCGAACGGCTGGCGCAGGCGGGTCCGGCCAAGCAAGCATCGACCAAGGCGGCCCCGCCGCCGCCGGCCACGCCCAAGCCGGCCCCGGCCGCCACGCCCGCACCGACGTCGGCTCCCGCGCCGTCGCCCAGACCGACACCCGCACCGACCCCGGTGCCAACACCCGTCCCCACTCCGGTACCAACACCGGCGCCGACGCCGACACCCGCCGCCACGCCAGCACCGACGCCGGCATCCGCCGTCGCGTCCGGCCGCGACGACGACTCCTTCTTCGATTCCACCGTGTCCGCCACGCTGGAGACCGAAGTCCCGCCCACCACCGCCAAGACCGCCCCCATGCCCATGTCCCAGCCTTCCACGCCCGCCGCTGCCACCGACGCACGCCGCGTCGCCATCGTCAGCAGCATCGGTGATGCGGCGGCCCGGTCGGTCGCCGGCTTCGTCGAGCAGCTCGGGCTGGAACCGGTGCTGGTGGGCGATGGGCCGGTCAGCGACGACACCACCTTCGTCGACCGCCTGGAGGGAACGCGCGGCGCCGCCTACGCCATCGTGCTGGTGACGCCGGCCGGTCTGGCCGCCGAACCGGGCACGTCCGGCCCGCGCACCGAGACCCTGCTGGAGATCGGTTTCCTGTTCGGCGTGCTGGGGCGCCGCAAGGTGCTGTTCCTGGTCGACGGCAAGCCGTCGGTCGCCGCCGAGCTCAAGGACATGGTGCTGGTGCACACCCGCGACGAGGGCGACCTGTGGCGCCTGCTGGTCGCGCGCGAGATGCGCAAGGCCGGCCTCGACGTCGACATGAACCGCGCGCTCTGAGCGCCCTCGCGGCCCGGCTGCCGATGGGCCGGGCGCACGCGGGTGGGCCCGATTGCGCCCACCGGCCATTTCTGCGACAAGTCCCTGGTTGCATGCCAACGCAAGGAGACATCCGATGAGACAACTGCTCGCCGCCCTCGGCCTCGCCCTGGCGGCGCCGCTGGCACTGGCCCAGGCCTGCCCCGACCGGAACGTGAACTACTGGCAGGCGTTCCCGCCGGGCGGCGAGTCGGACCTGTCGGCGCGCCACCAGCAGGTGCTGCTGAAGAAGAAGTGCCCGGCCGTCGAGACCATCATCCAGTACAAGGCCGGCGCCGGCGGGGCGCTGATGTGGACGCAGATCAACCAGCTGCCCGGCGACGGCGCCAACGTGGTGGGCATCAACCTGCCGCACATCGTGTTCCAGCCGATCGAGGGGCAGGTCCAGTACAAGACCCAGGACATCGTGCCGGTGTTCTGGTTCCACTACACGCCCGACATCCTGGTGGTGCCCGAGTCCAGCCCGATCAAGTCGTTCCAGGACTTCCTGCAGGCGGCCAAGGCCAGCCCCGGCAAGCTGAGCCTGGGCGGGTCGGGCCTGAACTCGGCCAACCACGCGGCCCACGAGCGCCTGAACGCCGCCTTCGGCGTCAAGACCATCTACGTGCCGTTCAAGGGCACCGGCGACATGGCCACCTCGGTCATCGGCTCCCAGGTCGACGGCGCCATGACCTATACGCCGTTCGCCATCGCCAACAAGGGCCGCATCCGGCCGCTGGCGGTGGCGATGGACAAGCGCCATCCGCTCATGCCCGACGTTCCCACGTTCCGCGAACTGGGTATCGACTGGGTCGACGGCGCCTACCGCGGCATCGGCGTGCCCAAGTCCACCCCGCCGGCCGAGCGCAAGCGCCTGTCGGACATGTGGATGGCGCTGAACACCGACGCCGAGATGAAGGACCTGGCCGCCAAGGCCGGCTTCGAGCTGGTCAACATCGGGCTGGAGCAGATGGACGGCTTCATGGCCGAGAAGACCAAGCTGTACACCGAGGGCGCGACCCGGCTGGGCCTGGGCAAGAAGTAAGCTGGGGCGGCGATGCCGCCCGCCGCGCCCGTCCCCGCCGCGCCCCCCGTCGGATTCGCCGCCGACGCCATGCTGGCGCGGCTGGCGCGCTGGCTGCGCACCCTGGGCTACGACACCAGCCTCGATCCGGCGCTGGACGATCCGGCGCTGGTGCGCCAGGCCGACGCGCAGCAGCGCATCCTGCTCACGCGCGACCGCCGGCTGCTGCGCGACCTGCGGCCACGGCAGGCGCTGGCGATCGCCCACGACGCCCCTTTGGCACAGTTGCACCAGGTGGTTACCACCCTCGCGTTGCCACCGCCGGTCGAACTCTTCACCCGCTGCACCGTCTGCAACACGCCACTGTCGGCGCCGCTGGACGAGCCGCAGCGCGCGCAGCTGCTGCCGCCCGACGTGCGGGCGCTGGCCGGCCCGGCCCGCCAGTGCCCCGGCTGCGGCCGGGTGTACTGGCCCGGCTCGCACGCGCGCCGCATGCGCGAGGCCATCGACCGCACCCTGCCCGGCTGGCTAGCTCAGCTGTAAGAAGCCCCGCACAGCCTTTGCACCTCGCAACGTCCGGTAACGGCTGAGGCAGCCAAGAATGCCGGCTTCAACAGCTGAGCAGAGGAGTTTGCATGCGCAGCCGACAACGGGCCCTCGTGGCCGCATTGGCCTGGACCGGCATCGTGGCCGCGGGCCTGGGAGCCTGCGGGGGCAGCGGCGAAGGCGGCGGCAGCGCCGCCGTGCCGGGCAGCGGCGGGACCGGCAACACGGCCAGCACGCTGAACGGCGCCAGCGCCAGCACGACGCTGGGCACCGCCAGTCCGACGACCGGCGCCACGACCGGCACCACCACCCCCACCGTGCTGGGCGACTGCACCATGTTCCCGCCCGAGGCCGTGTTCAACACCCGCATCGACGATCCGGCCGCCTTCCCGGTGCATGCCAGCAGCGCCGGTTGGGTGGCGGCGGTGGGCAGCGGGACGGCTTTCCACGCCGACTGGTGGCTGGGCGAGGACCCGAGCCAGCCGACGGCCTACTACGGCATCCCCTGGAACGTGGTCGACGGCAGCGCCGCCACCACCGCCTGGCCGAGCGTGCAGTACGACTTCACGCCCACCGGGCGCAGCACCGAGGTGGGCTGGCCGCACGAGAGCGACTGCGCCGTGGCTGACGGCAGCGGCTACAACCTGCAGCGCGGCTGCGGCACCGTGCCGGTGGCGCAGCGCCGCTTCCCGTTTCCGCTCAGCGGGGTGAAGAACGAAGGCGGCACCTGCAACGACCCGGCCACCTGCGGCGACCACCACGTGCTGGTGGTCGAGCAAGGCGCCTGCCGGCTCTGGGAGGCGTACCACGCGTACGCTTCGCGCGGCCAGTGGTACGCGCTGTCGACCGCCGCCTGGGACCTGAAGTCGCTGGCGCTGCGCCCGTCCGGCTGGACCGCGGCCGACGCCGCCGGCCTGCCGATCACGCCCTTCCTGGCCAAGGCGGCCGAAGCCTCCAGCGGCGAGATCCGCCATGCGCTGCGGGTGACGCTGCGCGACTCGGTGATCGCCAACAGCTTCGTCTGGCCGGCCCGCCATGCCGCCGGCAGCACGGCCGGCAGCATCCCCTTCGGCGCCCTGCTGCGCCTGAAGTCGGATTTCGTGATCCCGGACACCTGGACCACCCAGGCCAAGGCGATCGCCACCGCCGCCAAGCAGTACGGCCTGTACGTGGCCGACATCGGGGTGGATTTCTACGTGCAGGGCGAGCCCAGCGCGGCCTGGGACGAGAACACGTTCCGGCAGCTGGGTGCCATCAGCATGGCGCAGATGGAATTCGTCGACCTGCGCAGCGTGACGGGCAACGCGCGCTTTTCCAGCGACTCGCTGGCGGCGCGCTGGAACTGAGAGCCCCGCCCGCTTGAACGGCAGCCCCGCACGCTGAAATTGGAGCCCGGCAAGCGGGGCGCCGCCTCAGGCGGTGATGACGTAGCAGCCCCGGCTGCCCTCGAGCAGGTGGCTCACCTGCTGCTGGATGGAGCCGAACAGCTGGCTGCCCAGCCCCGGCTGGGCCGAGCCCAGCACGATGCGGTCGCAGCCCAGTTCCTGGGCCGTGCCCGCGATGGTCTCGGCCCGGCGCCCGCTGCGCACCACGGCCCGGTGCGGCACGCCGGCCGCCTCGAGCAGGGCGCAGGCCGGCGCGAGTTCCTCCAGGCCGGTCTCGTTCTGCAGGCGCTCGAGCTCGGCCGGCTGGAAGTAGCCGGCGACATGGCCGTTGACCGGCGTCTGGACGCTCAGCAGGTACACCGGCACGCCTTCGCGGCGGTGGATGCGGATCGCCTCGGCCAGCGCGCGCTGCTGCTGCGCGCTGTTGCCCTCGAGCGGGACGAGCACTTGTCGCATGGCCGGCCGCCGGTGGGCCCTCAGGCCGCCTTCTCGTCGGCGGGGCCGTTGGAGCCCGCGGCGGCCTTGGCGGCCAGCCACTTGCCCAGTGCAACGACGACGACGGCGCCGATCGCGGGGGCGACCCAGTGCAGCAGGTGCTGCTGGTCGGTCCAGGCCTTGACCGAGGGATCGGAGATGGCCATCTCGCCGGCCACCCAGCCCAGCAGGCCGGCACCGATGGTGATGATGATGGGGAAGCGCTCCATCAGCTTCAGGATCAGCGTGCTGCCGAAGATGATGAGCGGGATGCTGATGACCAGGCCGACGACCAGCAGCACCACGTCGCCCTTGGCGGCGGCGGCCACACCGATCACGTTGTCCAGGCTCATGACCAGGTCGGCCACGATGATGGTCTTGATGGCGGCGGCCAGGCTGGAGTTGCCTTCCAGTTCCTCGTCGTCGTCGTCGCCCTTGAGCAGGCCGATGCCGATCCACAGCAGCAGCACCGCGCCGATCAGCTTCAGGTAGGGCAGCGTGAGCAGGTAGACCGCGAAGAAGGTCAGGATCAGGCGCAGCACGATGGCGCCGACGCTGCCGAAGAGAATCGCCTTCTTCTGCTGGGCCGGCGGCAGCGAGCGGCTGGCCAGCGCGATGACGACGGCGTTGTCGCCGCTGAGCACGATGTTGATCATGATGATCTGGGCCAGGGCGATCCAGAACGTCGAGGTGGACAGGAAGTCCATGCAGTTGTCTCCTCATGGCGGGGACACCATGCCCCCGGGTGGCCACGAGGATAGGGAGGGCCGCTGTCGGCTCCTTGTCGGCCAGCTGTCGTCTTCTTGTCGCCCAGCTGTCGCCAGGCTTACGCGGCGCCCCGGGCGACGGCCTCCGAGGGCGGGAAGTGCACCGTGAAGCGGTTGCCGGTGCCGTCGTGGTCGTCCTCGACCGTGATGCGGGCGCCGTGCAGTGCCGCGATCTCGCTGACGATGGCCAGCCCCAGCCCGCTGCCGTCGGCCTTGCCGCCCAGCAGGCGGTGGAAGCGCTCGAACACCCGGGTGCGCTCCTCCGGCGGGATGCTGGGGCCGTCGTCGCTGATCGACAGGATGCGCTCGCCGCCGGCGCTGGCCACCTTGACCGTCACCCGGCCGCCCTCATGCGAGTAGCGCACCGCGTTGTCGATCAGGTTGTTGATCAGGTCGCGCAGCCGGTCCGGGTCGGCGTCGATCGACGACGGCCGGCCCTCGCCCTCGAAGCCCAGGTCGATCGCCCGGCGCAGCGCCTGCGGCGCCCATTCCATGCTGATCTCGAGCGCGAACGCCTCCAGGTCGACCGCCTGCAGGTTGACCGCGGCGACGGCGCCGGGCTCGTTGCGGGCCAGCGCCAGCAGCTGCTGCACCAGCCGCGACAGGCGCTCGGCGCTGACGTACAGCTGGGCGAGCGAGTGCCGCACCCGCGCCGGGTCGGGCTCGCCCAGCGCCAGCTCGATCTGCGCCTTCAGCCCTGCCACCGGGGTCTTGAGCTGGTGGGCGGCGTCGGCGATGAACCGGTTCTGCACGTCCAGCGCGGTCTCCAGGCGCAGCATCAGCGCGTTGACCTCCTCGGCCAGCGGCCGCACCTCCAGCGGCACGTGGGCCAGGTCGAGCGCGCTCAGGTCCTGGTGCGAGCGCCGCGCCAGCGCCCGGCCGAGGGCCTCCAGCGGCCGCAGCCCGTGGCGCACCGCCCACACCACCGCCACGCAGGCCATCGCGATCAGCACCAGCTGCGCGGCCAGCAGGCTGGCGACGATGTCGCGGGTGAGCCGGTTGCGCTTGTTCAGCGTCTCGGCGACCTGCACCAGCACCTGGCGCGCCGGCGCGGCCTCGTCGTACGGCAGCCAGGAGGCGACCACGCGCACCGTCTCGCCGTGCAGGTCCTGGGAGGCGAAGCGCGCCGCCGCGCCGGGCCGGCCGGCCGGCTCCAGCCGCTGCAACGCCGGCTCGCCGCCCAGCACCTGGCCGGCGGAAGTCCAGACCCGGAACGCGAGCCGGTCGTCCTGGTCGACCAGCAGTGCCTGCGCGGCCGCCGGCGACAGGTCCAGCCGCGGGCCGGACGGCCCCTCGTGCACGTGCAGCGCCACCTCGCGCGCGATCTCGTGCAGGCCGCGGTCGTAGGCATGGTCGGCCAGCCGCGAGGCCGTCCACCAGCCGATGGCGGTGTCCAGCACCAGCAGCGCCACCAGCGGCGCCAGCAGGCCAGCCAGCAGCGCGCGCTTCAGGCGCGGCTCACGGCTCCCCATGGCTGCGTTCCATCAGGTAGCCCATGCCGCGCACGGTGCGGATCTCGCAGCCGAGCGGCTCCAGCTTCTTGCGGATGCGGTAGACGTACACCTCGATCGCGTTGAGGCCGACCTCGTCGCCCCAGCCGTACAGGTGGTTGACGATGTTCTCCTTGCTCACCACGCGGCCGGCGCGCAGCAGCAGCAGCTCCAGCACCGCCAGCTCGCGCGCCGACAGCTCGATCGGCCGGCCCTCGTGCGAGACCCGGCGGCCGACGGTGTCGAAGGTCAGCGCGCCGTGGTGCAGCAGCGGCGACACCGCCGCCGCGCCGCGCCGCAGCTGGGCCCGCACCCGGGCCTCCAGCTCGGGCAGGTCGAACGGCTTGGTCAGATAGTCGTCGGCACCGGCGTCCAGGCCGGCGACGCGGTCGGCCAGGGCGTCCATCGCCGTCAGGATCAGCACCGGGGTTGTGGCGCGGCGCGCGCGCAGACGCCGCAGCACCTCCAGGCCCGTCAGGCCGGGCAGGCCGATGTCCAGGATCACCAGATCGTAGGTGGCCGACAGCAGCGAGCGGTCGGCCTCGTCGCCGCTGGAGGCGATGTCGACCGCATAGGCCGAGCGCGCCAGGGCACGCGACAACGCGTCGGCGAGCACCTTGTCGTCTTCGGCCAGGAGGATGCGCATGGGCGGCGGTGGTGGAAGCGCGCCCCCGAAAAGCAAATGGCGGGCACGCGGCCCGCCATTGTGCTGCAGGCCTCGCGGCCGTCACTCTTCGACGAAGGCTTCCTCGCGCTTGGCCTTGATCGAGGGCAGCGCCACGACCACCACCAGCAGCAGGGCGGCGGCCAGCAGACCGGCCGACAGCGGCCGGGTGACCAGCACGCTCCAGTCGCCGCGCGACAGCAGCAGGGCCCGGCGCAGGTTCTCTTCCATCATCGGGCCCAGGATGAACCCGAGCAGCAGCGGCGCCGGTTCACAGCCGAGCTTGATGAACGAGTAGCCGATGACGCCGAAGATGGCGACCATCCAGATGTCGAACACGTTGTTGTTGGTCGAGTACACGCCGATCGCGCAGAACAGCACGATGGACGGGAACAGCCAGCGGTAGGGCACGGTCAGCAGCTTGATCCACATGCCGATCAGCGGCAGGTTCAGGATCACCAGCATCGCGTTGCCGATCCACATCGAGGCGATCAGGCCCCAGAACAGCTGCGGGTTGCTGGTCATCACCTGCGGGCCCGGCTGGATGTTGTGGATGGTCATGGCACCGACCATCAGCGCCATCACGGCGTTGGGCGGGATGCCCAGCGTCAGCAGCGGGATGAAGGAGGTCTGCGCGCCGGCGTTGTTGGCCGACTCGGGCGCCGCGACGCCGCGGATGTTGCCCTTGCCGAACGGCACTTCGCCCGGACGCAGCTTGGTCTTCTTCTCGACCGTGTAGGCGGCGAAGGCAGCCAGCAGCGCACCGCCGCCGGGCAGGATGCCCAGCACCGAGCCCAGGGCCGTGCCGCGCAGCACGGCCGGGATCATGTTGCGGAAGTCTTCCTTGGTCGGGAACAGGCCCGTGACCTTGGCGGTGAACACCTCGCGGTGCTCGGACGAGTGCGACAGGTTCTGGATGATCTCGCCGTAACCGAACACGCCCATGGCAATGGTGATGAAGCCGATGCCGTCGGTCAGTTCCGGGATGTCGAACGAGAAGCGCGCCACGCCGGAGTTGACGTCGGTGCCCACCAGGCCGAGCAGCAGGCCCAGCACGATCATCGCGACCGCCTTGACCAGCGAGCCGGAGGCCAGCACCACGGCGCCGATCAGGCCCAGGATCATCAGCGAGAAGTATTCGGCCGGGCCGAACTTGAACGCCACCTCGGTCAGCGGCGCGGCGAAGGCCGCCAGGATCAGCGTGCCGACGCAGCCGGCGAAGAACGAGCCCAGGCCGGCGGCCGCGAGGGCCGGGCCGGCCCGCCCCCTGCGCGCCATCTGGTAGCCGTCGATCACGGTCACCACCGAGGACGATTCGCCCGGCAGGTTGACCAGGATGGCGGTGGTGGAGCCGCCGTACTGGGCGCCGTAGTAGATGCCGCCCAGCATGATCAGCGCCGAGACCGGCGGCAGCGCGTAGGTGGCCGGCAGCAGCATCGCGATGGTGGCCACCGGGCCGATGCCGGGCAGCACGCCGATCAGCGTGCCCAGCAGGCAGCCGATGAAGGCGTACAGCAGGTTGATCGGCGTGAAGGCCACGCCGAAGCCGATCGCCAGGTTGGAAATCAGGTCCATGTCGTTCGTCTCTCTGGGGTCAGCCCGCGATGAAGGAGGGCCACACGGGGAATTGCAGCTTGAGCAGCAGGACGAAGGCGCAGTAGCTGCCGATCGCCAGCACGGTGGCCAGGATCGCGACTTCCTTGGCCTTGAACTCGTCGCCGGCCAGGGCGGCCACGAAGGTCAGGCCGTAGATGCCGATGATCAGGCCCATGGGCGGGATGCCCAGCTTGGGGACGCCGCCCAGCAGCAGGCCGAACAGGATGTTGGCGCCGATGATGAAGCCCAGCGGTCGCCAGGCCCAGGAGCCGATCTTCTCGCCGTCCTCGGTCTCGACCACCAGCGATTCAAAGATGATGAAGGCCCCCAGAATCGCCAGCACGATGCCCAGCATCAGCGGGAAATAGCCCGGGCCCATCCGGGCGCCGTTGCCGACGGTATAGGTGCTGGCGCCGAATCCGAAGGCGGCGCCCACGATGGTGAACATCAACCCCGCGAAGAAGTCTTTCTGGCTCTTGATCCTCATGCTGTTCCTCAGGTCCATGCAAGGCCCCTGTGGGAAGCGGGCCCGGACCGGGGATTACCGCCGCGCGCCCCTGACCGGGGGCTGACCAGTCGCGTTGGGAAAAGTGCGTAGCATCGCCCCCAACAACGGAGCTACACCTCTGGCATGCGGATCCTGCTGATCGAAGACGACGTCGTGCTGCGCGACGTGATGGTGCGCAGCCTGCGCGACGCCGGCCATCGCGTCGACATCGCCGGCACCCTGGAGGAAGCCGACCAGCTGTGGCAGATGGCGGGCTTCGACGCCGTCCTGCTCGACCTGAACCTGCCGCACAGCGTGCACCCGCGCAGCGGGCTGGGCAGTGGCCTGACGGCGCTGAAGGCGGCGCGCGCGCGCGGCGACCGCACGCCGGTGCTGGTGCTCACGGCGCGCAACCGCACCGACGAGCGCATTGCCGGGCTGAACGCGGGCGCCGACGACTACCTGGGCAAGCCGTTCGACCTGGCCGAGGTCGAGGCTCGGCTGCGCGCCGTGGTGCGGCGCACGATGGGCACCCAGGACCAGGTGCAGGTCGGCGGGCTCTCGCTGGACCGCCAGAACCGCCGCTTCGGCATCCACGGCCAGCCGCTGGAGCTGCCGGCGCGCGAGTTCGAGGTGCTGTGGGAGCTCATGACGCCGGCCGGGCGGGTGGTGAGCAAGCGCGAGATGGCCGAGAAGCTGTCCGACCTCGAGGACTACCTGGGCGACAACGCGCTCGAGGCCTTCATCTCGCGCCTGCGCAAGAAGCTGGCCGGCAGCGGCGTGCGCATCCGCACCCTGCGCGGGCTGGGCTACCTGCTCGAGGCCGAGCATTGAGGCCCGCCCGGCCGCCCTCGCTCTCCTCCCGCCTGCTGCGCCACGTGCTGGTGCCGCTGGCGCTGACCTGGCTGGCCGGCACCGCGGTGTCGGCCGGCATCGCCTACTACTTCACCCAGAAGGCGTTCGACCGCTCGCTGCTCGACGATGCCGCCCTGCTGGCCACCAACGTCCAGCTGCAAAGCGGCGAGCTGGAACTCACGCTGACCACGCGCGAAGTCAACCGGGTCCTGTTCGACCAGGTCGAGACCATGTACTTCAGCGTCATCCGGCCCGATGGCCGCGTCGTCGCCGGCGTGCAGGACCTGCGGCTGGCGCCCGCGCCGGCACCCGCCCTGCACCGCTTCGAGGACCTCGAGCTGCGCGGCCAGAGCCTGCGCGCCGTGACCCTGCACCGCACCGAGCCGCTGCCGTTCGACGTCGTAGTGGCCGAGACCACGCTCGGCCGCAATGTCGTGCTGCAACGGCTGGCCTGGTTCTCGCTGCTGCCCCAGGGCCTGCTGCTGGGCGTGCTGGCCCTGTGGCTGCGCCGCGCCATCCGCGACGACCTGCAGCCGCTGGCCCAGCTGCAGGAGGCGCTCGGGCGGCGCAGTGCCAACGACCTGGCGCCCATCCACGTCGATGCGCGCACGCTGGACGTGGCCACGCTGTCGGCCGCGCTCAACGCGCTGTTCGCGCGGCTCGAGCGCAGCGTGCGGGCCCAGCGCGAATTCGCCGGCAACGTCGCCCACGAGCTGCGCACGCCGCTGGCCGGCATCCGGGCGCTGGCCGACTACGGGCTGTCGCAGGATGAGCCGGCAGCCTGGCGCGAGCAGCTGGCGCGCATCGCGGCCAGCCAGGCGCGCGCCAGCCGGCTGGTGGACCAGCTGCTCGACCTGGCGCTGGCGCTGGAGGCCGAGGCCGGCCTGACGCTGGAGCCGGTGGAGCTCGACCAGCTGGTGCGCGACGCGGTGCTGCGCTTCCTGCCGCGCGCCGACGCGGCCGGCGTGGACCTGGGCGCGCTGGGCATCGATGCGCCCTGCCGCGTCCGCGCCGACGCCACCCTGGTCGACGGCATCCTCACCAACCTGCTGGACAACGCGCTGCGCTACGGTGCCGCCACCGACGGCCAGCCCTCCACGGTCACGGTCTCGATCGAGCGCCAGGGCGAGCAGGTGGTGCTGGCGGTGCAGGACAACGGGCCGGGGCTGCCGGAGGATCTGCAGGCGCAGCTGGTGCAGCGCGGGGCGCAGGGCGAGATCGGCCAGCTGCTGGGCCAGGGCGCCGGCATCGGCCTGGCGCTGGTGTCGCAGTACGCGACGCTGATGAATGCCGGGATGGCGCTGGGCAGCGGCCCCGGCGGCCAGGGCTGGCAGTGCCAGATCCGCTTCCGGGCCTGGAGCCCGTCCACCTGACGGCTCAGGCCAGCAGGCCGGGCAGCTCGTGCATCGCGGTGAACACCGCGCTGGCGCCGGCGGCGCGCAGGGCCCCGGGCGCATCGTGGCCGGCTTCCGGCGGGCTGTAGCCGAGCACCGTGGCGCCGGCAGCGACCCCGGCCGTGACGCCGGTCACCGTGTCCTCCACCACCAGGCAGTGGCGCGGGTCGGCGCCCAGCGCGGCGGCGGCCGCCAGGTAGACGTCGGGCGCCGGCTTGGAGCGCGGCATCTCGTGGCCGCTGAAGATGCGGCCCTCGAAGTACGGCATCAGGCCGCACTTGGCCAGCTGCAGCTCGACCTTGTAGCGGTCGGCGCCGCTGGCACAGGCGATGCGACCCTGCACCGCCGCGTGCACCCGGGCCACCGCGTCCGGCGCGCCGGCGATCGGCGTCAGGGCCGCCTCCAGCCGCTCATTGCGGCGGCGCCGGAACTCGACCAGCCAGTCGTCGGTGAGCGGCCGGCCGGTGCGCGACTCGATCAGGGCGCGCTCGTCCTTCACTGCCTTGCCGATGAACAGGCGCATGCACTCGTCGCGCGAGAGCGACCAGCCGGCCTCCTCGAGCATGTCGCGCAGGACGCCGTTGGTGAGGGGCTCGCTGTCGACCAGCACGCCGTCGCAATCGAACAGGACGGCCTGGAAGCGGGAGGTGGTGGGCATGGGGCGGCGATGGTACCAAGCGGCCACGGCGGCCTCAGCCGAGCGCGCCGTCGATCGTGAACAGCACCCACTCCGGGCGCCGGTTGAAGCGCAGCGGCAGCACGCTGGTGCCCAGCCCGCTGGTGACCCAGGCGTGCATGCCGGCGTGCTCGATCCAGCCGTAGGCCCAGCTGCGCGGCGCAGCGCCCGGGACGATGAGCGCGCCGATGCCGGGCAGGGCGACCTGTCCGCCGTGGGTGTGGGCGGCCACGGCCAGTCCGGGCACCGCGTTCATGTCGAGCAGGCTGGCCGGGTCGTGCATCAGCACCAGCAGCTGCGCGCCGGGCGGCACCGCGGCCAGCGCCAGCGCCGGCTGCGAGTGGCCGGTGCTGTGGTCGCCGATGCCGGCCACCCAGAGGCCGGCATCGACCGCCCGCGCCTGGTTCTCCAGCACGACGATGCCGCGCTGCCGCAGCGCCGCCGCGACCGCCGGGCCGTCGTGATACCAGTCGTGGTTGCCCAGCACGGCATGCACGCCCAGCGGCGCACGCAGGCGCCCGAGGGCGGCGGCGATGGCCTCGGGCGCGAGGGCGCCACGGGCCGGGTCGCCGTCGCCGGCGACGAAGTCGCCCGCCAGCAGCACCAGGTCGGGTGCGGCGGCGTTGATGGCGTCGACGATGGCGCGTGCATGCCCGGGCGTCATCACGCCGCCGCGGCCCAGGTGCCAGTCGCCGGCCACGGCCACCCTCAGCGGCGGCCGCTGCCAGCCGGGCAGGTGCACCTCGACCTGGCGCTGCGCGACCCAGCGCGGCTCGATGCCGAACGACCAGGCGGCCAGCAGCAGCACGGCCGCCAGCGCGGCCCAGCGCAGCCGGCGGCGCGGTCGCGCGGCCTCAGCGGACGGCGCCGTCGACATAGAACCAGCGGCCGTCCTCGCGCACGAAGCGGCTGCGCTCGTGCAGGCGCCCGCCGCGCCCGGCGACGCGCCAGCGGGCGACGAACTCCACCTCGGCGTGGTCGGCATCCAGCAGCCGGTGCTCGCGCAACTCCAGCCCGAGCCAGCGGGTGCCGTCACCGGAGCGGACCTCGGCCGGCCGGGTGGACGGGTGCCAAGTGGCGGCCAGGTAGGCGTCGTCGCCGCGCGTGAAGGCGGTGTAGCGCGAGCGCATGAGCGCCTGCGCATCAGGCGCCGGGCGGCCGGCCAGGATGGGGCCGCAGCACTGGTCGAACGCGAGCGGGCGGCCCCGGGCATCGGTGCGGCCGCAGGGGCAGGAGGCGGCGGGCGGCGTGCTCACGCCAGGGCGCGCTGGATGAGGATCTTCTGCACGTCGGACGTGCCCTCGTAGATCTGGCACACGCGCACGTCGCGCCAGATGCGCTCGACCGGGAAGTCGCTCACGTAGCCGTAGCCGCCCAGGGTCTGGATGGCTGCGCTGCAGACCTCCTCGGCCATCTCGCTGGCGAACAGCTTGGCCATGGCCGCCTCCTTCAGGCAGGGCCGGCCGGCGTCGCGCAGGCTGGCCGCGTGCCAGATCAGCTGCCGCGCCGCCTCCAGCCGGGTGGCGCAGTCGGCCAGCCGGAAGCCGACCGCCTGGTGGTTGAAGATGGCCGTGCCGAAGCTCTGCCGCTCCTTGGCGTAGGCCAGGGCCACCTCGAACGCGCTGCGGGCCATGCCCAGACTCTGCGCAGCGATGCCGATGCGCCCGCCTTCCAGCGCCGACAGGGCGATGCGGTAGCCCTCGCCCTCCTCGCCGATGCGGTGGTCGACCGGGATGCGGCAGCCGTCGAGGTTGATCTGCGCCGTGTCGCTGGAGTGCTGGCCGACCTTGTCCTCCAGCCGCGCCACGACGTAGCCGGGCGTGTCGGTCGGCACCACGAAGGCGCTCATGCCGCGCTTGCCGGCGCCCTTGTCGGTGACGGCGATGACGATGGCCAGCTGGCCGTTGCGCCCACTGGTGATGAACTGCTTGACGCCGTCGAGCACGTAGCTGTCGCCCTCGCGCCGGGCCGTGGTGCGCAGGGCCGAGGCATCGCTGCCCACGTGCGGCTCGGTCAGGCAGAACGCGCCCAGCAGGTCGCCACGGGCCAGCGGCACCAGCCAGCGCTGCTTCTGCGCCTCGCTGCCGTAACGCAGCAGGATGGCGTTGACCGGGCAGTTGGTGACGCTGATCGCGGTGCTGGTGCCGCCGTCACCGGCCGCAATCTCCTCCAGCACCAGGGCCAGTGTCACGTAATCGAGGCCGGCGCCACCATAGGCCTCGGGCACGCAGATGCCATAGGCGCCGAGCGCCGCCAGTCCCCGGTGCGCCTCGCGCGGGAAGGTGTGGTCGCGGTCCCATTGCGCCGCGTGCGGCCACAGCTGGTCGCGCGCGAACGCCCGGACGGCGTCGCGGATCATGTCCTGGTCGGGGGTGAGCAGCATGGAGGCAGTGGGGAGAGGTGGAAGGCCGTGCCGCGCTGGGCGGGCTACCAGCCCTGGAACGGCGTGCCGTCGTGGTCGAGGAAGGCGCCGCTCTGGCGCGGCGTGAGGGCGGTGATGGCCTTGCGCATGGCCGCGACGCTCTGCGCCGCGGTCAGCGGCGCGCCGGGGCCGCCCATGTCGGTCTGCACCCAGCCCGGGCTCATGGCGACAAGGGTGGCGGCGGGGTAGTCGTGCCGCGCCGCGGCCACGGCCATGTTGAGGGCCGCCTTGCTCACCCGGTAGAGCCAGCCGAAGCTGGATGACGCGCCGGCGATCTGGCCCATGCCGCTGGTGATGCAGACCAAGCGGCCGCGCGCGGCCGCGACCAGCGGCGCCACCTGCGGGATGACCTGCATCGCGCCCAGCACGTTGGTGTGCATCAGCCGGTCGAAGTCCTGCCGCGTCGGCGGCTCGACCGCGCCGGCGGTGCTGTAGACACCGGCCACGTACAGCGCCAGGTCGAGCTTCTCGCCATCGAGCGCCCGCCCCAGCTTGCCGGTGCTGGCCGGATCGGCGACGTCGAGCGGCAGCGCCTGCGCCCCCAGGCTCTCCAGCAGCCGCAGGCCCTGCTCGGAGCGCGCCGTGGCGATCACGCGTTCACCGGCCTGCCGGTACTGGCGCACGAACTCCAGGCCGATGCCGCGCGAGGCGCCGATGACGAGGGTGGTGCCCATGACTGAAACCTCCCGGACGCAGACGGCGCGGAAACATCGCAGAAGTCGCAGAACGAAAGGATCCGATTGGATCCCTTGCGCGTCTGCTGCGGAACTTCTGCGCCTTCTGTGGACGGGTGTCCGCCTTACAGCAGCTCGAGCGCGACCGCCGTGCCTTCGCCGCCGCCGATGCAGAGGGTGGCGACGCCGCGCTTGCCGCCACGGGCCTTCAGCGCGTGCAGCAGCGTGACCATGATGCGGGCGCCGGACGCGCCGATGGGGTGGCCGAGCGCGCAGGCGCCGCCGTTCACGTTGACGATGTCGTGCGACACCTTCAGCTCCTCCATCAGGGCCATGGGCACGACGGCGAAGGCCTCGTTCACTTCCCACAGGTCAACGTCGGCCACTTTCCAGCCGGTCTTGGCGAGCAGCTTCTGGGTGGCGCCCACCGGTGCGGTGGTGAACCAGTTCGGCTCCTGCGCGTGCATGGCGTGGGCCACGATGCGCGCCAGCGGTTTGCAGCCCAGCCGCCTGGCGGTGCTCTCGGTCATCATCACCAGCGCCGCGGCGCCGTCGTTGATGCTGGAGCTGGAGGCGGCGGTGATGGTGCCGTCCTTCTTGAAGGCCGGCTTCAGTTGCGGGATCTTGTCGAGCTTGACTTTGCCCGGGCCCTCGTCGATCGCGATGACCGACTCGCCGGTGCGGCTCTTGACCGTGACCGGGGTGATCTCAGTGGCGAAGGCGCCCGACTCGGTGGCCTTCTTGGCCCGCTGCACGCTGGCGGTGGCGAAGGCGTCCTGGGCCTCGCGCGAGAACTTGTACTTGGCAGCGCACTCCTCGCCGAAGGTGCCCATGGAGCGGCCGGCCTCGTAGGCGTCCTCCAGGCCGTCGAGCATCATGTGGTCGTAGACCTTGTCGTGGCCCATGCGGTAGCCGCCGCGGCCCTTGAGCAGCAGGTAGGGCGCATTGGTCATGCTCTCCATGCCGCCGGCGACCATGACCTCGTGGCTGCCGGCCAGCAGCATGTCGTGGGCGAACATGGCGGCCTTCATGCCCGAGCCGCACATCTTGGACAGGGTGACGGCGCCGGCGCTCTTGGGCAGGCCGCCCTTGAACGCGGCCTGGCGGGCCGGGGCCTGGCCCTGGCCGGCCATCAGGCAGTTGCCGAACAGCACCTCGCCGACGGCGTCGCCGGGGATGCCGGCACGCTCGACGGCCGCCTTGATGGCGGCACCGCCGAGGTCGTGGGCGGACAGGGCGGAGAAGTCGCCCTGGAACGACCCCATCGGGGTGCGGGCGGCGCTGACGATGACGACGGATTCAGCCATGGGGATGCTCCTTTGAGAATTCAGGATGGAATGATGAGCGTTCGGACGAGAACACGTCGGGCACGTGGCCGGCTTGGACGTTGTCCGCCTAGGTGCTGCGCGCGGCGGTGATCCGCGCGACAGCGGCGTGGTAGAGCGTGTCGAGCGACTCGGTGCTGGACACCGACATGCCCAGGTCCTGCAGCAGGCCGTCGTGCACGCCGAACGCCCAGCCGTGGACGGTGACCTTCTGGCCCTTGGCCCACGCGTCGACCATGACGGTGCTGACACTCACGTTGACCACCTGCTCGATCACGTTGAGGTCGACCAGGGCGTCGCCGCGCCGCTCGGGCGCCAGCTTCTCCAGCAGCACGCGGTGACGGTCGCGCACGTCCTGGATGTGGCGGATCCAGTTGTCGGCCAGGCCGATGCGGGTGCCGTGCAGCGCCGCCAGTACGCCGCCGCAGCCGTAGTGGCCCACCACCATGATGTGCTCGACCTTGAGCATCTCCACCGCGAACTGGATGGCCGACAGCGCGTTCAGGTCGGAATGCACCACCACGTTGGCGACGTTGCGGTGGACGAACACCTCGCCCGGCTCCAGCCCGGTGATCTGGTTGGCGGGCACCCGGCTGTCGCTGCAGCCGATCCACATGAACTTGGGCTGCTGCTGCTTGACCAGGCCGCTGAAGAAGCCGGGGCGGGTGCGCTCCATCTCGGCGGCCCAGGCCCGGTTGTGCGAGAACAGGTCGGCGATGGCGGTCATGAGCCGATTTTCGTCCAGGCTGCGCTACGCACGAACACCTACAGGGTTTCGGCGAACAGTTCGCGGCCGATCAGCATGCGCCGCACCTCGCTGGTGCCGGCGCCGATCTCGTACAGCTTGGCGTCGCGCCATAGCCGGCCCAGCGGGTAGTCGTTGATGTAGCCGTTGCCGCCGTGGATCTGGATGCCCTCGCCGGCCATCCAGGTGGCCTTCTCGGCGCACCACAGGATGACGGAGGCGCAGTCCTTGCGCACCTGGCGCACGTGCCCGGCGCCCAGCAGGTCGAGGTTCTTGCCCACCGTGTAGCAGAACGCGCGTCCCGCCTGCAGCGTGGTGTACATGTCGGCGACCTTGCCCTGGATGAGCTGGAACTCGCCGATGCTCTGGCCGAACTGCTTGCGCTCGTGGATGTAGGGCACCACGTTGTCCATCACCGCCTGCATGATGCCGACCGGCCCGGCCGCGAGCACCGCGCGCTCGTAGTCCAGGCCGCTCATCAGCACCTTGGCGCCACCGTTGAGCGTGCCCAGCACGTTCCCGGCCGGCACCTCGACGTCCTGGAATACCAGCTCGCCGGTGTGGCTGCCGCGCATGCCCAGCTTGTCGAGCTTCTGCGCGACCGAGAAGCCCTTCATGCCCTTCTCGACCAGGAAGGCGGTGACGCCGCGCGCGCCCAGCTCGGGCTCGGTCTTGGCGTAGACCACCAGCGTGTCGGCGTCGGGGCCGTTGGTGATCCACATCTTGCTGCCGTTGAGCAGGTAGTAGCCGCCCTTGTCCTGGGCCTTGAGCTGCATCGAGATGACGTCGCTGCCGGCGCCCGGCTCGCTCATGGCCAGCGCACCGACATGCTCGCCGGAGATCAGCCGGGGCAGGTACTTGCGCCGCTGGTCGTCGGTGCCGTTGCGCTTGATCTGGTTGACGCAGAGGTTGGAATGGGCGCCGTACGACAGCCCCACCGAGGCCGAGGCGCGCGAGATCTCCTCCATCGCGATCATGTGGGCCAGGTAGCCCATGTTCGCGCCGCCGTATTCCTCGGGCACGGTGATGCCCAGCACGCCCAGCTCGCCCATCTTGCGCCACAGGTCCATCGGGAACTGGTCGCTGCTGTCGATGGCGGCCGCCCGCGGCGCGATCTCGGCCTGGGCGAAGGAGCGCACGGCATCGCGCAGCGCGTCGATGTCCTCGCCCAGCTGGAAGTTCAGGCCTGGCAGGTCCATGGTGTCTCCTAGTGCTTGATGTCGTCGCGGCCGGCGATCGCCATGAGGGTGGTGCTCATGGTGGCCACCAGCTTCTCGCGGCCGTCGTCGATCGCGTAGGCGCGTCCTTCGACCACCGTGATGGTGCGCCCCGGCTTGACCACCGTGCCGACCATGCGGAAGCGCTGGCCGCGGGCGGGGGCGACGAAGTTGATCTTGTATTCGATGCTCAGCACGCCGACGTCGGCCGGCATCAGCGTGGAGCCGGCATAGCCGCAGGCCGAGTCGAGCGCCGCGCCGACGATGCCGCCGTGCAGGAAGCCGTGCTGCTGGGTCAGGTGGGCCGCATAGGGCAGCTGGACCTCGACCTCGCCGGGCTCGACGCGGGCCAGGCTGGCGCCCAGCGTGGCCATGGCGGACTGGCGCTCGAAGCTGGCGCGCACGCGCTCGGCGAAGGCGGCGTCGGCGGGCTGGAAATCGGTGGTCGGCATGGACGCGTGCGGGAGGGTTGGGAATTGACGTTTACGTCAACGTCAATCATACCTGCCGGGCCGCGGCCTTGTCGCGCGGGGCCTTCTCCAGCCGGCTGAGCAGCGCGCGCGCCTCCTTCTCGTGCACCTTCACCTCGTCGAGGTTGGCCTGCAGGTCGGCCATCTGTTCCTCTAGCTGGTGGCGGTGCTGCGCCAGGATGGCCAGGAACTTCTTGAGCTGCGGCCCGGTGTCGCGCGGGCTGTCGTACATGTCGATGATCTCGCGCGCCTCCGACAGCGACAGCCCGAGCCGCTTGGCCCGCAGGGTGAGCTTGAGCCGGGTGCGGTCGCGCGCGCTGTAGACGCGGTTGCGGCCGCCCGGGCCGGACCGCTCGGGCTGCAGCAGCCCCATGTCCTCGTAGAAGCGCATGGCGCGCGTGGTGAGGTCGAATTCGCGCGCGAGGTCGCTGATGGTGTAGGTCGTGGTCGCCATGGAAGACCGGAGGAGCAAGCGGATGGATGTGCGGGACAGCGGGAACGGGCGCGGCCGCGGGGCACGCCTAGAATGGCGCGATTACAGCTGACGTTTACGTCAACGTCAAACCGCAGTTGCCTGGCTCACGCCCTCCCCCCGCATGAACTCCCTAGAAGCCCAGCTCACCTATCCCCTGGGCGATGCGCTGCCGTCGCCGGGCCAGACCCTGGAGGTCGCGCCCGGCGTGCGCTGGATCCGGATGGCGCTGCCGTTCGCGCTCGACCACATCAACCTCTGGCTGCTGCGCGACCGGCTCGACGGCCGCGAGGGCTGGACCGTGGTGGACTGCTGCATCACGCGCGACGAGTCCAAGGCGCAGTGGGAGCAGGTGTTCGCCTCCTCTCTGGACGGTCTGCCCGTCCTGCGCGTGCTCGTCACCCACATGCACCCGGACCACATCGGCCTGGCGCACTGGCTGTGCGAGCGCTGGTCGACGCCCGAGCATCCCTGCCGGCTGTGGATCAGCGCGACCGACTACAACGCGGCGCGGGTCGGCTCGCAGAGCACGACCGGGTTCGGCGGCGAGTCGGCGGCGCGCTTCTTCGCCGCCCACGGGCTGACCGGGCCGGCCGACCTGGAGCAGATCCGCGGCCGCGCCAACTACTACCGCAGCATGGTGCCGGCGGTGCCGGGGAGCTTCCGGCGCCTGGCCGACGGCGACGTGGTGCGCATCGGCGGGCGCGACTGGACCTGCATCAGCGGCTACGGCCACGCACCCGAGCACATCGCGCTGTCCTGCGGCGAGCTGCGGGTCCTGATCAGCGGCGACATGGTGCTGCCGCGCATCTCGACCAACGTCAGCGTGCACGACGTCGAGCCCGAGTCCGATCCGCTGCGGGCCTTCCTCGCATCGCTCGACAAGTTCCGCCACCTGCCGCCGGACACGCTGGTGCTGCCCTCCCACGGCAAGCCGTTCACCGGCCTGCACCAGCGCATCGACCAGCTGCACGCCCACCACCGCGAGCGGCTGGCCGAGGTGCTGGAGGCCTGCACGGCCAGGCCCTCGACGGCGGCCGAGATGCTGCCGGTGCTGTTCAAGCGTCCGCTGGACCTGCACCAGACCACCTTCGCCATGGGCGAGTCGGTGGCGCATCTGCATGCGCTGTGGTTCGCGGGCCAGCTGCGGCGCCAGCGCGGCAGCGACGGGACCTACCGCTTCGCGGCGGCCTGACTCACCAGGCCGGCAGCGGCTCGTCGCGCAGCTGGCCGCGCAGCCGGGCGTAGTCGGGCACCACCGTCGCCACCGTGTCCCAGAAGCGGGGGCTGTGGTCCATCACGCGCAGGTGCGACAGTTCGTGCGCGACCACGTAGTCGATGACCGGCAGGCGGAAGTGGACCAGCCGCCAGTTCAGGCGGATGGTGCCGTCCGAATGCGCCGTGCCCCAGCGCGTGCCGGCATTGCTCAGGACCAGCTTGCGCCACTGCACGCCGAGCCGGGGCGCGTAGTGGTCCAGGCGCTCGGTGAACAGGCGCTTGGCCTGCCGCATCAGCCAGGCCTGCACGGCGTCGCGGATCTGCTCGGCGTTCGCGTGCTGCGGCAGGGCCACGTGCAGCGTCAGGCGCGGAACGCCGGGCAGGGCCTGGGCGTCGGTGTTCAGCGTCGCGCCGCCGGCGCCGCGCGAGTCGAGCACCACGATGACCGGTTCGCCCAGGAAGGGGAACACGGCGCCGTCCTTCCACTGGATGCGGGCCGCCTCGATGCGGTCGTGGCGCTGGCGCGCGCCATCGAGCTTGGCCAGGATCCAGGCCGACTTGGCCTGCACCGCGGCGTCGACCTCGGCCAGCGGCACCCAGCGCGGCGCGCTGACGGTGAGCCCCTCGACGCCGACCACGAAGCCGATGGTCTTGCGCCGGGCGCGCTTGAATTCGTAGGCCACGAAGGTGTGGCCCAGCTGGGCGCGGCGGTTGGCGTTGGGATGGTGGAAGGTGGCCGGCGCGAGCACCGCGTCGAGCGGTTCGGCCGGCGCGGCGGCGACGGACGGTGCGACCGGGGCCGCGACCACCGGGGCCGGAGCCGGGGCCGGCCGCGGCGCGGGGACCAGCGACTCGAACAGGTCCAGCGTGAGCTGGAGCGGGTTGCGCATGGCCCCGAGTCTAGCGGTAGGCCTCGGGATCGATGCGGTGCATTTCGGCCTCGATCCAGGCCTGGACCTCGCGCATCAGCTCGTCGGCCTGGCGGCCCTGGCTGGGGATCGGCTTGCCGATCACCACGTCGACCACGCCCGGGCGCTTGACGAAGGCCTTGCGCGGCCAGACCTTGGCCGAGCTCACCGCGATCGGGATGACCGGCGCGCCGGTCTCGACCGCCAGCCGCGTGCCGCCGGTCTTGTAGTTGCCGGCCTGGCCGCGCGGGATGCGCGTGCCCTCGGGAAACATGATGACCCAGATGCCCTGCGCCAGCAGCCGCTTGCCCTGCTCGACGACGCGGTTGAACGCCTGCGCGCGCAGGCTGCGGTCGATGTGGATCATGTCCATGCGGCCCATGGCCCAGCCGAAGAACGGGATGTAGATCAGCTCGCGCTTGAACACGTAGGCCAGCGGGTGCGGCATCAGCGTCGGCATGAGGAAGGTCTCGAACGTCGACTGGTGCTTGACCAGCAGGATCGCCGGGCTGGTCTTGCCCTGCGGCAGGTTCTCCATGCCGGTCACGCGCACCTGGATGCCGCACAGCACGCGGGCGGCGCCGATCTGCCAGCCCAGCCAGCGGGCCGCCTTCCAGTACATCTGCTCGCCGTTGGCCCATAGCGACGCCGTCACCATCCAGATGCCCCAGGGCACCACGGTGACCAGCATCCACAGCGCGTGCAGGATCGATCGCAGCAGCGCCATCGTCAGCCCGCGGCCTTCGCGGCGCTGCGCGCCACCAGCCAGTCGGCGAAGGCGGCCAGGTCCTCGTGCACGCGGGTGCCGGCGGGAAAGGTCTCGGGCAGCGGGCGGCCGCGGTACTGCGCGCCCTTGCCGGTGAGCACCAGGTGCGGCTCGCAGCCCACGGCCACGCCGGCCTGCAGGTCGCGCAGGCCGTCGCCGACCACCGGGCAGCCCTTGAGCTCGATGCCGAAGCGGTCGCCGATCTGCTCGAACAGGCCCGGCAGCGGCTTGCGGCAGGTGCAGCCCTCGTCGGGGCTGTGCGGGCAGTAGAAGATGGCATCGACCCGGCCGCCGTGCGCGGCCAGCAGCTTGTGCATCTTGGCGTGCATGGCGTTGAGCGAGCCGACGTCGAACAGGCCGCGGCCCAGCCCCGACTGGTTGGAGGCGATGGTCACGTGCCAGCCGGCGTGGTTCATCCGCGCGATGGCCTCGAGCGCGCCGGGCAGCGGCTGCCACTCCTGCGGCGACTTGATGAATTCGTCGCTGTCGGCATTGATGGTGCCGTCGCGGTCGAGGATGACGAGCTTCATGTGGCGAGGCGGGACAGGTCGGCCACCCGGTTCATCGCGCCGTGCAGCGTGGCCAGCAGCCCCAGGCGGTTGCGGCGCAGGTCCGCCTGCTCGGCGTTGACCATCACGTCGTCGAAGAAGGCGTCGACCGGTGCACGCAGCGCGGCCAGGGTCTGCAGCGAGGCGGTGTAGTCGCCGGCGTCGAACTGGGCCTGCGCCGCGGGCGCCAGCTGGCGGGTGGCGGCATAGAGCGCCTTCTCGGCGGCCTCGTGCAGCAGGCCTTCGCTGACCTGCGCGTCGACGCTGCCGTCGGCCTTCTTCAGGATGTTGCCGATGCGCTTGTTGGCGGCCGCCAGCGCCGGCGCCTCGGGCAGCGCGGCGAAGGCACGCACCGCCTGCAGGCGCTTGGCGACGTCGCCCAGCCGCTGCGGCCGCAGGGCCAGCACGGCGTCGACTTCCTGGGCGCTGTAGCCCTGCTCGCGCAGCGCGCCGGCCAGGCGGTCGAAGATGAACTCGGCCAGCTGCTCGCGCGTCGCGGCAGCGGCCTGCGGGAACAGTGCGAGCGCCTCGGCCAGCAGCTGCCCGAGGTCCAGCGGCAGGTCCTTCTCGATCAGCATGCGCACGATGCCCAGCGCATGGCGGCGCAGCGCGAACGGGTCCTTGTCGCCGGTGGGCAGCTGGCCGATGGCGAACAGGCCGGCCAGCGTCTCGAGCTTGTCGGCCAGCGCGACCACCAGGCCGGTGGTGCCGCGCGGCAGCTGGTCGCCGGCGAAGCGCGGCTTGTAGTGGTCCTCGACGGCGTCGGCGATGTCCTGCGGCAGGCCGTCGTGCAGCGCGTAGTAGCGGCCCATGGTGCCCTGCAGCTCGGGGAACTCGCCCACCATGTCGGTCAGCAGGTCGGCCTTGGCCAGCTGTGCGGCGGTGTCGGCCCGGTCGGCCGCGGCGTCGGCGACGCCGTTCGTGGCCAGCGTGCGGGCGATCGACTGCGCCAGCCGGCGCACGCGCTCGGTGCGCTCGCCCTGCGTGCCCAGCTTGTTGTGGTAGACGACCCTGGCCAGCCCCTCGACCCGCGACGCCAGCGTCTTCTTGCGGTCCTGGTCGAAGAAGAACTTGGCATCGGCCAGGCGCGGGCGCACGACGCGCTCGTTGCCGCCGACCACGGCGCCGGGGTCCTGCGGGCGGATGTTGCTCACCACCAGGAAGCGGTTGGTCAGCCGGCCCTGGGCATCGAGCAGCGGGAAGTACTTCTGGTTGGCCTTCATCGTGAGGATGAGGCACTCCTGCGGCACGTCGAGGAAGGCCGGCTCGAACTGGCAGACCAGCACGTTGGGCCGTTCGACCAGCGCCGTCACCTCGTCGAGCAGGGCATCGTCCTCGATCGGCCGGGCACCGGCGCCGACCTGCTGCGCGGCGGCCTGCAGCTGCCGCACGATCTCGGCCCGGCGCGCCTCGAAGCCGGCGATCACCGCGCCCTGCTCCGCCAGCACTTGCGCATAGCTGTCCGCATCCGGGATGGTGACCATCTCGGCGGCGGCCTCGAAGCGGTGGCCGTGCGTCACGCGGCCGGCGGCCAGCCCGAGCAGCTCGAGCGGCACGACCTCGGCGCCGTGCAGGGCGACCAGTCCGTGCGCCGGGCGGACGAACTTGACGTCGGTCCAGCCGTCGGCCAGCTGGTAGGTCATGACCTTGGGAATCGGCAGCTGGGTCACGGCCCGTTCAATGGAGTTCAGCAAGCCAACTTGCAGACTTGTGCCAATCGCAAGTCCGCGCAAGTAGATGGATTCGACCTTTCCATCCGATTGTGTGAACAAGCTGTCCGGTCCATCGACGGAGTTCGGCCACAGGTCGGCAAGCCGTTCGCGTCCGATCTTCCCAAGCCGCTTCCGGAGAGCCTCCGTCGGCTTCCCATCTTTCACGCCGACAGACATGGGCACCAGTTTTTCAATGACTTCCTGATCTGGCGCTTGGGAAGCCACGTTGGTGACATGAGCGGCCAGCCGGCGCGGCGAGGCGAAGGTCGTGAGGGCCGAGTCGGCGGTGGCGAGCCCCTGTGCCCGCAGCTGCTCCAGCAGCACGCTGCCGAACGCCTCGCCCAGCTTCCTCAGCGCCTTGGGCGGCAGTTCCTCGACGAACAGTTCGACCAGCAGGTTGGGGTGGGCCATCACGCGGCCTCCACCAGCTTGTCGGCCACCATCTTCGCCGTCGCGGCCTCGGCCCAGGGCCGCGGCGCCATCGGGAAGCCCAGCCGCTGGCGGCTGAGCAGGTACGCCTGGGCGACGCTGCGCGCGAGGTTGCGGATGCGGCCGATGTACGCCGCGCGTTCGGTCACGCTGATGGCGCCGCGCGCATCCAGCAGGTTGAAGGTGTGCGCCGCCTTGAGCACCTGCTCGTAGGCCGGCAGCGCCAGCTGTTGTTCCATCAGGTACTTGGCCTGCTTCTCGTGGGCGCCGAAGGCGGTGAACAGGAACTCGGCGTCGCTGTGCTCGAAGTTGTAGGCCGACTGTTCCTTCTCGTTCTGCAGGTACACGTCGCCGTACGATAGGCCTTCCGTCCAGGTCAGGTCGTAGACGTTGTCCACGCCCTGCAGGTACATCGCCAGCCGTTCCAGGCCGTAGGTGATCTCGCCGGTGATCGGCTTGCAGTCGATGCCGCCGACCTGCTGGAAATAGGTGAACTGGGTCACCTCCATGCCATTGAGCCAGACCTCCCAGCCCAGGCCCCAGGCGCCCAGCGTGGGGTTCTCCCAGTCGTCCTCGACGAAGCGGATGTCGTTCTTCTTCAGGTCGAAGCCCAGCGCCTGCAGGGAGCCGAGATACAGCTCCAGGATGTTGGCCGGCGCCGGCTTGAGCACCACCTGGTACTGGTAGTAGTGCTGCAGGCGGTTCGGGTTCTCGCCGTAGCGGCCGTCCTTGGGCCGCCGGCTGGGCTGCACGTAGGCCGCCTTCCAGGGCTCGGGGCCGAGGGCGCGCAGGAAGGTGGCCGTGTGGGAGGTGCCAGCCCCGACTTCCATGTCGTAGGGCTGCAGCAGCGCGCAGCCCTGGGCATCCCAGTACGACTGCAGCTTCAGGATGATTTGCTGGAACGTGAGCATCGGTGCGATTTTAAGTGGGCGCACGCCTTCGGCCGCGCACCAGCGCTCCCAAAACAGGAGCAAGGCCGAGCAGCCACAGCGGCCACAGGCCCCAGCGCGACGCCCACCAGGCGAAGGGCGTCAGGCCGGTGCGTCCCTGCACCTCGCCGGTGAGCACCCCGCGCGTGAAGCGCGGCAGCGACTTCGCGACGTCGGCCCGGTGGTCGATGATGGCGGTGGCGCCGGTGTTGGTGGCGCGGATCACCGGGCGGTCGAACTCCAGCGCCCGCATGCGGCTGATCTGCAGGTGCTGGTCGATCGCCACGCTGTCGCCGAACCAGCCGATGTTGCTGACGTTCACGAAGATGGTCGGCGCGGCGGCCGGGTCGGCGAAGCGGGCCGCCAGTTCCTCGCCGAACAGGTCTTCGTAACAGACGTTGGGCGCCAGCCGCTGTCCCTGCCAGGGGAACGAGTCCTGCCCGACCGCGCCGCGGTTGAAGTCGCCCAGCGGGATGTTCATCAGGTCGGTGAACCAGCGGAACAGCGGCGGAATGAACTCGCCGAACGGCACCAGGTGGTGCTTGTCGAAGCGGTAGACCGCCGCGCGCGGCTGCAGGCCCACCACCGAGTTGGTGTAGCCCTCCTCGTAGCTGCCCAGTGGCATGCCCACCAGCGCCGCCTGCCGGCCCTGCAGGAAATGGTCGGCCATCGCCTCGAAGTAGCCCTCGGGCAACTGCTGGGGCAGCAGCGGGATGGCGGTCTCGGGCGCCACCACCAGCGAGGCGCTGCTGGCCGCCAGCTGCTCGCCGTACCAGGCCAGCGCCAGCGGCACGCCGGTGCGGCCCTCGAACTTCTCGTCCTGCGGGATGTTGCCCTGCAGCAGCGCCACGGACAGCGGCCGGCCGGCGTCGCCGCCCGCCACCGGCACCACGGCGGCGATCCCGGCCAGCAGCGCCGCCGCCGCCGGGGCGCCCAGCAGACGCGGCGAGCGTGTGCCGCCCACGGCCACGCCGAGCGCCGCCGCGATGCCGGCAGCGACCGCGGCGATGCCGTACGCCCCGATCCACGGCGCCAGCAGCCGCAGCGGCCCGTCGACATGCGCATAGCCGGAAGCGCCCCAGGGGAAGCCGGTGAACCAGGTGCCGCGCAACAGTTCGGCCGTCAGCCACAGGGCCGCGAACAGGACCGGCGCGCTGGCCGGGCCGGGCCGCAGCGCGCGCCAGACCCCGACGGCCAGCGCGTAGTACGCGCCCAGGAACGCCGACAGGCCAAGCACCGCCGCCATCGCCAGCGGCGCGGCCAGCCCGCCGTAGACATGCATGGAGATGAACAGCCACCAGAAGGTGCCGGCCAGCCACGCGGTCGCGAACAGCCAGGCCAGGCCGGCCGCCCGGCGCCAGCCGTCGGCCCGGTGCGCCAGCGCCGCCAGCCCGGTCAGCGAGGCGAGCTGCAGCCACCACAGCGGCTGCCCCGTGCCGGGCCAGGCCACCGATGCGGCCTGCAGCAGCCCCGCGAGCAGCGCCAGCCCGAGCGCAGCCCACCCCGGCAGGCGGCGGGCGCTCACCCGGTGTTGTCGTCGGCCGCCACCGGGGCGACCTTGAACCAGCGCACCGCCCCACCCTTGGTGTGCAGCACGACGAAGTTCAGCCCGGCCAGCGTGTGGTGCTCGCCGCGGCGCGGCACATGCCCCATCTCGTGGGCGATGAGGCCGCCGATGGTCTCGAACCGGTGCTCGCCGTCGGCGCTGTCGGTCGGCACGATCCTGGCGCCGAACGCCTCGCCCACCCGCTCCAGGCTGGTGTCGCCGCTGACGCGGTAGGTGCGGTCGGCCAGGGCGAAGATGTCGCCCTCTTCCTCGGCGATGTCGAACTCGTCCTCGATCTCGCCGACGATCTGCTCCAGCACGTCCTCGATGGTGATGAGGCCGGCGATGCGGCCGAACTCGTCGATCACCAGCGCCTGGTGGTTGCGGTTGCCGCGGAACTCGCGCAGCAGGTCGTTCAGGCCCTTGCTCTCGGGGACGAATGCCGCCGGCCGCAGCAGGGCGCGGATGTTCAGTTCCGGGGCCCGCTGCAGCTTGAGCAGGTCCTTGGCCAGCAGGATGCCGATGATGTTCTCGCGCTCGCCCTCG
Source organism: Ramlibacter pinisoli (assembly GCF_009758015.1). Taxonomy (NCBI): domain Bacteria; kingdom Pseudomonadati; phylum Pseudomonadota; class Betaproteobacteria; order Burkholderiales; family Comamonadaceae; genus Ramlibacter; species Ramlibacter pinisoli. The sequence continues at coordinate 2,229,659 of NZ_WSEL01000009.1, forward strand.
TAGACCGGGAAGCGCGAGTGCGCGGTGTCGATGACGAGGTGCAGGATCTCGTCATACGGCGAATCGATGTTCACCAGGTCCATCCGCGGCGCCGCCACCATGACGTCGCCGGCCGTCTGGTCGGCCATGCGGATGACCCCCTCGAGCATGACGCGCGACTCGGCGTCGATGATTTCGTTGTCCTCGGCGTCGGCCAGCGTCTCGATCAGCTCATCGCGGGAGTCCGGCCCCGGGTGGATGAACTCGGCGACCTTCTGCAGGAACGTGCGGCGGTCTTCCTTCTCATGAGGCCGCGCAGGGTGGGGGTCGGACACGGCGTCGAAGCAGGACGTGCGGTGGTTGGGGGACGACAAGGATAGCGGAATCGCCAGCGGGCACCGGCCCGGCCGGCCGGCTCAGCTGCCCGACTGGTGGCGGGCCGCGCGCACGCCCTGCCGGGTCTCCTGCACCTGGGCCAGGAAGTCCCAGAAGCTCTTGGCCTGCTCCTTGAGCTTGTAGTCGGTCTGGGCGAAGCGCTCGACCACCAGTTCGCTCATCCGCGTGTCCAGGGTGGCCGGCGGCAGCCGCAGGTGGGCCTCGGTCTCGCTGCCGAAGCGCTCCAGCGTCGCGCCGCCATGGCGGGCGATCTTGAGCATCGCCGTGTTCTCGCTCAGGGCGTGGATGAACAGCAGGTCGACGCCCTCGTTGCGGGCATGGATGACGGCCCGCTCGAACAGCCGGCTGCCGTAGCCCCGGCCGCGCGCCTTGGCCAGCACCGAGACGCCGAACTCCGCGCAGCGGCTGGCGCGCGGGTCGCGCGAGAACGCCAGGTGCGCCATGGCGATCAGTTCGAGCTTGCGGTTGTAGATGCCGAAGATGTCGTCGCGCTCGAAGTCGAGGTCGGCGATGTAGCGGCCGACCTGTTCGTCGGTGGCCGTGTAGCCGAACCGCAGGTAGCGGTCGTCGGCATCCAGCGCCAGCAGGTGCGTCGCGATGCGCTCGCGGTGGCTCGGGCCCAGCGAACGGATCGGGACCAGGGCGGGCGCGGGCTTCAGGGCGGGGTCGTCGGCCATGGGACCAATGTAAGGGTTATCCCGGTCCGCCCCAGTCCGGGAAACTACGTCAGGGGGCACTTACTGTGCCCCGACACCGCACTAAACCGGCACCGCCGTGGTGGCTTTGACACGGTCGAGCACGAAACTGGTCTTGCAGTCCTGCACGCTCGGGTGCTTCAGGACGGTCTCCAGGATGAAGCGGCTGTAGTGCGCCATGTCCTCCACCACCACCCGCAGCAGGAAGTCCATCTCCCCGGTCAGGGCCACGCACTCGACCACCTCCGGCCAGGTCTGGACGGCAGCCCGGAACAGGTCCATGGGGTTGCGCTTGTGGTGCTCGGTGTGCTTTTCCAGCCGGACGTTGATGTAGGCGGTCAGGCCCAGTCCGACCAGTTCCGGTCGCACCAGGGCCACGTAGCGGTCGATGATGCGCGCCTCCTCCAGCCGCTTGACCCGGCGCAGCACGGCGCTGGGCGACAGCCCGACCTGCTCGCCGACCACCTCGTAGGTCTCGCGTCCGTTCGCCTGCAGCGCGCGCAGGATGGCCCGGTCGAGCTTGTCTAATGCAGCGGATTCAGCCATGGCGCAATTTTATTGATCGAAGGGGCATTTTCGAGCCGCTCTCCGGCGGAAAACTGAACGCCTGCCGCCCTACAGTGCTGGTTCCCCATTGCACCGACCGGAGACCGCCGATGACCGCTGCCCAGCCCCCTTCCACCAGCCGCGCCGCGCCGGGCTGGGACAACCCCATGGGGACGGACGGCTTCGAGTTCATCGAGTACGCGGCGCCGGACCCCAAGGCGATGGGGGAGCTGTTCGAGCGCATGGGCTTCCGGCCGATCGCCCGCCACCGCCACAAGGCCGTGCTGCTGTACCGCCAGGGCGGCATCAACTTCATCGTCAACGCCGAGCCGGATTCGTTCGCTCAGCGCTTCGCGCGCCAGCACGGGCCCAGCATCTGCGCCATCGCCTTCCGGGTGCGCGATGCCAAGGTGGCCTACGAGCGCGCCGTCTCGCTGGGCGCCTGGGGCTACGCCGGCGCGGCGGGCCCGGGCGAGCTGAACATTCCGGCCATCAAGGGCATCGGCGACAGCCTGATCTACCTGGTGGACCGCTGGCGCGGCAAGAACGGCGCGCGGCCGGGCGACATCGGCGACATCGGCTTCTACGACGTCGACTTCGAGCCCCTGCCCGGCATCGACGCCCAGGAGGCGCTCGATCCGGCCGGCCACGGCCTGACCTACATCGACCACCTGACCCACAACGTGCACCGGGGCCGCATGGCCGAATGGTCGGAGTTCTACGAGCGGCTGTTCAACTTCCGCGAGGTCCGCTACTTCGACATCGAGGGCCAGGCCACCGGCGTCAAGAGCAAGGCCATGACCAGCCCCTGCGGGAAGATCCGCATCCCGATCAACGAGGAGGGCAACGAGAAGGCCGGCCAGATCCAGGAGTACCTGGACAAGTACCGCGGCGAGGGCATCCAGCACATCGCGCTGGGCTCGCGCAACCTGTACGACACGGTGGACGCCCTGCAGCTGGCCGGCATCAAGCTGCTGGAGACCAGCGACACCTACTACGAGCTGCTGCCGCGGCGGATCCCGCAGCTGCAGGAGGACATCGAGGCGCTGCGGCAGCGCAACATCCTGGTCGACGGCCAGACGGGCCAGTTGCTGCTGCAGATCTTCAGCGAGAACCAGCTCGGCCCGATCTTCTTCGAGTTCATCCAGCGCAAGGGCAACGAGGGCTTCGGCGAGGGCAACTTCAAGGCCCTGTTCGAGACCATGGAGCTGGACCAGATGCGGCGCGGCGTGCTGGAGGGCAAGCCGGCCTGAGGGGCCCGGCGCCGTTCGTCGCGGCGATTCGGCAGGTCCGGCAAGACGGCCGGTAACAAGGGGTTGACAATTTGATTCAGGTCATCCCTGTTGCCGCCCGCCATGACGACACCCAGGCCGTCCCCTTCGCCGGATGTGGAGCTCCACCGCAAGGTGATCCTGGTGCTGGACACCGTGGAATCCGTGCGCCTGATGGAGAGCGACGAGTCGGGCTTCATCCAGCGCTGGCGCCGGTTCGCGCACGAGGCCCGCAACCTGGTCGTGCCCACCCATGGCGGCCGCTTCCACCGCAGCACCGGCGACGGCTTCCTGCTGGCGTTCGACCAGGCCACGGCCGCGGTGCATGCGGCCTTCGACCTGCTGCGCCGCTGCGGCGAGGGCAACCGGCAGCTGGGGGCCGAGCCGCCGTTGCAGCTGCAGGTGCGCATCGCGGCCCACGCGGCGCACTACATCGCCGACGAATTCGACATCTACGGCTCGGGGGTCAACCTCGCCAGCCGCTTGCTGGCGCTGGCCGGCCCCGGGGAATTCGTGGTGAGCGCCGCCCTGCGGGACCTGCTGGCCGGCTCGGGCACGCGCCTGAAGGACCTGGGCATGCACCGGCTGCGGCACCTGAGCCGACCCACCCACGCCTTCCGCGTGCTGGCCGCCGGACCGGCCGCGGGCCCGGATGCGCAGCCGCCATCGGCGGCGGGCTACGCCGGCTCCTGACGGTTCACCAGCGCGCCGGCAGCTTGCGGTTGAGGGTGATCTGGCGGATGCCCAGGGACACGTAGCCGCCGCGCTCGAGGTCCTTCAGCAGCCGGCTGACCATCTCGCGCGAGGCGCCGACCCGGCTGGCGATGGTCTGGTGCGTGATGGGCGCCAGCAGCACCGGCGCACCCGGCGTGGCCGGGCCCTGGTGCCCCTCCAGCGTGCTGACCACGCGGCCATAGACATCCTTCAGCGCGAGCTCGCGCGCCGTCTGGGTGGCGGTGCGGGCACGGCGGATGACGCGCGCGATCAGTTCGAGCATGAAGTCCGGATGGCTCGCCAGGTGCTTGCACAGGTCGGCCCGGCTGACCACGGCGCAGACGCAGGGTTCGAGCGTGATGATGGAGGCCGAGCGCGGGCCGCCATCGAGCCACATCTCGGCGAAGTAGTCGCCGGCCTCCACCACCCCGAAGGTCAGTTCGCGGCCGACGGCGTCGTTGGAGTAGACGCGCACGCGTCCGGAGAGCAGGACGTAGGTGGAGTCGCCCATCTCCCCCTCCGTGATGATCACCGTGTTCTTGCGGAAGCTGCGCACGCAGCCCAGTAGCGCGAGGGCCCTGATGCTCGGCGTCAGGGCGTCGAACAGGCGGTCTTGCGCCGCCGCGTGGGACGTGGACATGGATGATCTCCTCCCCTCGCGGCCACTCTAGCAGAGGGGTACGCGGCCGCCAATCGGAGGAACGAGCGATCAGTGCAGGGGGTCGCAGCGCAGCGCGGGGGCCACCGGCGGCAGCATGGCCACCCGGCTCACCAGCTCGCGCACGCCGGAGGAGCGTGTCTTGGCGCACAGGCTGCGCACGTGGCTGCGCACCGTGGACACGGCCACTTCGAGCTGGCGCGCCACCTCGGGAGCGGAGTAGCCCTGGCACAGGATGCCCAGCACGGTCTCTTCCGCCGCCGTGAGCGCATGGCTGCGGGCGAAGAAGCACAGCATCAGCGACTCGCAGACGCTGGGGCGGGAGAACAGCAGCGCGACGTGGCTGGAGGTCGGCTCGCCGCGCCCGAGCGGGACCAGCGCCAGGGCCAGCTTGTCGCCGGCCTCGCCCAACAGGTGCAGCAGGCTGCGCTTGCCGGTTGCCGCCTTGCCCAGCCCGTCGGCCAGCGCCTTGGTGTCGGCCGGCTGCACCTGCAGCAGGCCATGGCGGACCCAGAGCACGCGGCGGCGGCCCAGTTCATGGCGCGCGGCCTGGTTGGCGTGCACCAGCTCGCCCGCCGGAGTGGCCACGGCCACCCCGTATGCCAGTTCGTCCAGCACCAGGTCGCCCATGCCGGCGGCCAGGGGCGGACGGCCCTCGAAAACGGACGCCCGAGCGCCCGGGGTTTGCAGGTTGGTCTGCATGTGTCTCCTCCCTTGTTGTCATGGGCAGGAGAGTAGGAAGCGCGCGGGTTTTGCGCCAGTGCAAAAGGCCGGTCGGCCGTGTGACCTGCTTCGCTCTTTCGCGCGCGGACCGGACCGGCCGCGTGGCCTCAGGGCCAGCTGGCGAGGGCGGCGCGGGTGCGGTCCCAGAGCTCGCGCAGCCGCTCGGCCGCCGCGGCGGCATCGGGCGGCAGGCCGGCGCGCGCGTCCGCCTCGAGCGCGGACGCGGCGTGTGACAGCGCCACCGCGCCCACGTTGCTGGCCGCGCCCTTGAGGGCGTGCGCCGCGCGACCGAGCGCCTGCGCGTCGCCGGCAGCGACGGCCGCCTCGACCGCCGCCAGCCGCTCGGGCGCATCGGCGACGAACAGCTCGACGACCTGCCGCGTCATCGACAGCTCCTCGTCGTCGAACTCCTTGAATTCCTCCAGCCGCGCGAAATCCATCAGCGGCCCGTCCTCCTCGGGCGGTCTAGCGGGCGCGCCCTCGGCCAGCACGGCGGGGCCCGGCGCCGCCGCACTTGCTGCCGTCATTGGCCCGGGCGCGAGCCACTTCTCCAGCGCCTGGGCGAGCGCCGCCACCTGCAGCGGCTTGGTGAGGTAGTCGTCCATGCCGGCCGCCTCGCAGCGCGCGCGGTCCTCGGCCGAGGCCGCCGCCGTGAGGGCGATGATGGGCGGCGAGCGCTCGCCCCAGACGGCCTGGATCTGGCGGGTGGCCTCCAGTCCGTCGACGTCGGGCATGTTCACGTCCATCAGGATGGCGCCCAGCGGACGGCCCGTGGCGGCCGCCTGGGCCGTGGCCTCCACGGCCTCGCGGCCGTCGACCGCGGTGCGCACCTCGTAACCCAGCTTGAAGAGCATCGCGCACGCGACCTTCAGGTTCACCGCGTTGTCGTCGGCCACCAGCACGGTGACATGCTTCTTGTCCTCCGGCCGTTGCGGCGCGCCGCGGCCTTCGACCTCGTGGCGCAGACACCGCGACAGGGTCTCGAACAGCTGGTTCTGCCGCGCCGGCTTGAGCAGCCGGGCATCGAACAGCTGGGCGTTCTCGTCGCCGGCGGGCATGAAGCCGGAGCTCAGGAGCACCAGGCGCAGGGCACGCAGCCGCGGATCGGCCCGGACCGCGCGCGCGAAGGCCACGCCGTCCATCTCCGGCATGTGCATGTCGGTGACGATCAGCGCCGGCAGGCGCGGCGCCTGCGCGAGCCAGCGCAGCGCGTCGGCGCCCGAGCTCGCGCTGGCCACGTCCATGCCCCACAGCTGCAGCTGGCGGGTGAGGATGCGCACGTTGGTCGCATGGTCGTCGACCACCAGGACGCCGACCGACGACAGCGCACCGGCCTGGCCGGCACCGGCGGGCTCCTCCAGCTGCGTCACAGGGGCGGCCACCGTGAACCAGAACGTCGCCCCCTGGCCCGCCGCGCTCTCGACGCCGATGGTGCCGCCCATCAGCTCCACCAGCCGCTTGCAGATCGCCAGCCCGAGGCCGGTGCCGCCGTACTTGCGGGTGGTGGAGGCATCGACCTGGGTGAAGGCCTCGAACAGGGCCTGCTGGCGCTCCGGCGCGATGCCGATGCCGGTGTCGGTGATGCGGAACTCGAGCACGCAGCGGCCTTGCCCATCGTCGGCCGCCAGCTGGCGCGCGTGCACGGCGACCTCGCCGCTGGCGGTGAACTTGACGGCGTTGTTCACCAGGTTGATCAGCACCTGGCGCAGGCGCGTGATGTCGCCCAGGATGGCGGCCGGCACGGCGCCGCTGCCGTGCTCGGGCACGTCGACGATGAGCTCCAGGCCCTTCTCGCGCGCCCGCGGGGCGGCGATGTCGCAGGCCTCCTCGACCGCCCCGCGCACGCTCAGCGGCTCGGCCTCGAGATCGAGCTTGCCGGACTCGATCTTGGAGAAGTCGAGGATGTCGTTGATGACGGCCAGCAGCTGGTCGCTGGAGATGCGGATCGTCTGCAGGTAGTCGCGCTGCTCGGCGTCCAGCCGGGTCTCGGCCAGCAGCGTGCTCATGCCCACCACGCCATTGAGCGGCGTGCGGATCTCGTGGCTCATGGTGGCCAGGAACGCCGCCTTCGCGCGGGCCGCCGCCAGCGCCTCCTCGCGCGAGGCGGCGAGCTGCGCAGTGCGCTGGGCGACACGGTCCTCCAGGGTTTCGTTGGCCTGGCGCAGCGCGCCGGCCTGTTGCTCCACTTCCTGCCGGTAGGCCTGCAGCTGCCGGGCGCTGTCGTGCAGGACGAGCGACAGGTCGTGCACTTCGCGGATGCGCGTGCCGGATTCGATCACCGGCACCTCGCCGCGCCCGAGCTGGGCTGCGGCCAGGCTGAGGCGCCCGAGCCGGCGCCCGAGCCCGTGGGCCACGGCAAATGCGATCAGCGCGCCCAGCACGATCAGCGCCGCCATCACGCCCAGCGCCAGCTGGCCATCGTGGCGCAGGTCGGCGGTGAAGTCGCTCTCGGGCGCGGCGACGACCAGGGTCCAGGGCAGGCCGAGCGCCTCGCCGAACGGGCGCTGCACGACCAGCAGCGACTCATCGCCGTAGGGCACGCGGCGCAGGCTGGTGTCCATCGCCACCGTGTCCTGGGTGCGGCCGGCGCGCAGGGCCTGCAGCGCGGCGAAGCTGGCGCGGATGACGGGATTGGCGCTGACGCCCGGGCTGCGGCGCTGCACCTGGCCCTCGGCGCTGTCGAACAGGGCATCGCCGGCCGACCCCGCGATCAGCGCGCCCTTGGCGTCGAACACGTAGGCCGCGCCGTGGGCGCTGATGCGCTGGGTGCGCAGGATGTCGGTCAGCCGCTGCAGGCCCAGTTCGGCCCCCAGCACGCCGGCGGCGCCGCCGTCCTCGTCGTACACCGGCTGCGACAGGCTGACCACCAGCTCGCGCCGCCCGGCCGAAACCTGCACCGGGGAGAACACGCGGTCCTTGGCCATGACGGCGCCCACGTACCAGGGCGCGCTGCGCGGCTCATAGGGACCCGGCGGTGCGACCGCCGGCCGGCTGTGGTCGCCGGGTTGCATGGCATCGAAGGCGGAGCGCACCGGATCGCCGGCCTTGCGCACGAGGATCCGCACGCCCGCCTCGGCCGGTGCGACGCCCAGGTAGTCGCCGCGCAGGTTGGCCACGTGCACCTGGGACACGTCGGGCGTCTGGCGCACGAGGGCGAAAGCGGCCGGCTCGAACAGCTCGGGCGAGCGCAGCCAGGCCCGCATCCGGCGCAGCTCGGGGGCCGCAGGCCGCTCGGCGACCAGGCCATTGAGCACGTCGTGCACCTGCCGCAGATGCGCTTCGCTGCCGGTCTGCACCACCAGCGCGACCTCGGTCAGGAGCTTGCCGGCCAGCGCCTCCACGGCCTGGTTGCCGGCGCGCAGGAACAGCCAGGCCGCCAGCAGCGCCGGGATGGTGGCCAGCAACAGCAGGCTGGCCGCCAGGATGCGGCCGATCGGGAACATGCGCGGCGCCGCCGCCGGCGCGGCCACTAGAGCGCCAGGCCGGTGATCTCGGCCACGTCGAGGGGGGAGGAGCGGCCCGGCAGGTCGACCAGCGCACGCCGGTCGGTCTCGACGGCGCCGGTAACCAGCCGCAGCGCGGCGACGCTGGCCATGATGGGCCAGCCGATAGTTCGGCCCTGGCGCTGCAGCAGCATGGTCGCACTGACGGCGTCGCCGACCGGCAGCGTCTGCGCCGTGGGCGTGTGCAGCGGGTCGTGCAGCAGCGTCAGCGTGACGGGACCGGCGTGCAGGGCCACGTTGGCCTGGAACCGCGGCAGCTCCCGGTCGGGATAGCTGGAGGCCAGGTACTGCTGGATCCCGCGGCCGGCCTCCACCAGCCCGAGGGCGGCACGCACGGCCCGCAGGCCGTGATTGACCGTCTGGGTGTCGGTGGCATCGACGAAGACCGCCAGCACGCCCTCGCCGATGAACTGGATGTGGCGCGCGCCGAACAGGTGGGCCGTGTCGTTGGCACTGCCGTAGAACTTCTTCACCAGGTCCGCCAGTTCGGCGGGGTTGAGCTTCTCGGCGACGCCGGCGTAGCTGGGGATGTCGACGAACAGCACCGTGGCGCTGGGAAACTTCTCGTCGCCCTCGCCGTCGCTGCCGGTGGGCCAGCGCTCGCTCAGCTCGGTGGCCAGGCGCTGCTCGTACAGCTTGGACAGCTGGTGGCGCTGCTCCTCCAGTGCTTCCTGCACGGCGCGGTCGATCGCCATGGCCTGCAGCGTGGCGTGCATGGTGCGCTTGTTCAACTGGGCGGCCGCGGCCTCGCGCAGTTCCCCCGGCCGGAACGGCTTGGTGATGTAGTCGTCGGCACCGGTGGTCATGCCGATGCGCATGTGGGCCCGCTCCTGCAGCGAGGTGAGCAGGATCACGGGAGTGGCGGCGATGTCGGGGTTCTGGCGCAGCGCGGCCAGCATCTGGAAGCCGTTGAGCTCGGGCATCTGCACGTCGCTGATCACCAGGTCGGGCCGGTGGTTCTCGACCAGCAGCAGGCCCTGGGCCCCGTTCTCCGCGGCGAGCACCTCGTGCCCGTCCTTCTTCAGCACCGAGGCGATGAGCGTGCGCGTGCCGCCATCGTCCTCCATCAGCACGATCAAAGCCATGACCGGTTCGCTTCCAGGTTCGCAGCGGCCGGAATGCAAGGCCGCGACCGGCGATCTTACAGGTCCCGCACGAGGGCGAACGTGCCTTCGACGACCGTCTCGCGGAAGGCCAGATCGACGTGCGCGGCCCCCGGCAGGAAGCGGTTGTCGGCCCCCGCCAGCGTGGCGGTCGAGGGAGGCATCACCACGTTGTCGCAGTTGCTGAACCAGCACGTGAACCGGCTCGCCGGCAGGCCCGCGGCGCGCGACAAGTCGTCCAGCCACTCCCCGCCGATGCGCATCTGGCGCCCGTTCGGCAGCCGGCTGAATCGGGCCAGCGCGGTGCCATGGTGGGGCGTGGCGATGGTGACCACGTGCGCCACGCGCTCCGGCCGGCCAGCGGCGCGCAGCCAGGCGCGCGCCGCCAGTCCGCCCATGCTGTGGCACACCAGGACGGGCGGGCGGCCGCTGGCCGCCGTGAGCTGGCGCACGGCGGCATCGATGCTCTGCGCGTAGTCGTCGATGGAGCCGAACACCGGCTCGAGGTTGACGGCCACGTAGGGGTGTCCGAGCTGCCGGGCGCGCGCCAGCCACGGTGCCCAGAAGCCGCGGTTGCAGACGAAGCCGTGCACGAACACGATGCCGCGCCGGCCGCCGCCGGCCTCCAGGCGATCCGGCCAGCGACGCCAGCGGAATGGTTGCCGCCAGCCGAACACCCGCAGTCCCTGGAGCGTTTCGCGTCCCCAGGCCGCCAGCAGCTGGCCGGCGCCGGCCCGCGGCGCCGGATCGGCACGGCGCACGTGCAGCAGGAACAGGAATTCGAGGCCGAGCACGACCGCGTGCACGCACGCGATGGCCCCCGCCCCGAACGCGGCCAGGAGCGGGCGCTGGCCCACCCAATAGGCGAACCAGGCCAGGGCCGCCACCAGCAGACCCGCCGCCAGCCCCTGCTGCAAGCGGGCGAGACGGGACGACGCGGCCATCCGGCGAGTATGACGTGGCATGGCCGCTGCGCGGCATGGCGCGGGGGCTACCGGTTGTGCGGTGTGGATGCGGCGGCTGCCGGCGGGAGGCAGGACGGGTCGCCTAGACTGAGGCGGCATGGAAGCCGCCCGCACCATCCGCGAAGCCGTCGCCCAGGTGGCCGCTGTGCGCCGCACCGCCGGGTCGGATCCGCTGCTCGGGCAGGCGCTCGGCGTGGTGAAGCGGCTGCAGTCGCGGCGCTTCGCCGGGACCTATGCGGATCTGTTGCGCAGCAGGACCTACGCGGCCGGCGCACGGTTCTTCCTCGACGAGTTGTACGGGGAACGCGACTATGCGCAGCGCGACGAGCAGTTCGCCCGCATCGCCGGGGCCATCGAGCGCCTGTTCCCGGAGAAGATCGGCGCCACGGCGGCGTGCCTCGCCCAGGTGCACGCCCTGACCGAGGACCTGGACCTCGCGCTGGCCCGGGCCTGGCTGGTGTCGGCAGGCCCCGACCCGGCCCGCTACGGCGCGGCTTGGCGCCTGGCCGGCCGCGCGCCGGATCGCCTGCAGCAGCTGCAGGCCGTCGTCGACCTCGGGCACGACCTGGCTCGCCTGACCCGGACGCCGGGCTTGCGCATGATGCTGCGCATGATGCGCAAGCCCGCCACGGCGGCGGGCCTGGCCGCCCTGCAGGCCTTCCTGGAAGGCGGCTTCGACACCTTCGCCGGCATGGCACGCGAGCGTGGCGCGGTAGAGAACTTCCTGGCCACCGTGTGGGAGCGGGAGCAGCACCTGTCGCAGCTGCTGTTCCACGCCGAGCCAGCGACGGCGGAGGCCGAACTGGCGCGCATCTTGGGACAAGCCCCGTAGTCCGCACCGGCCCCGCCGCTGACAATCCCTGGCCATAGGAGAGCAAGCATGGACAGGCCTTGGCTGCGCAGCTACCCCGCGGGCGTTCCGCAGCAGATCGACCCGGGACAGTTCCGTTCGCTGAGCCAGTTGCTGGAGGAGTCGTTCCGGCGCAATGCCAGCCGGCCGTTCTCCGTCTGCATGGAGCGCTGGATGTCGTACCAGCAGCTCGACGAGTTGTCCGCCGCGCTGGGCGCATGGCTGCAGGCACGGGGCCTGGAACCCGGTGCCCGGGTCGCGCTGATGCTGCCCAACATCCCCCAGTTCGCGGTGGCGATGGCGGCCGTCATTCGGGCCGGCTACACCTGCGTGAACGTCAACCCGCTGTACACGGCGCGCGAGCTGGAGCACCAGCTCAAGGACTCGGGCGCGACGGCGATCATCATCCTGGAGAACTTCGCCCACACGCTGGAGGAAGTGATCGACCGCACGCCGGTGAAGCATGTCGTGCTGACGGCCTTTGGCGACCTGCTCGGCTTCTGGTATGGCCACTGGATCACGTTCGCCGTGCGCCACCTGGCCAAACTGGTGCCGGCCTTCCGGCTTCCGCTCGACCAGGGCCGGCAGGTCACGACCTTCCGGCAGGCGCTGGCGGCCGGCCAGGGCCTCAAGCTCCAGCCGAGCGAGCAGACGCTCGACTCGGTCGCCTTCCTCCAGTACACCGGTGGCACCACCGGCCTGTCGAAGGGGGCGGTGCTGACCCACGGCAACATCGTCGCGGCCATCCTGCAGGCCGAGGCCTGGTTCACGCCGGCCCTCGCCAAGATCGGCGATGTCGGCAAGTCCAACTGCATCACCGCGCTGCCGCTGTACCACATCTTCGCGCTCACGCTGTGCCTGCTGTCCATCCGCTGGGGCGCGCACCTGACGCTGGTGCCCAATCCGCGCGACGTCGGCAAGTTCATCGAAGTCCTCAAGCGCCGGCCGTTCCACCTGCTGCCGGCCGTGAACACCCTGTTCAATTCCCTGCTGCAGCATCCGCAGTTCAGGACGGTCGACTTCTCCCAGTTGTGCGTGTCGCAGGCGGGGGGCATGGCGGCCTCGGAAGGCACGGCGCGCCAGTGGCAACAGGTGACCGGTTGCGCCATGGTGGAAGGCTGGGGGATGAGCGAGACCTGCGCCATCGGCACCAACAACCCGGTGCTGAGCACCAGGTTCTCGGGCACGATCGGGCTGCCCCTGCCGGGGATCGACATCGCAATCAAGGACGACGACGGCCGTGACGTCGCGATCGGGCTGCCCGGCGAGATCTGCATCCGCGGCCCCAACGTCATGCGTGGCTACTACCAACAGCCGGATGAGACGAGCAAGGCGTTCACCGCCGACGGTTGCATGCGCACGGGCGACGTCGGCGTCATGGACGAGAACGGTTACACCCGGATCGTCGACCGCAAGAAGGACATGATCCTGGTGAGCGGCTTCAACGTGTTCCCGAATGAACTCGAGAACGTGATTTCGCTGTGCCCGGGTGTGATCGAATGCGCAGCGGTCGGCGTTCCCGACGAGAAGCAGGGCGAGGCCATCAAGGTGTTCGTGGTCAAGAACGACCCGGTGCTGACCGAGGACGACGTGGCCCAGTACTGCCGCCAGAACTTCACCGGCTACAAGGTGCCCAAGTACATCGAATTCCGCGACGACCTGCCCAAGACCAACGTCGGCAAGATCCTGCGGCGGGAACTGCGCAACGGTAAATAGCGCCTGGCCGGCGCGGGATGGGTCGGTCGGTAGCGGCGCGGGCAAATTGCCACCCTCATTAGCCACCCAATGGCCACCTATTGCGGCAGCGGCTTCCGCGAACTGGAGACGCCGCGTGGCCGCCAATTCGCACCACGGGCATTCGAATTTGCGCGCCCAAAAAGCAAAAGGCCCAGCATGTTTTGCTGGGCCTTTGCCGCTGTAAGAGCCTGACGATGTCCTACTTT